>JBDTSD010000153.1:0-10085 GCA_039931355.1 Ginsengibacter sp.
TAAATGAAATAATTGTATCATTAGATCAAAAAGAAATGCGCTGGCTGGAGCTGAGTGAGAAGGAATAATTGCTCAGGGGTTTAAAAGACACAGGCTGACAAAATCACTTTCATGCGAAGAAATAGGCGTAAAAAAATTATAATTTAACTAATTCTCTCCCCACCAAAATAAGCATGAAGAACTGCGGGTAATTTTATCCCGCCTTCATCCTGCTTATTTTCCAGCAGAGCTGCTACAATTCTTGGCAAGGCCAATGAAGAGCCATTCAGCGTATGCACGAGTTGTGTTTTAGCCTCCTGGTTTTTGAAACGAATTTTCATCCGGTTACTTTGATAAGCTTCAAAATTGCTTACAGAGCTTACTTCCAGCCATTTTTGCTGTGCAGCACTGTACACTTCAAAGTCGTAAGTGAGCGCAGATGTAAAGCTCATGTCGCCGCCGCATAGCCGGAGAATACGATAAGGCAGCTCCAGTTTTTGTAAAAGTTTTTCAATGTGCAACGCCATTTCTTCTATTACTTCATAGCTTTTATCCGGGTGAGCAATTTGCACCACTTCTACTTTATCAAACTGGTGAACACGGTTTAAGCCGCGTACATCTTTTCCATAGCTTCCCGCTTCACGCCGGAAACAAGGCGTGTAGGCCGTCATCTTTATAGGCAAATCATTTTCTTTTACTATTTCATCGCGATAAATATTTGTAACCGGCACTTCAGCCGTAGGTATCAGGAACAATTTGTCTTCATTTACAAAATACATCTGCCCTTCTTTATCCGGCAATTGCCCCGTGCCATAAGCGCTTGTCTCATTCACCATCAGCGGCGGCTGGTATTCTGTATAGCCCGCTTCCACATTGTAATCAAGAAAATATTGAATAAGCGCTCTTTGCAGTTTTGCCCCTTTATTTTTATAAAAAGGAAATCCGCTACCGGTAACTTTATTGCCGAGTTCAAAGTTTATAAGATCATATTTTTTTGCCAGGTCCCAATGAGGCAAAGCGCCATCATAGAGATTTGGCTTGTCTCCTCCCTCTTTCACAATCTCATTTTCTTCAGGAGTTTTTCCTTTGGGCACACTACTATGCGGGAGGTTGGGAACGCTCAAAAGGCCTGCCTGTAAGTCTTTCTCAGCGGCGGCAAGCTTTTCATTTATCGGCTCCAGGGCTGATTTGTATTTCACTACTTCATATTTTTTTTCCTCAGCGAGTTTTTTATCGCCCTTCGCTATTAATTGCCCAATCTCACGTGATGCCGCATTTATTTTTGCAAGCGTCTCATTGTATTCGAACTGTAAAGATTTCCTTTCGGCATCAAGGCTGAGTATCCGGTCAATTAAAGAAACGTCAGTAAAATTTTTAACTGCTAATCTTTCAATCACTTCTTCGCGATTGCTTTTTATAAAATTTACCTGTAACATATTTAGAACAATTAGGACTCTTAATTATAGAGCCTGCAAATATAACATTACAGGCAATGAGTTAACAGGCTTCACTTTTTTTAAACTGGTTATTAATAAATGCAATATAATCTAGTTACAATACCGTGGAAAACACCGTGAAGTTTTTGATTTATTTTTGCCCAATGCTACAAGCTAAAGATGATTTACAAACCCGGTGGTGGAAACTGGAAGAAAAATTCGTGAAACGTTTCGATAAAAAACCGGATGTGGAAGCCATTCTTTTTTTAATCGGAATACAGGAAATAGGGACTTTCAAAAAGAAATTTTCAAAGGAACAAAAGCAAGACTTAATGCATGTTGCTGTATGTTCCCTTCTTGCACAAAGTGGTTATTATAGACTTGAAGGTACTGACGATGAAGGCTGGCCGCATTTTGCCCAGCTAAAGGCTTTACCAGAATATAACATGATAGAGCAGGAAAATTTTCTCAAAGACCATATATTGCTTTACTTTGAAAATATTGGCGAACCATTCAAAGATTTTTAGAACCTTATGAGATATTTGTTTTATTTGTTTGTAATTATTTCCATTGTCTCGTGTTCTGCTTCAAGGCCAGCTTCTCCAAAAATTAAAAAACCAGTGCAGGTAAAGCTTACAACGGATTCCGGTATAATTGTTTTAAAGTTGTATGACAAAACTCCGTTGCATAGAGACAATTTTATAAAGCTTGTAAAGGAAAAATTTTATGACGGGCTTTTATTTCACAGGGTGATAAACAATTTTATGATACAGGGAGGAGACCCCGATAGTAAAAATGCCAAGCCAGGCGTTCTGCTGGGAGAGGGAGGTTTAAAATATACAATACCCGCTGAGTTCGACACTTCATTGTTTCATAAAAGAGGGGCACTTGCAGCAGCAAGAGAGGGAGATGAAAATAATCCGAAAAAGGCCAGCAGCTCCACGCAGTTTTATATAGTGGACGGAAAAACATACACCGACGATGAAATGGATATGATTGAAAAAAGATTTCACATAAGTATTCCGCAGAATCACCGGGAGTTTTATAAAACGACAGGCGGTGATCCTTTTCTCGATATGAACTACACGGTATTTGGTGAGGTGGTGAGCGGAATGGATGTGGTGGAAAAAATAGCCAACGCTCCTAAAGATGAAAATAACAGGCCGTTGCACAACATAAGAATGGAAATGGCTATTCTAAAATGAGCCTGCTAAAAGAATGATAGAAAATATAAATTTGCAGCATACTTTTAAAAACTAATAAATTATATATGAATATTCCGGAAAATCTAAAATACACCAAAGACCATGAGTGGGTTTCTATTGAAGGAGACATTGCTACTATCGGTATTACTGATTTTGCACAACATGAACTTGGTGACATCGTTTATATTGAAATAGAAACCAAAGGCAAAGCGCTTGAAGCTGAAGCTGTCTTCGGAACAGTAGAAGCGGTGAAAACTGTAAGCGATCTTTTTTTGCCAGTGAGCGGCACTATTACAGAAATAAATCCGCTGCTGGATACGGAACCGGAAAAGGTAAACACAGATCCTTATGGTGATGGATGGATGATAAAAATGAAAGTAGATAACGCAGAAGATATAAGTAAGCTTATGGATGCTGCGGCCTATCAGAAAGAGATAGCATAAAGGTATTTATAAATGAAAAAAATTCCTTTTAAGAAATTCCTGCCAGGCATTGCCTGGTTTTTTATTGTGTTGGTGCTTACATGCATGCCCGGAAGTGATCTGCCAAAAATGCACTGGCTTGATGGAATATATTTTGATAAATGGGTCCATGCCGGCATGTTTGGAGGGCTTATGTTTTTATTCAGCTATCCATTTTTTAAATCAGGATTTTCAACAATTCAGCGGTTACATTATTTTATACGCATAGCGCTGGCGTCAAGTTTATGGGGATTAACCATTGAGTTTATTCAAAAATATTTTGTGACAAGCCGCGACTTTGAACTGCTTGACTGGGCCGCCGATTCCGTTGGCGTGCTGATCGCCCTTTGGTTCTGTTGGTACTGGAACGGTAAACGGTCGAGGCAGGAGACAGCATGAAGTAACTCTTTAAATACTTTACAGCCTCCTTTTTTGCACCCTAAATTTTAAAATTATACATTTGCCGAATGGAAAACGTTGAGAACATGGAATACAATACGACCCGTAATCATCTTGAAATAAGAGAATACGGCCGCCACATACAAAAAATGGTCGAGTATGTTTTAACCCTTGAAGACAGGGAAAAGAGACAAAAAAATGCTTATGCATTAATTGAGCTAATGGGATTTCTAAATCCACATTTAAAAAATGTTGAAGATTTTCGCCATAAATTATGGGATCATCTTTTTTTAATAAGTGATTTTAAGCTGGATGTAGATAGCCCGTATCCGATACCAACAAGGGAATCGCTTAAAGCAAAACCGGACCCGCTTACCTATCCTAAGCGGTATCCTAAATACAATCATCTTGGTAAAAACATAGAGATTGTAATAGATAAAGCCCTGCAGGAAGAAGATGGTGAAAAGCGCCAGGGATTTGCCAACGCAATCGCTTACTATATGAAGCTTACTTACAGTAACTGGCACAAAGAGCTTGTACACGACGACAATATTCAGACAGAACTGGCTTCTATTACAAAAGGGGAGTTGGAATTTAATAACCGACCTTTCATAAAACACAGGGTTGAGAACGTTCGTGAAGAATTTAGTGGCGGGAAATATCGTAAAAATTTTGGTCCAAGAAACAACAGGAACAACAATAGTAATAATAACAGGAACAACAACCGAAATAAATATTCAAAAAAAAGATATTAAACAACAATTTTATAAATTTAATTTAGCCCGGCATTTTATACATAGCCGGGTTTTTTTATTTTAATTATTAACAGAAATTTTTCGCAATGGGGTCGTTCGTGGTAAATGGAGGAAAAAAACTAAAAGGGGAGATAACACCACAGGGTGCTAAGAATGAAGCGCTGCAGGTAATTTCGGCAGTATTGCTTACCAGCGGAAAAGTGACGATTCATAATATTCCGGATATTACAGATGTTAATCTTCAAATAGAATTGCTGCGGGATTTGGGCGTATCTATAGAACGCGTGGACAGGCAAACCTGCATCTTTAAAGCAGATAACATAAATGTAGATTACCTCGCTTCACCTTCCTTCAGAAAAAAAACCGGGCGTTTACGCGGCAGCGTTATGCTTGCCGGACCTTTGCTCGCCAGGTTTAGAAAAGCTTATGTGCCAAAGCCCGGTGGTGATAAAATTGGCAGGCGTAGGCTCGATACGCATATTACAGGTTTTCAAAAGCTTGGAGTTACATTCGACTATGATGCGGATGAATCTTTTTTTGAGCTGCATACTTCGGAACTTACGGGTGCTGATATGCTGCTGGATGAGCCGAGCGTTACGGGCACAGCTAATATTTTAATGGCGGCCGTAATGGCAAAAGGCACCACCACTATTTACAACGCAGCCTGTGAGCCTTACATACAGCAGCTTTGCAAAATGCTCAACAGTATGGGTGCAAAGATTTCCGGTATCGCCAGTAATTTGCTTATTGTAAAAGGTGTGCCGGAGCTATCGGGCACTTCTCATACCATTCTTCCGGATATGATAGAAGTAGGCTCCTTTATTGGGCTTGCGGCTATGACACAAAGCGATATTCTTATAAAAAATGTTGGGCTGGAACACCTGGGAATTATTCCTGAAAGGTTTCAGCAGCTTGGTATAACAATGAATATTAATGGAGATAATATACATATACCTGCGCAGGAACTTTACGAGATACAAACTTTTTTAGATGGTAGCATGCTTACCATTACCGATCATCCCTGGCCAGGCCTCACGCCGGACTTGTTAAGTGTGATGCTCGTCGTTGCTGCGCAGGCGAAAGGGAGCGTGTTGATACATCAAAAAATGTTTGAAAGCCGCTTATTCTTTGTAGATAAATTAATAGAAATGGGCGCACGAATTGTATTGTGCGATCCTCATAGGGCGGTAGTTATCGGGCTTGAGCGGCAATATGCATTAAGAGGAATAGAGATGAGCAGTCCTGATATAAGAGCCGGCGTAGCCTTGCTGATTGCCGCTTTAAGTGCAGAAGGCGAAAGCGTTATTCAGAATATAGAGCAGATTGACAGGGGCTACCAGGATATTGATACACGCCTTAAATTAATGGGCGCTGATATTACCAGGCGGTAAGATAGCAATTCGTGTAGGGATTACCGTTATTAGTTCATTGGTTAATAAGTTAATTGGTGTAATCAAATGCATATTATAAATTTCGTCTTCTACTATTCTTTATAGAAACATGAGCAAACATTACAATAAAATAATTCTTGTGACCGCACCATCCGGTGCAGGTAAAACCTCGATCATTCGCTATCTTATGAAAAAGTTTCCGCAAATGGCATTTTCTGTTTCAGCCACAACAAGGCAGCCGCGTGAGAATGAAAAAGATGGAGAAGACTATTATTTTATTTCAGAAAAAGAATTCAAAGAAAGAATTCATCATAAAGAATTTCTTGAGTGGGAAATGGTATATGAAGGCAAATACTATGGAACATTAAAAGATGAAATAGAAAGAATTTGGGCGCAAAATAAAGTGCCTGTGCTGGATATAGATGTGCAAGGCGCTATTCACGTTCAGCAACAATACCCGGTAAATACGTTCTCTGTTTTTATACAACCACCCTCAGTGCAGGAATTAAAAAGCAGGCTGCTTATGCGTGGCTCAGAAACGGAAGAGTCTTTGCTGGCACGGGTTAATAAGTCTGCCTTTGAAATGACTTTCAAATCTTATTTTGAAAATGTGGTAATAAATAACGACTTTGATGAGGCATGCAAACAGGCAGAAAAAATAGTATCAACATTTTTAAATAATGAGTAATGCATTTTCATGCTTTAATTTTATGATATGGATTGGAGTTCAATTATAGCTATTGTTGCTTCCTTATTTCTTATCGGTTTTTTTGCGGGTATAGAAATCGCATTTGTATCCGTAAGCAAACTTTCAGTGGAGCTAAAAAGAAAACAGGGAAGCTATACCGGGAAAGTTTGGTCGGAGTTTATGGAAGAGCCGACGCGTTTTATCGGTACTACGCTTGTCGCTTTAAATATTTTATTGGTTGTATATGGCCTTCTGTGGAGTGAGATCCTGAATGGCTTTTGGAAATACTGGCACATAGAAGATACTTACATTAAGCTTGCTGCTGAAACAATCATTTCTACCATTCTCTTATTGATTTTTGAATTCATTTTTAAAGCTTTTTTCCGGGCAAAAGGAAATGCGGTAATAGGCAGCGTCATCATCACTTTTATCGTCAGCTTTTTTTATTCTTTACTGGCATGGATTGCCACCTTCTTTGTAAGTGTAACCGAGTGGATGCTTAAATATATTTTTAATGTAAAGCTTCAGAACAAAACAGAGGTGTTTACAAAAATAGACCTGGAACATTTTATACAACAACATAACCAGCACGACACCGAAGACAATGCTGAAATGAACAACGAGTTATTTGAAAACGTGCTATCATTATCAGATATAAAAATAAGGGAATGCCTTATACCAAGAAAGGAGATTGAAGCGATAAATATTGATGCGCCAATCAGTGAAGTAAAAAATAAGTTTATAGACACAAAGCTTAGTAAGATCGTGGTATATGAAGGAAACATTGACAACATACAGGGGTACATTCACCAGCTTGACATGTTTAAGAGTCCCGCAAACTTACGCTCGATTATGCTGCCCATTCCTACTATACCCGAAAGCATGAGTGCCACTGATCTTATCAATAAATTCAGCCGGGAAAGAAAAAGTATCGCGTGGGTAGTTGACGAATTCGGCGGCACTGCAGGCATAGTAACTATGGAAGATTTACTGGAAGAAATATTTGGTGAAATAAAAGATGAATATGATGTAGGAGAGGAATTTGTAGATAAACAAATATCAGCAAATGAATACCTTTTTAGCGGCAGGCTGGAGCTTGATTATCTCATGGATAAATATAAATTGGTCTTTAGAAAGGATGAAGATACAGGTACTTTATCGGGTTATATAATCAACCAGCACGAATCGATTCCGCGCCAGAAAGACCGCATTATTATTGATGATTACCAGTTTGATGTTTTAAGTGTCAGTGAAACGCGAATTGAAACAGTAAAGCTGAAAGTGCTGCGATAAAGCCTATCTTCTGCTGGATATTCCCATATTTTATTTTACAAAAAGGAAGTTCGAAATTTATAATTTTTTTAAAATTGTCCTGCTAAAACTCTTTATTCTACCAGGAAGGAGGTGGCCATTAGCTTTCACGGCCTCCCTCCTTCGGAGAGAGGGTTGGGAGTGAGGCCAGAGCAGCAAGACCTCGTTAGTTTAGCAGGACAACAATGATATTTTTAATGAATATTGCAGTTGACGCAAGATGTTTTTTAAAAGGTGAACACGATGAATCTGCGAAATTTCTATCCGGATTTTTTTTAGATATAGCAGCCTCACATAAAGACCATACATTCATTTTCATTTTTGATAAGCCTTACCATTCATCTTCCAGGTTTTCTGAAAATGTTATTCCCGTTATAAAAGCGCCGGTGGCCAATTCTCCTGCAAAGTGGTACATCTGGTATAATATTAAAATTCCGTTGCTGCTTAAAAAATACAGAGCCGATGTATTTGTATGTACAGATGGATTTTGTTCTCTTACTACCAAAGTACCGCAGTGCCTTATTTTGAATGACCTTGGTTTTTTAAAATTTCCTTTATTTATCGAAAGAAAAAGGGTTTTATTTTCAAAAAAATTTACAAGACGATTTATAAAAAGAGCAAGCGTTATAATTACGGGCTCACAGTTTTCAAAAACTGAAATTATAAGCCGGTACAAGTGTGCGCCTGGTAAAATACAGGTTATTTATCCGAGAAGCTATGAAGATTCTGCAGTGCTTTCAATAGAAGAAAGGGAAAGTATAAAAGAAAAATATGCTAATGGAAACGAGTATTACGTTTATGCGGGCCCGATAGATCCCGGCAAAAATTTGATGAACTTGTTGAAAGCTTTTTCAGCATTTAAAAAAAGGCAAAAAAGCAGCATGCGATTAGTGATTGCAAGCAGGCAAGCACAGCAGTATGAAGAGTTTATCGCATCCTTGCAATTATTCCGGTTTAAAGATGATGTAACGCTGTTAACTTCGCAGCCTGCAATTGAATTGACACGCATAATAGCCTCATCATACGCGATGATATATGTTCCTTTTGTTGAGGATACCGGTTCAGTTTTGTTTACTGCGATGAACGCAGAAGTTCCCATAGTTACATCATCAACTGGCGCTATGCCTGAGCTTTGCGGAGACGCTGCCTTATATGCACACCCTGAAAATTTTAAAGAGATTGCTATAAAAATGATGGATCTTTTTAAAGATGAAGACCTAAGAAGGACATTAATTGAAAAGGGAAAAGAACAGGTGAAGAAATTCAGCCTGGAACAGTCTGCCGGGTTTTATTGGGAAGCAATAAGAAAAGCTGCCGGAGATTGGAAGACGGAAGGCTAAAAGCAAAAGTAAATTTGCATTGGTTCAAAAATTATCTTGCACTTTTTTATTACCTTATTATAATCTTAATTTCGTTGACTATGACAAGCTCAAATATAAGTATAGATGTTCTTTTAGATGAAGATAAAGTGCCGCAGAATATAACCTGGAGTGCGACAGGCAGCACGGTTCAAGATCCTCAGAAAGCAAAAGCGATGTTGGTGGCCTTTTGGGATGCGCTTGATAAAACTACTCTTCGCATCGATCTCTGGACAAAAGATATGATGGTGGATGAAATGGCTGATTTTTATTACCAGGTATTTACCACCATGGCGGATACTTTTAAAAGAGCTACGCAAAATGATGTACTCGTAGATGATATCAAAACCTTTGCTAAAGATTTTCATAAAAAATTTCTTGATATAGAAAAAGAAAAGAGTGAAGTGTAGGGAGTGAGGTATCGAGAATCAAGTATCAAGTATCAAGTGTTAAGCCCGAATTAACTAATAAACGAATTAACCAATAAACCCACAACACATGAACCTCGAAGAAAAAGTAATGACTGATTTGAAAGCAGCAATGCTGGCTAAAGATGAAAAATCTTTGCGGTCATTGCGTGCCATTAAAGCGGCTATCATTAATACAAAAACTGCCGAGGGCTTTAGCGGCGAAATAAAAGAAGACGATGAAATAAAGCTTTTACAGAAGTTGGTAAAGCAGCGAAAAGATTCATTGGAAATTTATGAAAAGCAAAACCGCGAAGATCTTGCTGTAAAAGAAAGAGAGGAAATTGAAATAATAGAAAAGTTTTTGCCGCGGCAAATGGATGAAGCCGAGCTAAGGAAAGAAATTGAAAATATCATCAATGAAAGCGGCGCTTCTTCTCCCGCCGATATGGGAAAAGTAATGGGCATTGCTAATAAAAAGCTGGTAGGTAAGGCAGACGGTAAAGGTATAGCGGCAATTGTAAAAGATATCCTGGCGAAAAAGTAGAGGGGTATGTAATGCCTTCCCCATTGCCCATTGCCCATTGTTTCCATCAATTAACTGCAAATGATAATAGATGTTGCTTTCTTACTTACCATACTTGTTGCCATATTCAAAGGCATTCGAAAGGGATTTATAGTCGGCGTATTCTCTT
>JBDTSD010000154.1:0-10039 GCA_039931355.1 Ginsengibacter sp.
AAACGATATAAGGAAAATGTCAAAGGAAACAAATGCAATCCTTACAAATAAAGAACTGATCGCTGTGAACCAGGACCCCGCAGGTATTGAAGGATTCAGGTATAGTAAAAAGGATAGCATGGAAGTATGGGTAAAACCTTTAAGCAATGAAGAGTGGGCGGTGTTGTTTTTAAACAGATCTGCGAAGCCAATGAAGGTAAATTTCAATTGGAAAGATGAGCTTATAAAAGATACTATTTTTAATAAGGAATTGAATACCCAACAGCAAACTTATAAGATCAGAAACTTGTGGGCTAATACCAGTAATGGCGATACGCAAAAACCTTTCACTGCTACGTTGTCTTCGCACGATGTGACCGTGTTGAGGTTATCAAAATAAAAAATTTGTTACGTCCTCAGGGCTTTCATTCATAAAAAAATCACTACTAAAGAATAAGGGTGCGAAAACGAAACCCAATCCCTATAAAAAGATTGATCTGAACAGGGTAATCAGGCTGCAAAGTATAACCACTATTCCTACGGCGATAAACATTTTTCGGGTAGGAAGTTTCGCCGTAAGCATTGCAGAAAAAGGTGCAGTAATTATACCGCCGATAAGCAGGCCGGCAACAATATTCCAATGATGGATCCCAATGGTTAACATAAAAGTGATTGCACTTGCCAGGGTTAAAATAAATTTAGCGAAAGTTGAGCTTCCTATAACATAGCGTGGCGTATGGCCATTTTTAATAAAGGTACCTGTAACTAACGGGCCCCATCCCCCTCCTCCAAATGAATCAATAAATCCACCCACTAAGCCGAGTACCTTAATATTTATTGCTTTAGTTTTTGAATTCTCGACTTTCTTTTTAAAAGCATTTTGCAAAATCTTTATACCCAGGTACATTGTATAAATGGCCAAAACCGGTTTAGTCATTTTAGCATATCGTTCGCCAACGTACGTAAGTAACAGAGCGCCGATTACTGCACCCACGACGGCCGGTATTGCCAATGATTTTACAAGTTTTTTATTAATATTACCCAATTGCCAATGGCTCATAGTACCTGCCGCGCTGGTAAATGATTCAGCAGAATGTATGCTGGCGCTTATAACCGGCGGCGATACATTTAGTATAAGTAAAATAGTGGTACAAATAACGCCATAACCCATTCCCATTGAACCGGCTACTATCTCAGCAAAAAATCCTGCCAATAGCATCCAGTAAAACAAATAGTTGTCGCGATGCAATTGAGCCTGCAATGCCAATAGTTGCTCAGCCGGCAAAATAAGATTGATGGCCAGAGCTATCAAGACTACGGCAGCAACAGCAATCATATACTTATTAAATATTTTTCTTCGTGAAATACTTAGTTCATGTGCGGGTATTACCACATCCTTCGAATGTGTAATTTGTTCGATTATTTCTTCAGGTGAATGAGCTGACATTTGAATTAAGTTTTAAAGTTTTCAATCTGCTATGCACCAAAATAGGGCACTTAAAAATCAAATATAAGCGATTCCCTACTAAAGTGGTAGACTAATAAAAAATATTCTATTTCTGGCATCCCAATCGCTTAAATACATCAGCAACTTCCCTTCGACTTAAAACCCGTAGTTCATAGCAAATCAGTACCCGCCTCGATACAGCAAAAACTTTATCGCAGGCATACGTACCCGAAAATAACCGGCTTTTTCTGTTATGGATACTGTTGGGCAGGTAGCAGTTAACGCAAGTATGTTATAAAAAAACGGGCGTAAGAAATTGTAGGTTTAGGATTGAAGCATTTATACTCAAATTTTAATAGCTTTCTTTTTTATTTCATTTTATCAAAAGCTTGCGTTGGCATTATATTCTAAAGACACACCATATTAAGCAATGGCCACATGACTTCACTAAATGTAAATAGGCAACTCATTTTCCCAAACTGAATTTATCCCCTTCACTAAAAATACTCATGCGAACGTCATCAAACTTGATGTAGCCAGCGTTTGTGTATCGTAAATTTTTGGGATTGGAAAATAGAATTACCTGGCCTTCGCCAGCCACTTTTACCTCATCGCCATGTACAATGATGGCGGTGCTTTCATCTATACCGATGCATGGTAAATCAGGATATTTTGCAAGTGCGGATAACAATCGGTTGTACCTGCTTCGTACAATAAAATGTTGATCAACAACTGCGGAAGTTAATAGCCCGAGCCCTTCTTTTATTTCAATATTGTTACTGCGCAATTCCTTAAATGTGCTATAGTAAATGGTATCTCCGAGCAAGTGTTCGCCGGTGATCATATAAAGGGGCATAACCGCAGCGCCTGCACTGGTACCTGCAACAGTTGCACCATTTTCGTATGCCTTTTTAATTGCCTGTTGTATAGGAGAGTGCAGCACTACATTCATAAAACGCCCCTGGTCGCCCCCGGTTATAAAAATCAACCTGGCACGTTGCAACGAATCCAGCCATTCTTTATTTACAGTGTCTTTTTTTGCGAAGTTCAAATTCGCTATCGTATTGTTGCATGCTTTTTCTAATTGCGCTTTTATGTAATAATAAGACGTATCCGGCTCGGATGTTGCCATCGGAAGAACAACTATATAGTCCTTTGCAGAAAGATGGGCAGTAACAATTAGTGTTTCTATAAGTTGAGGCGAGCGGTCACCGCCACCTATAATAAAAAGATTGCCTTTCGGTTGACCTGTAGTAGTAAAAAAAAGCGAAACGGCCAGTGTTGAAAACAAAAGTTTACGATTCATAAAAATTATTTTGAAGTAGTTACATCTCTTAAGGTACAATGTACACTTGTATTTAAATGCTTGCATTAATGCAATTCTACGAAAGAATTTTTTCGTTTATACATCCCTTGCATGTTTAAATAAAGTGATCCATTGTTTATTATTCGCATCGAAATATTCCAGCGCAGCAGTTCCTATTTCCAACTTGTAGTCGAAGAGTGCGTAGCCGGGTACAAAATAGCCTGGGTAGAAATATTGGAAATTTTTACTTTTACAATAAAGCATTTTTTCATAGATCATATATTTTCCCAGGCTATATTTTTTATAACCCGGGTCGTATATAGAGCAAATACCGGCCGCGCTCGTTCCGCCCAGGTCAAAAAAGCCGGAGCCGATTAACTTGTTTTCATCATACATATTAATTACGAAAGTATTATAAACATCACTGGAACTATTGTCGTACAAAAGGGCGTGCAGGGATGGCGCAGCTTCAAACAATATATTTTCCTTATAAAAGCTAAATAATACTTCATGTGCAGGAGTAATAATTGCTTTTTTTATTTCTGTTTTGAAACGGCTGTTTCTATTGCGTAAGGTTTTGTATTTTTTATCCGGGTAAAAGTTTTGTAAGTCTGCCCGCAGCCAAACCGCATTATATACCTGGCCATAAAAATGTAATATATCAGTGGTGAATATGGTCTGCTGCATTCTAAACCACCCTAACGCAAGAAGTGAGTCAAGCTCTGTTGGTTCAATTTTCAGAAGTTCTATTACTTGTATCTCCAACATAACGGTTTAAAGAATAAATATATGCGAAGTTATTAATGCCTTTACTAAATTTTACTTCTTGCTGCCAACAGAAAATCTTAGGTACAATTGTTGAATGGTTTAAACTTATATTACGTACCTATTATAAAATTTAACTACTTAAAAAAATTAATTAAAATGGATATTTTACAAAATGAGAATCTTACCGGCGTTAACCAGGAAGGAAAGCATCCTAACGTGCCATTGAAATATTTAGCAGCAACCTCTGTTATTGGTGATAAGGTGCACAATGCGCAGGACGAGCATTTAGGCAAAATAGCGGACATCATGATTGAGATAGCTACCGGGAAAATAGAATACGTTGTAATAGAATTCGGGGGTTTTCTCACAATAGGCCAAAAATATTTTGCTATTCCTTTTAGCCTGCTGCAGGTTGATCCTGCTAAAAAAGCATTTCTTTTAGATCAGCCAAAAGAAAAGCTTGAGAAAGCGCCTGGTTTTGATATGAGCCATTGGCCCGAAACAAATTTTCATGCAGAAGAAAGTTACTGGAGTTTCCTATAGCCGCACGTCGCTGAAACGCTTTTACAAATATTTCCGCCGGTTTAGTTTACGATAATAATCGCACCAAAAATGTTGCTTATCGCAATGTTCTTTTAAATTAGCACTCGTGTTAAATAATATTTACATAGAGTGCGTGTTTATTTTACTGCTGTGTGCTTTCACTACCTTGTCATCTGCACAGGAACGCATAGCTCCTCTAAAAAAGAACGATAATCTTTTTCATCCAACCCCAAAAAAACTGATGCGGCAATTTGTTACTGACAGGCCTGACGCCACAGAAAGCCCATACACATTGGATGCAGGCCATTTTCAATTTGAAACCGATTTATTTAAAACCGAACGCTTTAAGGTTGCCGGAACCAAAACAACTACTAATTCGTTTAATGTTGCGAATCTTAAATTAGGTATTACACATTCGCTGGATGTACAATTTATCGTGGGTACATTAATTACTTCGAAGATTAACGATGGAAACTTTACAAATAAAAAATCAGGATTTGGCGGGCTTACGATGAGAGTGAAGCAAAATATTTGGGGCAATGACAATGGAAAAACAGCCGCGGCAATTCTTCCATTTATAAACATACCCACTGCATTTTCTGAAAAAATTTCAGGCGGAATTATTTTCCCCGTTGCTGTTGAACTGCCAAACGAATGGGGCTTAGGCGCACAGGTAGAGAGTGATGTAGCAAGTGATGAAACGGGCAACAAGTATCACTTAGTTTTTTTAGCTTCCGCTACTGTTTCACATTCTTTATTTAAAAGGGTTGATTTTTTTTCGGAAGGTGTTGTTACCAGGGATAGTGAGATTAAAATATTTGAATATTTTTTAAATGCCGGCCTTGTTTATGCTATCTCTAAAAATGTAAAAATAGATGGTGGTATATATTATGGCTTGAAAAGCGAATCTTCTAAGACCTATTTTATCGGAATATCATTCAGGATTTAGGGATGTATATCATTTAACCAGCTCAATACAATTCTTGTATGCTAACCGTCATTTGATCTTTCTGCGCATTCTCATGTACAAAAATATACCCGTTTTTTTACGTGGCCACACGGAGCTGGAGGTGACAGATTTCGCAAATCCTTATCCATAAAGGGTTGAATTGCATAAGTGTTAGTTCATGATTTGGTTTGATTATTGTAATACACAAACTTTTCGTAACATTTTTATCGTGCTTATGATGGATAAAATTCTGCTTGTTGATGACGATCATGACATACTCGATGTAGTAAGTATGCTTTTGCGAAGAAATGACTATAACGTTATGACAATTTCCCGGGGTACTTATATTTCCAGCACCATTGAAAGTTTTTCTCCTGATTTAATTTTACTTGATGTCGCTCTCGCCGGAGAGGATGGGAGGGACATATGCAGCAGGCTAAAAAAATCAGATGATACCAGGCATATTCCGGTAATACTTTTTTCAGCACATTACGATCTTGTAAATAGCATCCACGATTGCCAGGCAGATGGCCTGGTAACAAAACCTTTTGAGGTTCCTTACTTATTGAACACAATCAAGCAAAATATACACAAGTACAATTGATCTCCCGAATGGTTTGTTACTTTCGCGGCACAAAACATTTTAAAGTGAGAAATAAATTATTTCTTGTATCGGTCTTTTCCTGTATTTCACAGATCCTAATGGCCCAGCAGGATTCAATGCAGCATGTTGAGAGCCTTTTAAATCTTTCCCTCGAAGAATTGATGAACATAAAAGTGGTTACTGCATCCGGGTATATGCAAACTACTTTAGAAGCGCCGTCCACCATCACCGTTATTTCTGCAAAGGAAATTGAAGAGAGAGGTTATGAACAATTAGAAGACGCTTTACGCGATATTCCCGGTATAGACATGATTCATATAAATGGTTATGCACCTACTTTAATTTATTTCAGGGGAATGTATGGCGCCGAAAACCTGCGTGCATTATTAATGATTGATGGCATAGTTGAAAATAATATTCTTGGCTCTAACGATATGGCCGGGCCTGTTTATAGCTTGCATAATGCAGAGAGAGTCGAAATTATCTGGGGCCCCGTGTCGGCGCTGTATGGCGCTAATGCTTTTGGAGGCGTGATTAATATCATCACAAAGAAAGGAACGGACATTAATGGCTTGCATGCAGAGCAGGGCTTTGGAAGCTTTAATACTTCGTTTGAAAAGCTAAGCATAGGAGTAAAGAAATCGAATTTTGAATTCGCTGCTGCAGGAACTCTGTACAGCAGCGATGGCCCGAAGTTTAAAAACCGGGACCCCAACTATTCCGGTTCATATGTTGATAAGGCGTACTCGTTCAATACCACCGTTAGCTATTATGCTAAAAAATCGAAGACTACATTAGGTTATCGCACCTATAGAACGCCTATGGGTTGGGGAACCTACGCTAACAGCCCCACTGTTTACCTGAGACTGCCACCACAAGGCAACAATAACTTAGGTGTTGCGGGCATCATACAAAGAGACATCAGGGGAGAAGAATCCGGCAAGATTGACTCCTACCTCCGCACATGGTTTCTTGAAAATGAATTTAAGCCAGGCGAAAAACTGAATTTTCTTGGCCGCGTAACATACAGGGAAACCGGCCAGGGTGAAGATTCCTATGTATATGTAACGGTAGATGGAAGACGGCTTATCCGCTCTGGTATTGCAAGCTATTCTAACAGGATCACCGGCGAACTTTTGGTAAATTATTTGCCCTCGGAAAAGCACAAATTTTCTGCAGGAATACAGTATAACCGGGACAATGTAGAGGCCGGCGCCAGGAAATCAACATTCGATCCTAATACAATTTATCTTATTGACGGCAGGGACACAGTTGTTAATCTTAACTCTACCTATCTTCCGAGGGTCTATGATATCAGAAATAATTTTGGTGGTTATCTGCAATACATATTAAATACCAGCCTGCTGGTTAAAACCAATTTTACTTTCGGTTTCCGGTATGATCATAATAGTTACTTTGGTGATGAAGCAAGCCCGAGAATTGCGGTAGTAAATCAGCCCAGTGATAAGTTGACCTTTAAATTGCAGTATGGCACCGCATTTCGTGCTCCCAGCAATTTAGAAATACACCAGCCTCCTCCCGCGGGTAATTTTAAATTGAAACAGGAAAAGATAAAAACCTATGAGGCGAATGCTATTTATACACCGTCAAAGACTATACGCCTGCAGGTAAACGGATTCCGCAATGAACTTACCGATGTGATCATTCTTAGTAATCTGCCAAATTTAATGGTCAATAAAAACCCTGGCGCATTCACTATAAATGGCGTGGAAGGTGCAGCAGATATGTCTATGAACAAAAATATTTCCGCCTTCATGAATATTACCTATCAGCATGCCGTAGGAAGAAATCTTATAACAGGCAAAACGTTCAAACTTGCCGGTATCGCTTCAATAAAAGGCAATGCCGGTGTTACAATGCATCTTGAGAAACTTTTCACCGTTAGCCTCACCGGCAATTGGGTGGGCTTGCGGCGCACACCATCAACAGACCCATACGGTTCGGTAGCCGGCTATTTCCTTACAAGTTTTGTAGTTACAACCGGGAAGTTATTTAATAAAGGAATTACTGCAAGTATAAACGTCCACAATGTATTTGACGTTAAGTGGCTTGATCCTGGCTTCCGTGGTGCCGATGGGGTCTTATTTTCTACCGTTCTGGAACAACCCGGCGTGAATGGTTTGTTTAAAATTGGTATCACTTTATAAATAGCCTTTTGATAAACTTAATCATTACATATCAGATGAGACAAATGTGCAAAAGGCTCAAAAGTTGCGCAATTGTTTTCTTAGCGGGCATTTTTTTAAATGCTCTGGCTTATGCGCAGGCCCCTGTAAAAGAGCCTTTTCTAAAGGCCGCATTCATTTACAACTTTACTAAATATATTGATTGGAATGTAAATAATACCGATGATTTTACCATATGTATTTTCGGTAATTCATCCATCTATGAGCCCCTTACTGAAATAGCAGCAACTAAAACAGTTCAGAATAAAAAAATAATTATTCGCAGAGTCAGCAAGCCGGACGAAATTACAAGCTGTAATGTTCTTTTTATTTCTGCTGATAATACATATCCTCTTTCTTCGATTTTAGCGACTACAGGCAGAGGCACGCTAATCGTAAGTGAAACACCCGGGTATGCTAACATGGGAACCGCCATAAATTTCGTGATCGTAAATGATAAACTTAAATTTGAAGCCAATGTAAAATCCATTAACGATGAAGGGTTAAAGGCAAGTTCACAATTGCTCAAACTTGCCATAATAGTTAACTGACCCTATTTTTTTTATGCTTTTATCTTTTTGAAATTGTTTAAACTCCGGTACCTCACAATAAAAAATAAATTAATCTTCATGCAGGTTTTTACCAGCGTGATTGTGCTTGGGCTCTGTTTTGCTGTATTTGTTGTCTCTCATATCAACGACTATAAACAGCGTAAGGCAGAAGCTATGGTAAGTCTTGCGCAGGTCATTGGCTCAAGCACTGTATCTGCTCTCCAGTTCGACGATAGTGAAGCAGCAATAAAGATATTGTCTGATCTTAAAAAGGTATCGCCGGATGTGCTGAATGCGGCAATCCTTTATAAAAAAGATCAAATTTTCGCGACGTACGCAAAGCCGGGACAGGATACTTTTTTATTTAAATTGTCCAACAACGGTGGTAAAAAAGCTGAGTACACTTCCAAATATCTTTTTGTTTACAATAGCATAATTGATAAAGGAGAGGTCTTGGGCACTATTTGCTTAAGAATAGAATTAAATGAGCTTGCCAAAATAAAAGCAAAACAATATAATATGGCGGTGGTGATATTGGTGATTGGCATAGGGCTCGCATTTTTAATTTCTTTTATCGTTCAATCCTACATATCCAAACGGCTGCTTAACCTTGTGAAAATAATGCAGCAGGTAGGTGAAACAGGCGATTATTCGAGGCACGTAAATGCAGAGGGTAAAGATGAAATAAGTACGCTCTCACATGTGTTTAACAACCTAATGGACCAGGTAAGGCTAAGCCAGGAGAAGAAAGATGAATTTATCGGTATTGCAAGCCATGAATTAAAAACACCGCTAACAAGCATCAAAGGCTACCTGCAGGTTTTAAACGATATTGAAGATAAACAGCCAAACAAAAAATATATTCAAAAAACACTTGGTAGCGTGAACAGGTTGCAGGATTTAATTTTTGATCTCCTGGATGTTTCTAAAATTCAAAGTGGCCAGCTGCATTTAAACTTTACCGATTTTGATATTGACAGCCTGATTGATGAAGCAATTGCTTCTTTCCAGGTAATTGCTCCCGATCACAAAATAATAAAGCAAGGAAAACAAATAAGCTTAACGGTATCTGCAGACAGGCAGCGGATAGAGCAGGTACTCACCAATTTATTATCTAATGCTGTAAAATATTCTCCTAATGCGAAGGAAGTATATGTGTACACACAAATGACCGGTACGGAATTTATTATTAAAGTCCGGGATTTTGGGATAGGCATCGCAAAAGAAGAGCAGTCAAGGGTTTTTGACCGCTTCTACCGGGCAAAAGATAATTCAATCCTCATCTCAGGCTTTGGGCTTGGCCTGTATATATGCAAGGATATTATGAAAAAACATAATGGTAAAATATGGATAGAAAGTAATGGTGTGGGTACGATATTTAATGTTTCGCTTCCTGTTAATAAACGGGCAACTTAGGTTTGTTCTAATTGTGCCTCTAAAATACCGGCATAAATATGTATCCTAACTATTAGCCATAAGCGCAGATATTTGGCGACAATTTTACCTTTCTAAAAAATTATAAACTTCAACCAGTGAAGGATAACACTTGCTCTAACCGATCAACGATTTTGTTGTCTTGGCCAAATTGCTATATTGCTCCTTATCACTTTAATGATTAATTTTAAAATGACGCTCTTCATGTAAACACCCCGTATAATAAATCTGCCAGTTATGGGTGAAACATTGAAGTTAATAAGAGACCTTAC
>JBDTSD010000155.1:0-9915 GCA_039931355.1 Ginsengibacter sp.
GATTACTATTTCGGCAATCAATTTCATTATATCAATTTAGGCGATAGTGAAGAATTATGGAAGTACAAACCTGAAGAAGTCATTTCAAAAAATGTAAGGGCGTTACAGTCAGAAGCAAGATTTCATTCTCAAAAGAGATATTATAAAACTTTCGGCAATCATGATCTTACGTGGAAGGATAAGCTGGAAGTAGATAAGTGGTTTAAAGATATTTTTGAATTGCCACTCCCGGTGTATGAGGGCATATTATTGAACACTAAAATTAATGATAAGCCCTTAATCATTTTTTTGACACACGGCCACCAGGGTGATAAAATGAGTGATAACAATAGCTTCAGCACCTGGCTCGTAAGTCACATCTGGCGGCCATTGCAGCGTTATCTCCAACTAAACGTAAATACGCCCGCGAAAGATTTTGAACTTCGGGACAGGCATAATATCATAATGTATGAATGGAGCAGCCACAAAGAAAATTTATTGCTTATAACAGGCCATACACATAAGCCTGTATTTGCCGCCGGCTTATATTCTGACCATCCAAATAACAGGATCAATGAAACAAAAATTGAAAAAGGTGCAGAACAAACTAAACTAAAACCCAGTTATTTTAATAGTGGTTGTTGCTGTTATAATGATGGAGATATCACAGGCATCGAAATAGCTGATGGAAAAATAAGCCTCGTGAAATGGCATTGGGATAATGATGCATCACAAAGAGTAGCACTTGAAGAAGTTGAGCTTGAAAAATTAATTACAGCGCTGTAGTATTGTTGAGAAAAAAATCAAAAATGTTAAGCGTTAATTTTTCAACGCTTTTCGGCTAATCGTCATCGTTATCCTTGTTTGCACTTTTTGTCACCGTTAAAAAAGCAGCTCGTTTTGGTGAGGGCACCACACTGCTCATCCCCTTAATGCCTTTCCACAATACTTCATTAAACTCTGCATCGTTCACCGCATCTTCTTTGGTGAAATTAAATGCTGCACTTTTTTCGGACAGCCTATTCACCACGGTATTCTTTTGTGTCATATCTGTTTGTGCAGGCAAGTGATTATAAACCGTGGCATCAGGTGTAGGAGTAAAGCAACGCCAAAGCGGCGTGGCGGCAGCATCATATTGGCTCATAGGTGGTAATCCTAAAATCAGTTCGATCGTTCTTAAAATTCCCGAGGTTGTATAAGGCGTATGATCAATAAAATTCCTTTTTACGAAAGGGCCTAAGATGTATGCCGGGCTTCTGTGGGCATCCACATGGTCCGGACCATTTTGCGCATCATCTTCTACAATAAAAACAACGCTTTCTTTCCATACAGAACTTTTGCTCAGGTAATCTATAAACCTGCCTACGGCAAGGTCGTTGTCTGCTGCGTATGCAAAAGGAGTTGGCCGGCCTACCTTTAAGCCTTCTGTGTGGTCATTAGGAAAGCGCAATGTATTAAGCTGTGGCAAAGCGTTTATACGTATTAGTGAGTCAAAATCTCTTTTCCATTGCAGGAATCTTGTTGTGTCCAAAACCGAAAAATCAAAGCTTGTAAAGTATGGGCAAAAATGATTTTCTAACACTGGTATGTTTGGTTTGTAGTCATCAGCAAACTCTCCATATGTTCTATACGAAACGCCTGCTCTTTTGCAATTATTCCAGATAAATCCATTCTTATTGTTTGCGATTTCTCTTGATCCTTCAGCATCATAAGTTCCGCCACGACCGCCATAACTTGTTACCCAGGTTTTTTCAAGATAATCAGTAGCATAGGCTCCCAGGCTCCAGTTATGGCCGTCAGCGCTTACTTCACCATTTACATAAAAATTATCCAGCAATACAAAATCCCTTACAAGCTTGTGCTGATTAGGTGTAATTTTTTCACCAAATAAAACAAGGCTTGTATCGCCGTTGCCTTCCTTTATATCGCCCAATACCTGGTCGTACGTGCGGTTTTCTTTTATAATATAAAACACATGCTTAATAGGAGAGGGATCTCCAATTTTTTCCGGGATAGGATTTCCTGCTTCACCCTGCGAAACAGTTTCTTTTAATTTTGTATAGGGCGTATTTTGATAAACCTGCTCAGAATAATCTGCAAGTTTTTTAGCATCGGGCACATCGATCACCGACATTGTTCCAATAAATAATCCGCCGATATACTGCTCTTTTTTTACTTTGGCCGTATCTCCTTCCTGGTAAATAACTGTATTTCCTTTTCTTGCCGGATTTGGCCCATTAGGGTTTGGAAAGGATGAAAACCCTTTACCGTTGGTTACAAAAATTTTACTGCCGATGGCTTTCACGCTCGTAGGATACCAGCCCGTAGGAATAAATCCATTGGATACACTATGGCCAGGTTCACTTACATCAAACACTGACAAACAATTGTTATCAGCATTTGCGATATATAAAGTTTTTTCATCCGGGCTAAGCCCCAGTCCATTTGTAGTAGAACCTTGCGGAGCATCTGGATATAGGGAAGTGGTTAATGTTTCAACAACTTTTTTTGAAGAAACATCTATGACAGAAACTGAGTTATCATTAGCATTAGCAACAAATAGATGTTTGCCATCCCCGGTTAAGCAAATATCATTTGGATGCTCACCAACATCTATTTTATCGGTAATCTTTTTTAATTCTGTGTTAAATACTAATAACTTACTGCAGCCCCAGCAACTTATGTACAATTCTTTTTTGTCTGGCGAAAGCAGGCAAGTATATGCTTCGGCATCCAGGGGATATTGCCCGATAATCTTTTTACTGGAAAGATTAAGAAGGTAAAGAGAGTTGTTGTCTTTCGTAACGACATACAATATTTTCTTTTTATCATCTATATCAATTCCTGTGGGAGATATTTTATTGGGCCATTTTTTACCCAGTTTCAATGAATCTTCTAAAACGAGTTTTTTGTTCCTGAGGGCATATTTCAAAATCCAATTGTCATTTCCGCCGGATGCATATAAATATTTTTCATTTGCACTGAATTTTAAACCCATCCATGCTACATCAACTTCAATATTATCAAGTATTTTACCTGATTGCACATCTATAAGCTGGATGCTTTGTGTGCTTTGCCCGTTATTAGTAACGGCCATTAATTTTTTTGATTTGCTTACCGCAATATTAAGGGGAAGATCCCCCAGCAGGTAACCGTGCCCGGCAGGCGTAAGCGACCATCCATTGGGTAATGTCAGTTTTAAGCTGGAATCACCAGTAGTTTGTGCAATTGAGGTGAAATTGAAGATAAAAATGTAGAAAATAAATATTGCCGACTGTTTCATCATTGGATGTAGAATTTAATTGCATGAAGGTAATTCTTTGATACTTTTTTTATATATCATCTTTTCATTAAGGAAAATTTAGATTGATAAAGACAAGGCTGGCATATTCTTCTTAAAATCAGTTTGAAATTTTGAGTGTAACCCTTACCTTTGCCGCCAATTTGAAATTGGACATAATTAATAAAAATTTATGGCAAATATTGGTAAAGTAGTACAGATTATAGGGGCAGTTCTGGACGTGCATTTTGCGGATAACAGTAAGCTTCCGAAAATATTTAATGCATTAGAACTTAAAAAGCCTAATGGGGAAAAACTCATTATGGAAGTTCAGCAGCATCTTGGCGAAGACAGTGTTCGTTGCATTGCAATGGATGGTACTGAGGGGCTTACCCGCGGAATGGAAGTAACGGATCTTGAATCGCCGATACTTATGCCAATTGGTGATGAAATAAATGGACGTTTATTCAATGTGACGGGCGATGCAATTGACGGCCTGCCGCAAGTAAGTAAAAAGAATGGCCGCCCGATACACGCCAAGCCACCACTTTTTGAAAATTTAAGTACCGCTTCAGAAATCTTGTTCACCGGTATTAAAGTTATTGATCTCATCGAGCCTTATGCAAAAGGGGGTAAGATTGGATTGTTTGGTGGTGCGGGTGTTGGTAAAACTGTATTGATCCAGGAACTTATTAACAACATTGCGAAAGCATATAGCGGTTTATCAGTATTTGCAGGTGTGGGTGAAAGAACGCGTGAAGGGAATGATCTTTTGCGTGAGATGATTGAAGCCGGAATTATGAAGTATGGCGATAAGTTTATTCACAGCATGGAAGAAGGCGGATGGAACCTTGATACGGTGAATATGGAAGAATTGAAAGATTCCAAAGCCACATTTGTATTTGGACAAATGAACGAGCCGCCGGGCGCAAGAGCCAGGGTGGCATTGAGCGGGCTGACTATTGCAGAATATTTTCGTGATGGCGACGGCACAAGCAAAGGCAAAGACATTTTATTTTTTGTTGATAACATATTCCGTTTTACGCAGGCAGGTTCTGAAGTATCGGCATTACTTGGAAGGATGCCTTCGGCGGTGGGTTACCAACCGACACTGGCAACGGAAATGGGCTTGATGCAGGAAAGAATTACTTCTACAAGAAACGGGTCTATTACATCGGTTCAGGCAGTATATGTACCTGCGGATGATCTTACTGATCCTGCTCCCGCAACAACGTTTGCTCACCTTGACGCAACTACTGTATTGAGCAGGAAGATCGCGGATCTTGGTATCTATCCCGCGGTGGATCCTTTGGATTCTACATCAAGAATTTTAACTCCTGCAATTGTTGGTGATGAACATTATGATTGCGCCAACAGGGTTAAATTAACTTTACAGCGTTATAAAGAATTACAGGATATTATTGCCATTCTTGGCCTGGATGAATTGAGTGACGAAGATAAACTAACGGTGAGCCGTGCACGCCGGGTACAACGCTTCCTTTCACAACCATTCCATGTGGCCGAGCAGTTCACAGGATTAAAAGGCGTACTTGTTCCTATTGAAGATACCATCCGTGGTTTTAATGCGATTATGGATGGCGAAGTTGATGAATATCCTGAAGCAGCGTTTAACCTGGTAGGAAACCTTGAGGATGCTATTGAAAAGGGAAAGAAAATGATGGAAGCTGCGAGTACGTAGCCTCCCCAACCCCTCCAAGGGAGGGGCTTTCAATGTTGGCGGGCTAATAATTTAATAATATTTTCGTAAACAAAGCAAGCTGTAGCTATAGTATATAAGCTTGAATAAATCTCTCCTCCTCTGGAGGAGTCGGAGGAGGCCATATGACTCTTGAAATCTTAACACCGGAAAAAAAAATATTTAGCGGAGATGTATATGGAGTACAGCTTCCGGGTATTGATGGTATGTTTGAAGTACTGGAAAAACATGCTCCACTTATAAGTGCGCTTAAGGCAGGGAAACTCAAAATACTTAAAGATAAAAGTGCCACTTCGAGTTTTGAGGTTCAAAGTGGCTTTGTAGAAGTTCTCAATAATGTAACTTCTGTATTAGTGGAAGGCGCGAAAGAACTATAACAATCCCAGCCTTATCAAACCAGGTTCATTAATTAATTTTTTAACCCTCTCCCGGTTTTTTGCTGCAGCTCATTAATCTTCTTTGAAGCTGCAGCCTTTGTAAGATTTTCATCTAACGTTTCACCTGCTTCGTCAGCTAATGTCTTAAGGTATGAATGTTGAGCGCCTGTCATTGGCTCTTCGCCCGTACTCCAATCATCAGGATTTTTTACAGTATTATCGCCTTGTATCTTTTTATTGGGAGATTGTTGATCATTTGAGTTGCGAACATTGTTATCTGCACCGGAATTTTCGTTGTTCATAAATTAGCTTTTTGATTGAAATACAAAAATCGAACCACCACATTTCAGCTAAAAATTTCCCGCTTATAGTTACGCAGTTGTAGAAAAGTCGCATCTCCATCGCTGATCTTTTGTACCTGCATCTAAGGCGATAAAGAATTATTGATTATTGAGTAACCAGCTTTCCTTTTTTACTGAAATAAAAAACAAGGAAGGCAACCGACATCATAAAAAGAAATACCGACGCCAGCATAAACGTTGCAGAAAGGGACAAAACATTTAAAAGCGGGAAAATAATAACCGGCGATAAAAACTGGCCAAGGAACCAAAACGTTGTAAGCTTTCCGATTTCTTTACCTCTTATTTCGGGCGGAATAATTTTCATTACCCACATATTTGTGTTTGGTATCATCATACCCATACCCAACCCGCAAAGCATCATAGCTAGAACAACCAGCACGTATGTGTTGGAGATTGAAATGCAAACAAATCCCGCAGACATCAATAAATATCCCATTGAAAAAATAGTCAGAAAACTAAAGCGTGCTTTTAGTTTTGAATATGAAAAAGAAGAAATTGCCGAGAACAATGTTGAGGTTGCGATGGCTGCTCCTATCAATGCATTCTTTTCTACGCCTATGCTCTTTAAATAAAAAGGAATTTGGACAGGTATAAAAAAGAATATGATCCACATAAGCATCGTATTGATAAACAAGAGCCAGATTATTTCGGGCGTCTTCGCATTTCCGTTAGTTAGGTTTGTTTTTACCAAAATCCTGGGCTCTTGCAAATACAATATACTAAGCGGAAGAATCAGGAGAGAAGATAAATAAATAAGAAAAGGATACCTCCAGCCAAAGTCGGCAAGTATTCCTCCCAGGCTTATAAATAATATTCCGCCAATTGACATAAAAGCTATTTGAAGTCCGACAAATTTTTGTCGTTCCATTCCTTCAAAATAATCGGCTATCAAGGTAATTACGATGGTCATAGACATGCCGACTGATATGCCGAGCACCGCTCTTGAAATAAGAAGGTGATAAATATTATTGAGATAATACCCGGCCGAACCTGCGACGGCATAAACGACAAGTGATATCCATAAGATTCTTAATCGGCCATGCCGGTCAATAAGCCGCCCAGCAATGGGAGAGAAGATCGCAATCATTAACGCCGGAATAGTCAGAATTAATTTCACAAGAAAATTGACATTTTTTACGCCGGGAAATGCCTGCACTATTTGAGGCAGCGCCGGTGAAATAGTTATAATAGACATTATTGTCAGGCTGCTTACAAGCAAAAGCGTAAGTTTCATTTTCCAATTGCCTTGTTCCATTTTGATTGTTTAGCAGTCAACGATTAATTGTTCTTAAGCGTAATTCGCAAGAAATTCGAAGCAGGTGTTTTGAAGAGGAAAGCTTTCGTTCGGCTAAGATAAATGCTACATCAACCTGTTATCTAAGAAGGTACAGAATACGCGAATGATTATCTTTAGAGATGACGAATTTCAAAAGTAATCTAATACAAGTTATTTTTTGTTGTTTGTTTTTCTCGTTCCAGCAACTAAAAGCGCAACAAAGACCCAATATTGTTTTAATACTTGCGGATGATCTTGGCTACTCTGATCTTGGCTGTTTTGGAAGTGAAATTGCTACACCTAACATTGATGCCCTCGCAAAACAGGGACAGATGTTTACCAATTTTTATGCTGCCGCAACATGTTCTCCATCACGTGCCATGTTACTAACGGGAACGGATAACCATATTGCTGGTTTGGGCAACATGGCAGAACATGTAACCTACTTTCCACAGCAAGTTGGCCATCCGGGATATGAGGGATTTCTAAATAACAAAGTAGTTTCCATTGCACAATTAATGAAGGATGCAGGATATCATACCTATATTTCAGGTAAATGGCATCTCGGCCTTACACCTGAGCAAAGCCCGACTGCTAAAGGGTTTGAAAGGTCTTTTGCACTAATGGATGCTGCCGCCAATCATTTTTATCCTGAAAGAGAAACTTCCTTTTGGGAAGATGGAAAATATACTGCATATCCCGGCGGACAATATTCCACGAATTTTTATACAGACAAGGCGATCGGATTTATAAAAAAGGATCATGAAGATAAAAAACCATTTTTTTTGTATGCTGCTTATACATCTCCTCACTGGCCTTTGCAGGCCCCTCCTGAATACATAGAAAAATATCATGGCAAATATGATATCGGCTACGACAGTCTGAGGACTTTACGCTTCAATATTCTAAAAGAAAAAGGTTTCGTTGCAAAAGATGTTGCATTACCTAATCTTCCTGCGGTGAAGGGTAGTCTCTATTATGTTACAAAAGAACCTTTGTTGCCATGGAAAGATCTTAGTAAAGATGAACAAAGAATTGAAGCAAGGAAAATGGAAATCTATGCGGGTATGATCGATAATCTTGATTACAATGTCGGCAGGTTGGTGCAATATTTAAAAGATATCGGCGAATACGACAATACACTGTTTGTGTTTTTATCTGACAACGGCCCGGACGCCTTTGAATTTAATGAAACACCGGATAAGAAAAATCCTTATCCCTATATGGGCACCGCAAATTCTTATACAGCTTACGGTCCTCAATGGGCGCATGCTTCCAGTGCAGTAAATAGTTTTTATAAGGGCTATAGTTCAGAAGGCGGCATCCATACGCCTATGATTGTAAAAATGCCTTTTCAAAAAGAAGGCGGTACTATAACAAATGCCTTCACTACTATTATGGATCTGGCTCCTACATTTCTTGAGGTGGCCGGTGCTAAATATCCTTCGACTTACCGGGGAAATAAAATAACACCGTACAAAGGTTCTTCAATAATGCCTTTACTGGATGGCAAAAAAAAATACGTTCATGATGAAGAATATGTAATGGGTTGGGAACTCTTTGGAAGATGTGCAGTTCGCAAAAGCAAATGGAAAATAACGAAAATAGAACCGCCCTTTGGCAAAGGGGTGTTTGAGCTTTTCGACATGGAAAAAGATCCGACTGAGTCGAATGATTTATCTAAACAGAACCCAAAAATCTACCAGGAGATGTTAAGTCATTGGGATGATTATGTAAAAGAAAACGGAGTGATAATGGCGGAACATTGATCCTAATGAAAATGTTATTATTTTTTATCGCTTTGTGATGGCATTACAAATACTGTGGGCTGCGGATTTAAAGGTTTGAGTTTTTTATTTACAAATACTGAGTGAGCTGCGGGAATAAACGTGGCGCGAAACAGGCTAAAGGTCATTGGCATTGGAGAAATAGGGTCACCATTTGGTTTGCGAATATCGCCGTGGAAAGGGTTTAAATATTCCCATACAATTTTACCTTCTTTATTCACCTCAAAACATCTTCCTTTGGCTCCTTCGTCAATAAACGTGTTACCATTTTCCATTCTATGTGCGCCTGAAATAAAGCTACTCCAAAAGGAAACGGAGTCTGGAGCAATATAAGTCCACACAGGTTTTTCCGGGCCAAAAGTTCCATCTTTTTCTAAAAAATAATTTCCCTTTTTATCTACGGGAGGAACGATTTCATAAATGGCTGAATAGTTTGCGGTATCCCGGTTATTAATGTCATTATTAAACACAGTAAGATGACCAGTGCC
Source organism: Ginsengibacter sp. (assembly GCA_039931355.1). GTDB lineage: Bacteria > Bacteroidota > Bacteroidia > Chitinophagales > Chitinophagaceae > Ginsengibacter. The sequence continues at coordinate 9,267 of JBDTSD010000155.1, forward strand.
AGGTTTGCCGTTTTCAATCCAACGAACATCATGCTGTCCAAATAATTTCTCGGCGGTAGAATCTCCACGATGATAGTTTTGTGGATTTCCCCAGCGGTATAAAAAATCTCCTCCTTTACCCCAGCGTCCGCCTTTATGGGCCGCAGCTTCCTTCGTAGTGGTGCTGTGATCTATAATAAAGATCTCGCTTAAATGAGGTGAGCTAAAAACGATTTGATCCAATTCAGAATTATACTTTACCGCGTTAAAATGGTATATATCTGATCCCCTGTTCTCAGGAGTCCAATTTCTCCTCGCCCTTCCCTGGGCTTTTAAAATTTCCATGCTGTCCTGCGATATAGGTGATGGTAAAGTATCCCCCACATTAAAATCCAAAAGTTCAGGATGGTCTGCAGGCTTTCCATAATTAGTTTTTTTAGCATCATAATCCTGTACCAGGTGATCCCATATATGCCATTCCCAAACGACCTTTCCACCGCTCTTTCCCTGTGGTTCTATCTCAACGATCCTATCCGGCCAAAGGCCGGCTTTAGGAATCAATGTTGGCTTTCTCCCTGCCGCCAAAACCTCATCCGCCGTCTTAGCCTCCCACGCAATCGCAAGGATGTGACCGTTAGGCATCACCGTAAGATCATGATGTTGCAGGTAC
>JBDTSD010000156.1:0-9886 GCA_039931355.1 Ginsengibacter sp.
TCCATATAAAAAAGAATATGCCAAGCACTGCTACTACAGCCATTATAATTATTGTCGTGCTGTTAAACCAGTCATCTTCATGGCCTTTTTCCAGAACAAATTGAAGCGAGCCCACCGCTATTGCAAGCAAGGCAATGCCGATAAAATCAATATGCTTAGTTAGCGTTTTTTCAGAAAATTTAGGGCTTTTCACAAACTGCAAGGTGAGTAACGTGGCAGCAATGCCTATCGGGATGTTGATATAAAAAATATAAGGCCAGCTATAGTGATCAATAATGTAGCCGCCTAATGGTGGCCCAAGTGTTGGCCCGATTATTACACCCAATCCATAAATGGCCTGTGCCATGCCCCGCTTTTCAATCGGGTAACTTTCTGTAATAATAGTTTGTGAAGTAACCAGCAATGCACCTCCGCCAACTCCCTGGAAAAAACGAAAGATCACCAGTTCCCAAATGCCCGTCGCATTTCCACATAAGAAAGAGAACACAGTAAAGATCATGATAGACGCAGCAAAATAATTTCTCCGGCCAAACTGCTGCGAGAGCCAACTCGTCATAGGAACAATAATTACGTTACCAATTGCATAAGCTGTGATAACCCATGCTATTTCGGTAAGCGTTGCACCAAGGTTACCACGCATGTCGTTAATGGCCACGTTTACGATTGTGGTATCTACTATTTCAAGCAAGGCGCATAATATAGCGGTAACTGTTATTATCACTCTCCTTGATCCATACTCTACTAAAGAATTTGCCTGTTGCATAAAAAATTTATTCTTTAAAACTGTATTCCACTAAGCCTGTCTTTCAGCGGTCAACTAAAATTTTTGCTTTTTGATAAAAGTGCTGCTATGTATTGGTCAAGTCGCGTCCCTCTCCATTTTTGGAGAGGGGTTGGGGTGAGGTTTCTAAAGATGCACATCAACATCTACATTCATCCCCGGCCTAAGCCTGCTCAATAAGGAATCCTGGTGATTTACAAATTCAATTTTTACCGGCACCCGCTGTACAACTTTTACAAAATTTCCACTTGCATTATCGGGAGGAAGAAGTGCAAACTCAGCGCCTGTAGCAGGTGAAAAAGAAGTAAGCGTAGCTTCAAAATCATGTTTGGGAAAAGCATCAGCATGTACAACTACCTTTTGACCAACGCTCATCTTTTTTAACTGGGTTTCTTTGAAATTTGCAACTACCCACAAGTCACTATTGTGAACTATGCGAAATGTAGATTGCCCGGCCTGTAGCAATTGTCCTTCCTGTAAATTGACACGCGATACCTTTCCTGCTTCTGGCGCTGTTATCACCGTATAAGATAAATTAAGCTTTGCATTTTCTACATCTACTTCACGCTGCTTTACCATAGCTTCGGCCACATCAATGGATTGTGCTGTAGCATTGCTCTGGGAAGAAACAACACCTGTTTGAGTGGAAACCTGCTTTCTTTGTTGCTGTAATATTTGCAATTGCCTTTCCGCTAAATCTTTTGCTGCCTGTGCCTGTTCAAATTGTTGCTGGGTTATAGAATGATCTTCTATCAGGTTTGCATACCTCTCATAATCCTGCGAAGTCCTTGTAACATTTACTTGTGCCGCTGCAATTTGTGCATCCACTGTACCCACGCCGGCCCTTGAACTTGCAATCCCTGAACGGGCGGCATTTGTATTAGCACGTGCAGCGTTAACATTACTTTTTGCAGTAGCTAAAGCAGCTTCTGCCTGTTCCACATTTAATTTAAGGTCACGCTCATCAAGCACCAGCAGCGTATCTCCCTTTTTTACCAGCTGGTTATCTTTCACCCTCACTTCCTTCACATAGCCTGAAACCCTTGGTATTACCGGGCTTATGTCGGCTTCTACCTGCGCATCATCTGTATCTTCATGATGCTGAGCGTATGTATATTTTGAGATACCAAACCATCCGCCACCAATGATCATTGCTATCAGAATGATGATAAAAACCTTACTTCGTTTTTTAGGTTCAGCTGGTTGATTGCCATTGGTTTCATCAACCGGGGTTGAATTGGCAGGAACGATTACTTCTTTGTCTTTTGATTCCATAAATTTGATTTATTCGCTTTAATTATTTGGTTCTGCAGATAATAATCCTGATGTTGCCAGTAGCCTGTTATAAGCTAAAACCACATCTGCTTTTGCCACTGCAAGATTTATTTTTGATTGTAGTAATGAAACATTTGCATCCAGCAAGTCGGTAGTATTTACCAGGCTCACATCATATTTATTTTTTGTGATGCGATAATTCTCCGTTGCCTGCGCAACTGCTTTTTCATATACATTTATTTTCTTTTGACTTAGCAAAAAGTTTTCATAATCCTGGTTAATCTTTAGCCGTATCGCGTCATCCAATTGTGCTTCGTTGGCAACAATTTCTTTTTCCCGTGCCATTGCCTGGTCCACCTTTGCTTTTGTTTTCCAAAGGGAACCAATGTTGTATTTTAATCCAACGCCTACAGTTACCGCATTGTAAATACTCAACACGTGCGGAATATCAGCGGCAATATAGCCACCTGTTAGTGCCACTGATGGATACATCTCAGCTTTTGTTGCCGCGATGCCTGTAGTGGCGGCTTTTTGCCTGAACTTAAGCGCCAGCACATCCTTCCTGTTTTGCATCGCAAGCGTTTCATACTCTGCAAGATTCTTTATACTTAGGGCTTCTTCAAATTTTGATGAATCGGGAATTAAGGTTGTGGTTTCAGGTAAGCCCAGCATCAGGGTCATGTTCACATTGGCGATCTTCCGGTTATTCTCTGCATCTAAAAGAGAAAGCTCGATGTTAGAAGTTTGCAATTGAGATTTCAACAAATCGTTTCGCGCCAGCAATCCATTTTGTTCAAGCCGGGAAAAAACAGAATCCTGGTGAGCAGATTGCTGCAAGTTTTCTTTTACCACATTTACTGTTGCGCCTGCTTTATATAAATTAATGTAAGCATTTATAGTATTTAAGATCACCGCTTCTTTATCATGTTCTGCATCGAGCATAGTTGCCTGCTGGAGATATCTGGCAGATTCAACGCCATAGCGAATTCTGCCACCTGCATAAATGGGGAGCGCAACATTTACAATACCATACATAGCCTGGTTTACAGTTGGGCTTGTATTCTTTCCGGTACTATCTGAGCCTCCGCTAAAAGCATTTGTTTTCAATGCAATATTTGGATTGGTTAACCGGAGATAAGATCCACTGACATTTACATCAGGCAGCTTTCTGTCCTGTGCTTCTTTTAATGCGCCGGCTGCCTCTTCATTGCGGGCCGAAGATGCCTGAAGCTGCTTGCTATTTTGTATACTAAGGTCAATAGCTTTTTTTAAAGTAATAGGCCTTGTATCCTGTGCCTGCACGATTATTGGAAAAATGCTGGTCATAAAATAAACCATTATTCCAAAAACTCTTTCCTTCCTTTTTTTAAAATACGCTGTCCGGTTCGTGTTCATCTTTTCTAAGATTTATTATTTATCAACAAGTGAGAACGCATTAATTGCTTTAAATGTTCGCTCACTCGTTCTTTTAATTTTTTACTTGTAAATGGATTAAAGTCTTTACTCTTATGCAGCAACTTGCGACACATGGATTCTGAAATCAGTAGATGATTTATTGTACCGATCAAAGTGGCAATGGTGAGTTGTGTGTCAACTTCTTTAAACTCGCCGGAATCAATACCACTTTGAATAATACCTGTAATAGTTACGACATTCCTGAGAAGTATTTCTGTAATAGCATCATGCATTTGGGGCCTTTGATGGAGCGAAAGCTCCCTGTGCAGCAAGTGATGGAACTGCGGATTGGTAAACATTCTCTCCACGTAGCTATCAATTATTTTATCAACTTTTTCGATTTGCGATATGGAAGATTTTGCCAATTCCGCAAATACGACTCTTATACTGGAGGATTTATAATCCACGACATGTTCAAACAATTTTTCTTTTGAACCAAAATAATAACTTATCATGGCAAGGTTTACATCAGCAGCTTTAGCGATATCACGTACGGAAGTTCCTTCAAAACCCTTTTCGCCAAAGAGTTTCATAGCCGTTGATAATATAGTTTCTCTTGCGTCCATTTTTTATTTGAGGCGCAAAGTTAAACGTTTGTTTGATTTCAAACAAACGTTTAATTAAATTTTTTTAGAAAGAATAAATAAATAATGAAGTGCCATTGTAAATCTGTAAGCTGACTGGCTTTGGCGGCAGGTGGTTAAAATAGGTAGAGATTTAAGCCCTTATCTTACAAAGAATTCACGTATTAAATGAATACGCAACCGGCACCGGTTAATGAAGAGAAGGAATAAGTGAATGTTTGCGTTTGCATTAATAATTACGAACTTTGAATATAGCGAGGCTAAAAAATTTATTATGAAAATAAATGCAATAAATATTGATCCTGAAATAATGGGAGGAACACCTGTATTTATGGGAACAAGAGTGCCTGTAGAGAGTTTATTTCAATGGCTTGAAACAGAGACACTTAAAGAATTTCTGGAAAATTTTCCAGGAGTGTCGAAAGAGCAGGTTAAAGAAGTATTGGAAGCTGCTGGTAAATTGATTACATCTGAAAAGATTTTGCATGAAGATTTTGCTGGATGAAAATATCCCTGTACAAATCAGGAAATTCCTCCCGGATGAGTATGAATGGTTTACTGTAAAAGACATGAAATGGCATGGAATAAAGAATGGCCAACTTTTAAAGCTATTATCAGATGATCAGTTTAATGTGATGCTAACGCTGGATAAAAATTTACACCGGCAACAAAATATATCCCAGTCAGGCATAGTTATACTGCTGCTAAGAACTTATGATAATAAATTATCCACTTTAAAGAAATATATTAATTCGATTAGTGATTTTTTGAAATCCAATCCTTTACCAGGCATTCATGTAATCGAGGTGATTAAATAAACACTATTCAGTAAAGATTCGTGCAAGCAAAGCGATTGATTAATTTAATAACTTCCCTTATGGCTATCAATTTAAAAGGAATATACCATGAAGGTAAAATTTACCTGTCTGATAAATTACCTGAGAATTTAAGAAAGACCGAGATAGCGGTTTTATTTCTCTCCGCATACAAGGAAAACGGTGATTTTAATAAATTGCAATTGCAAATGTCTGAGCCTTACAAAAATTCTCGAACTTAATATCAAAGCGGCCATCGCGATGCATTTAATCGCTGCTCGTTCGCATTTCGCACTTAGTAATAATTACTAAAGGCGAAAAATAAAAATATCAATTGTATTCAACCATCGTTAAGATTGTTTAGTAATTTAGAAGAACAGATTTCTGCCAGGTTATTCTGACCATTTAGCGTTTATCATTATTTGGATATGTACGAACTATTCTTCAAAAGCTTTAATGAAAAAGTTTTACTCACTGCGGAAGAAGAGGAAGCCATAAAAAATTATCTCACACCCAAAAAGCTTAGGAAAAAGCAGTACCTGCTTCAGGAAGGCGATGTTTGTAAAGTAACCGCCTTTGTAGAAAAAGGTTCGTTGAGAGCATATTCTGTTGATGATAAGGGCGCGGAGCATATAATCCAGTTTGCTTTAGAAGGATGGACGATTTCTGATTTATATAGTTTTCTCACCGGTGAACCGGCTACATATAATATAGATGCATTGGAAGATTCAGAGTTAGTGATCGTTGATAAATCGGCCCATGAAGAATTGCTAAAAAGGTTTCCTAAATATGAAACCTACAACAGGCTTCAAATTACAGGCGCATATCTTGCTATGCAAAAAAGATTGAGTGCTATCCACAGCCAGTCGCTGGAAGAACGCTATCTTGATTTTACCACATTATATCCAAGCATTGTTCAGCGTGTACCTCAACATATGGTTGCTTCTTACATGGGCCTGCAACCCGAAACCTTAAGCCGCATCAGGCGAAAAATTTCATCAAATAAATAAAATCCATTGATTCAGATCAATGCTTTTTCTTGCTTCAACGCAATGGAATGAGGCATTGCGTTGCATTAGCTTTGCATCTTATAATAAGATAACATGCATACAAAGCAAACTATAATGATAATCGGTGCTTCAAGTGAGCGGGGATCATTTATTGCGAAAAGTTTGTCACAAGGGAATTACAGGTTACTGTTAAATGATAGAGATAATGTCAGATTAAATGAACTAAGGGAAGAAATTGTTGAAAAAAATTCTTGTGCAGATGTAGAGACAATTGATTGTTCGTTTGAAGGCTGTTGGGAAGCAGACATTATTATATCCGCGATTTCAAGTGATGAGCAACAAGAAGTGGCTAATAGGATAAGGGAAGTGGCTAATCAAAAAATTGTGATCAGCTTTACTGACCAGGCGGAAAAAAACGAAGAACTACAAGCGCTCTTACCTTACTCTAAAGTGCTCACTATGGATGCCTGCGCTTTTTCCGGAAATATAGCCGGGCGACAACAAATAGATGTTTTGATGGCAGGAGATAACGAGGAGGCTTTACAAACTGTTACCGAATTATTTACCCCGGCAGGCTTCAAGGTTATGGTGAAGCAATTCACGCCTGAAGCATAAAAATTTATTTATTCAAAAAATTAAAAATCTAAATATGGAATTATTAGATGCATTAAAATGGAGACACGCTTCGAAAAAAATGAATGGTGAAGAAGTGCCTGAAGAAAAGATTCAAAGGATTCTTGAAGCGATACAGCTTGCTCCCTCATCAATGGGCTTACAACCTTATACCATATTGGTGATAAAAGATCCTGAGTTGAAGAAACAAATTTTACCAATCGCCAACAATCAACAACAAATAGTGGACAGCTCACACTTGCTGGTGTTTGCTGCCTGGGATAATATTACGCCGGATCATGTGGATGATTATGTAAACTTAATGGCATCCACAAGAAACGTATCACTTGATTCACTGGCACCATTTAAAAATATCCTGATGGGTATTTCCGGCCGCTCCCAGCAGGAAAATTATGACTGGGCAGCACGCCAAACATACATTGCTTTTGCAACGGCAATAGCTGCTGCGGCTGAAGAAAGAGTAGATGCAACACCTATGGAAGGCTTTAATAGCCCGGCACTTGATAAATTACTTAATCTCAAAGAAAAAGGATTAAGAAGTGTTACGCTTCTTCCGCTGGGCTACAGGGATTCAGCCAACGATTGGCTGTCTGGCTCTCCCAAAGTGCGAAGAGAAAAAGAAAAACTTTTTTTACATCAATAATAAAAAAATAAACATGAAAAAGATTTTAGCAACAAACCCTTCAAATGTATATGCATTAATTGCAAGAGTGTTTTTGGGTATAGTAATTTTTCCACACGGTGCGCAAAAATTATTAGGCTGGTTTGGAGGTTACGGTTACGAAGGAACAATGGGCTTCCTGACAGGCGGCGCCGGGCTCCCATGGATCGTGGCTTTCCTGGTAATTATTATTGAATTTTTTGCAGCCCTATTTTTAATTTTTGGATTTGCAACAAGAATCGCCGCACTTGGAATAATTGTAAATTTTCTTGGCGTGCTTTTCTCCACGCACATTCATAATGGGTTTTTTATGAACTGGCAGATGCAGGCAAACAAAGGAGAAGGATTTGAATACTTCATTTTATTATTTGGACTGGCATTCATCTCTTTAATTGCAGGTGGCGGTAAGGCAAGCATAGATGCGGCCATTACCCGAAATAAGTTGAGAAATTAAATTCAAGGAACAATCGCCGGAATAATTATGACAACATTTTCATCATTTAAAAACTTTACAAATAACCTAAAAGAGCAGGAGCAACTTATGCCTGTGCTTTTTATTGGCCATGGCTCACCAATGAATGGAATTGAAGATAATGAGTTTAGTGAAAGGTGGAAAGCAATGGCAAAAGAAATCCCTGTACCTGCGGCAGTTCTCGTTGTTTCAGCGCATTGGTTTACGAGGGGAACAAAAATTACGGCGATGGATTTTCCGAAAACAATCCATGATTTTGGCGGCTTCCCCCAAGCGTTATTTGATGTGCAGTATAATGCGCCGGGCAGTCCTGTCATTGCAAAAGAAACTGCGGATTTACTTCACCCTGCTCAAGTGGAACTTGATCATGACTGGGGTTTGGATCATGGCACCTGGACGGTGGTGAGGCATATGTATCCTGGCGCAAATATCCCGGTGTTGCAATTAAGTATTGATTATACAAAAGGCCCGCAATATCATTTTGAGTTAGCCAAAGAGTTGTATGCATTAAGAAAGAAGGGCGTGTTGATAATTGGCAGCGGCAATATGGTGCACAATCTTCGCATGATGGCGTGGGATAAAATGAATGAACCCGAGTATGGCTTTGATTGGGCATTGAAGATGAATGAAACTTTTAAAAATTTGATTTCGGATGGCGATTTTAATCCTTTGATGAATTATAAAAGTTTAGGTGCTGAAGCGACACTGGCAATTCCTACACCGGAGCATTACCTGCCGTTAATGTATACGTTGGGCCTAAAGGGAAATAAGGATGCTGTTTCATTCTTTAACGATAAAGCGGTTGCCGGATCAATGACAATGACATCAGTAAAAGTTGGATAAATAATAAATTTCTTCGTATCAATTTATAAATTTTAAAAAATAAAACAATGGAAAAAACAAAATGGGTGATTGATCCTTCACATTCAGAAATAGGATTCAAAATAAAGCACCTGATGATTACAAATGTAAAAGGTGTTTTTAAAGAATTTGAAGCAAGTATTTATACAACAGGTGACGATTTTATGTCTGCCGAAATTGATTTCTGGATGAACCCAGCTTCAGTGGATACCGGAAGCGCTGACCGTGATGCACATCTTAAAGGCGCGGATTTTTTTGATGCAGAAAATCATAAAGAAATCACGTTCGTTGCCAATACGTATGAAAAAGTAGATGATGATGGCAGCTATGAATTATATGGTGATTTAACAATCAAAGGAATAACGAAGAGAATAAAGCTAGATGTGGAATTTGGCGGTGTAATGAAAGATCCCTGGGGAAATGAGAAAGCAGGTTTCAGCATCAATGGAAAGATAAATCGTAAAGATTGGGGCCTCACCTGGAATGCAGCATTGGAGGCCGGTGGCGTATTAGTAAGCGATGATGTAAAAATCAGCTGTGAAGTACAGTTATTAAAATCAGATGAGGTAGAAGTTACCACCTAGAAAAAACAGACCTTGGAAACTATAAAAAAACCTCCGGGAAATTTCCGGAGGTTTTTCATTTAATTATGTTTGCTTAACTCAATGTTGCATCCATTGAAATATCTGCTTTCAATAATTTTGACACAGGACAATTCTCTTCGGCATTCTTTGCACTCTCCTCGAATTTTTCTTTACTTATGTTTGGAATTTTTGCAGTTACAGTAAGGTGCGATTTTGTAATAATACCGTCTGCTAAAGTAATGTCGCATTTGGTTTCAATTTCATCTGCGGTAAAGCCGGCTTCCTGCAATACAAAACTTAACTTCATCGTAAAGCAGCCTGCATGTGCTGCTGCAATAAGCTCCTCCGGGTTTGTCCCCACCCCATCTTCAAATCTTGATTTATAAGAATACTGTGTTTTATCCAACACCGTACTTTGTGTACTTAATGTGCCTTTTCCTTCTTTACCTGTTCCCTGCCAAACGGCTGTTGCATTTCTTGTCATGATTTTTATGTTTATTGGTTTATTGGTTAAATGGTTTTCTTATAAGTGTTATCCGTTTATTGCCTGAATTCTTGTTCTCATATTTCAATCAGTCTTATTCTCCTTCAGGGGATAGGGGTTTCCGTCTTTCGATCAGTTTCATTCCCCTTCAGGGGATAGGGGGTTCCGTCTTTCGATCAGTCTTGTTCCCCCTTCAGGGGATAGGGGGTGTCTTAGTCCGGGAATTCCTCTGCCGGTACTCTTACAATTCCCCTGCCATTTATAAGATGCC
>JBDTSD010000157.1:0-9846 GCA_039931355.1 Ginsengibacter sp.
GGATTTGCATCTTTTAAATCCAGGCTAAAAAAGCTATTGGAAGAATTGTGAACTTCATCACCTCCGGCGGCGTACACTACATTTTCCATATTAGTAGCTGACACATTAGTAAGTGCCAAAGGCAGGTTAGGCAAGGGTTTTATATCAACACGATTTTTTATGGTATTCCATTGCAGCAAATGACATCTATTGGAAAGACCGTTCCCGTTTTCCCCGCCAATAAATACAACTCCTTCGTCGGTTGAGGTGACTCCGCAATAGGCAACAGGCTCGGGTAACGTTTCTTTTATATTGCCGTTCCAAATAAATTTGCTTCCTTCTTTTTGAAGAATATAAATTTGATTCGAATAAAATTTCTTCCCGCCTTTCCACGGCATACCATTGGGAAAATTTGCTCCACCGGCAACTATTAAAACATCATTACTTATACCATTGATAGCGCCGGCAAAACCCAACGATTTTACATGTCCGTCTTCGGCAGGCAAAGCACCTTTTATCTGCCAACGAAAAGCACAAACTGTTTTTTGTTGCGCATCAGCAGCACTTGTATAAACCATAATAAGAAATATGAAATAGATTATTCGTTTCATTAGTATTTATAAAGCTTCAACTGCCGATGATATGGCCGAGGAAAAGCTACCAAAATTTATTTGCTCCGTATCCTTTTTAAACAACTCAAATTGCTCTATAGTCATATTTTTTACCGGTAGGCGAAATTCACCACAGTCTAATCCAATCATTTTCATATATGCTTTGCCTGTTGCAATACCACCATATTTTCCCAGCAATGAAATCATATCAATAGATTGTTGCTGCAAAGCCTGCGCTTGTTGGAGGTCGTTATTATTGAAGGCTTCTATAAGTTCTTTGTATAACGGTGCTGCATAGTTGAAGGTACTTCCAACGGCTCCTTTGGAGCCCACAGCCAGGGCTGACAGTATATTCTCATCTCTTCCCCAGAGCATGTCATATTTCCCATCTTTAAAATTGAGGCAGGAAAGAAAGTCCATGAAGTCTTCGTGGGTATATTTAATCCCGGCGAAATTGGAAATCTTTCCGTCTATACTTTTCAGCAGGTTTATCATCGGGAAATTACCACCTGTTAATACCGGGATATGATAATAATAAAAGGGCATATCTGGAACGGCATCAGCTATCAGCTTACAGCAGTCAGCTAATGCAACTACATCAGCAGGTTTAAAGTAAGAGGGGGACGTAAAAGAAACTGCATGTATGCCTTGCTGTTGTGCATGCATGGCAAGTTCGATACAATCCGCCATACAAGTGCCCCCAACGAGTAGCATCACTTTAAAATCTGCATCATTTTTCGTACAATCAGCCCAGGCAGTTGTGACGGTTTTCTTCTCAGGCATAGTAAGTGATACGCCTTCGCCGGTAGAGCCGCAAATGAAAGCACCCTTAACACTATTCGCTTTGAGCATTTCATAATATCCGGGTATTAGCAATGTATTTAGTGAACCGTCCTTTTTTAAAGGCGTGAAAGGAGCTGCAATTAAGCCTTGTAAATGTTGAATATCCATTTTGAATGAATTAAAGTTTTTAATTTTCTTTCTATATTTTTTAAGCATCATCGTCTTAGAAGCACTTAAAATTTAATTTAAAATATTTTCGATTTATTTGATAAACCTTAGAAGCAAAGTTGCCAATAAATCATTCCACCCTATTACCTTATCAGGTGGCAAATGGTTCACTTAATAATAAGGTCAAAAAATAAAATAAATAATTTCTACTAAGGTTAGAATACAAATAAAAAATCATTTTTTAAACAGCTTATTACGATTAACGAAAGCCAAAAACAAGCAAGGGCACCAGGACAGGAATATCCCGGTTTTACTTTACCTGTTTGTTATGAGACATCGTTATAGATAACCGGGATTTTGCACTAAGGCACTATTATTCGTTAACGTGCTGCGGTCAATTGGCCATAATAACCGGAAGGCATCACCTGGTGCGACAGTAGTATGTTCGTAAACATATTGATCACCAAATCTCCTGAGATCGTACCATCTTTTTCCTTCAAAAATAAATTCTTTGTAACGTTCTTCTAATATGGCTTCGTCAGGTTCTGCATCAATTGCCATATTAGGGTAACCCTGTACGTTAGCATTATAATTTGCACCATAAGCCCTTGCCCTCACCAGGTTTATTTCCGCTGAAGGATCTTCACCTAGTATCACTTTAGCTTCCGCTAACAATAAAAGTAAATCTGCATACCGGTAAATAGGAAAATCATTTGTATAAGCCCTGCTGCCGGCATTTTGCTCGCCCTGGTATTTACTTACAAATGCCCCGGCAATCACATAATTCCCTGCAAGCTTATCATACGCAGGCTGAATAGTTGCCCACTTCCTGCTGTCAGTATTATCGAATCTTCTAAAGGTTGCGATTTCTATCGGAGTTCTTAAAAGGCCGCCCCAATTGTCTGTTGATGGATTGAATTGCCTGTTGGCAACTGAGTCATAAAAGTTAGCGATCAAACCTGATTGGGGAAGAAACGTTCCGGCAATTGGCAGAGCAGTTTCATTAAGGCCATTGCGAATTGCAAATATAACTTCTGCATTGCCTTTATTATTTGAGGCAAACACATTCGCAAACGAAGGTAATAATTGTAATGAAGGGGCATTGGCCTGGATGTCCGTCAGTGCTGTTTTTGCTATTGTTGCATCAGCAGCGCCACCACTGCGATGGGCTGTCCATAAATATACATTAGCCTTCAGCATTAATGTTGCAGATTTAGACCAAAAGCCTTTGGCTTGCCTGAAAGAGTAATCGCTGCCAAAGCTATTTTCCGAAGCAGCAACGTCTTCCTTTATAAACTTCAGTACGTCTGCAGCGGGTGACGCAGCCTTTGCGAGATTGGCAATATCAATAGCAATTGTCGGCTCCGTTTGAATAATAACATCGCCCCATGAACGCACTAATTGAAAATAATAAAAGGCCCGCATGCCATAAGCAATACCGAGATAGTAATTTTTATCATTTGCTGAAACAACGTTTGTTGAATTGAGTTTACTGATCAATAAATTGATTTGATTAATGTTGGAATAGAAACCTCCGAAGCCGGAAACGCCGGCTGCATCAGGATCTAACGTATTCAGCCAAAGCCTTTCTACGCCCTGGGTTGCTTCTCCGGTAAATACAGAATTTGATCCCGGATCAGTACCGAATATATCAGCTCTGAGTTCTCCGAGGTAAATAAACTGTAAAGTGTTCGTCCTGAACCTTGCATGGACTCCGGTAACAAAGGTGGCAACCTGCTCCGGCGTTTGCCAGAAATTTCCATCCGTGATACTGCTCACCGGGGCAAGGTCCAATTTTTTACTACAGGAAGCAATGGAGATAACTAGCGCCAGCACTGTAAGTATTTTAATCGTATTCTTTTTCATGTCTGATTTTTTATTTTTTAATTATCGTATGAAACCCATAAATAACTAAATACATTTTTTATTTTTTAAAATGATACCTGTACTCCCAATACAAAACTTTTTGGTGTAGGATAAGCCCCCCGGTAAACGCCTGAAACGATATTATTGAGTACCGGAGGTTCAGGAGATGGGCCAGTGAATTTTGTTATGTAAAAAAGATTATTGCCACTGATATAAATCCTGGATTGCTTTAAAACTTTTGTTTTAGACAAAATAGATTTTGATAAATCATAAGACAAAGTGAGTTCTCTTAAAGCCACGTAATCTCCTTTTTCATAAAAGTTTGAGTTGTTGCTATTCAGGTTTGGATTGGCATTATTTGTCCTTGTATAATTCTTCTTCCCGAGTGGCGCAGACACCTGGTCAGCATAATACACTTTTGGAATATCAGTATTAGTATTGGTTGGCGACCATGATTGTTTTTGTAAATCAAAGTAATTAAAAGTGCCCTGGAAATTACCCAACGTTCTTGCGACAAGGTCATTGTAGATAGTATGGCCAAAAGCAAAATCCCAGCGTGAGTATAACGTGAATCCTTTATAGGCAAGGTTGGTAGAGAAGCCTCCCGTCCATTTAGGATTAATATTGCCGATATAAACCTGGTCTCTCACATCAATGGTATCATTTTTATCAACGTCAAGCCAGTTAACATCACCCGGAGTTATCTTATCAGCAAAGGCAGCAGAGTTAGGGCCACTGATGCGTGCAATCATATCAACACGTGTGCCTGCAGTCTTTGCAAGTTCAGCATCATCTTTAAAAATGGATACTTGTTTAAAAGCATAAATATCTCCAAGCGTTTGTCCTTCCTGCAATCCAAGTACCCATTCCAACTGGCCGGTTTTAGTATTAAACACCTGCATGCCTCCCTGCCGGTTATTCGGTTGGCCGTTAAAAGGTAATTGAAGAATTTTATTTTTTACAAAAGATGCGTTGGCGCCAACGTCCAATCTCAATCCATTTGGCCTGTTTAGCACATTGGCATTCACGGTAAATTCATGCCCCCTGTTTTGGTATGTGCCAAAATTGGTACGGAACGAATTGAAGCCTGTATAATCGGGTAGTGAAAGATTGGTAAGAAGGTCGCTGGTTTTCCTGTTGTAATAATCATAGATGATGGTGATCCTGTTTTGCAATAAACCAATGTCAAGGCCAAAATCAGTGGTACGGCTCTTCTCCCATCTTAGGTCGGGATTGATAATTAAAGTATTTAAAAAAGTTGCCTGGCCATTGTATAAACCCTGGCCGCCATAGCCACCCTGCACTTCGTACCTGCCTAATCCTGCTATGTTTCCATTTTCCCCATAACTAATGCGGGGCTTGAATGTAGAGAGGTAATTTGATAAATTACTGTTTTTGAAAAACGCTTCTTTATGAAGATTCCATCCTGCAGACATGCCGGGGAAAAACCCAAACCTGTTTTTTTGCGCAAGGCTCGAAATACCATCTTCCCTGAAGACGGCAGAAAGAAGAAAGCGGTTATCATACTCATAATTTAATCTTCCGAAAGATGAAATGATCTTGTACTCAGATTGGGAAGTATAGTTATCACCGGCAGCGAAAACAGTTGAAGCATTAGCGGTAGGAATATCGTCTGTGGGTGCCTGTGAGCCAAGCACCTGCATGCCATAAGATTTTGTATCAAAGTACTCTGCTCCTAACATAGCGCCTACGCTATGCTTTTTATTAAAAGTTTTATCATAGTTAATGATAGCGTTAAACTGCTTTTGAAAATCTCTTCCAAAGCTCGAAGCAGACGTCCGGCTTGTGTTACTGAAAGTAGGAACGGGTTGAAAAATATTAGAATACGTTTGGGTAGCTTTTTGAAAAGACTGATCTAAGGTTTCAAAAAGGTAAACATTTCCTGTTGCCTTTACATACAATTCAGGAAGTATATCCCATTTCACAGCAGCGTTAGCGGTGATCCTGTTTACTTCATCAGTCCTGTTCTGCTTGCTTAGCCAATACAAAGGGTTTCCATCACTGGAACTGTTGCCAGGGTTAGGCATTGTCTTCGCTGCATCAAGCCATGGATCAAATGTTGGCCAGATAGCGAGGCTCCTGTATAATGTATTTATTTCACCAGCCTGCACACCTATTTGCGAAGAAGTAGAAAGCGTAACACCGGAGCTCACTTCCACATTATTCCTGATTTTATAAGAGCCACTTAAATTGCCGGAATATCTTTGGTAATCTGATCCTACAATCACTCCGTTCTCTTTATAATAATCAAAACTTGCATAATATTTTCCCTTTTCATTTCCACCAGTCACATTCACAAAATGATCCTGTGTGTAAGTATTTCTGAAAACAATATCTTCTACTTCTCCTTTATGATCTTTAAAAATAATGGTGCCACCATAAGGATCACCAACTGTATCCCAGCCTTGCGTTAATAGATTGGCAGTGGTAGCATCATACCTTCTTATATCAAATGAAGAAAGATTTGCAGAGTCACCTAACAAGCCATAGCCACGGGAAGAATTTACCTGGGCTAATGTTCTACCTGAATTAAGATTGCCCAAACGGTTGTAGTAAATGAAATCTTTAGCGCCGAGATAATTGTAACCGTCTCTTCTCTTATTATATCCGCCGATATATTTATAAGAAATTTCAGCCTTCCCCACCTTGCCTTGCTTTGTAGTTATTAATATAACACCATTGTTGGCCCTTGCCCCGTAGATAGCGGTGGATGCTGCGTCTTTAAGCACTTCAATAGATTCAATATCCTGCGCAGGTACATCGTTGTAAGAGCGGATAACCCCATCTACAACTACTAATGGCGAACCCGGACTATTTATAGATGCGCCTCCACGTAAAACAATCTGTGGCGATGATCCCGGTTGCCCGGTTGCATTAACTACCTGTAAACCGGAAATGCTTCCCTGTAAGGCGCTTCCAATATTACCACGGGGCGCATTAGCCAAAACTTCTTTGTCAAGTTTTGAAATCGCACTGGTAACATTTCGCCTGTTCCTGGTGCCGTACCCAACCACCACTACTTCATCCAGTTTGTCCACACCTGCCTTTAAAGACAGGGTATAATTTGAAGAAGCGCCTACTTTTATTTCTTTCGGCAGGAAACCAGCGTAGGAAGCTGTCAGTACATCATTTGCTGATGCATCAAGTGTGAATTCACCATTGGCGTTTGTTTGGGTGCCGCCACTCTTTCCTTTTATTAAAATGCTTACACCGGGTAATGGCTTTCCGTCTTCTTCGGAAACTATTTTACCACTAATTGATTTGGCTTGCCCCCACCCTGTTGCAGCCATAAGGATGAATGCAACGAGGAAGCAAAACCTTAAGGGAGAAAATTTCATAAATGTCAGTTTAAATTTTATATTTGTATTATGTATGACATAATAAAATTAGAAATCTTAAATGGAACTACCAAATAAATTTTTAAAAAATAATTAGAATGCTGATTTCCATAAATTTACAGGCAGGCATTTTTAATAAAAAAATACTAAGAGCAAATGAATATTGAAACTTTTAAGAATAACCTGAAGACGGTTGACACCAGCAGCCTGGTTGATAAAGTAGAGGCAAAACTGGTAGAATTATTACAGAAGAAGAAGCTGAAGGTAGGCGATACAATACCCAGAGAAATTGATTTGGCTGAAACCCTGGGAGTGAGCCGAACAGTTATAAGAGAAGCTCTGTTACGCCTGCGGATGATGGGTTTGATAGAATCAAAAAAGAAAAAAGGTTCGGTTATTACCAGCCCCGATCTATTAGGGATGATGAGCAAGAGTATGAATCCGCACATTCTTGACCAGGGAACATTGAAAGAAATTTTTGAAATACGCCTGGTGCTGGAAATAGGAATGGCCGATCTTATTTTTAAAAGAATAACCAAAGAAGATATTGCTGAGCTGAAAAAAATTGTAAGCAATGAACCGCCGGTTACAAAATTTCATCTATTTAATATAGATCATGAAATTGCTTTTCACGGAAAGCTTTACGAGATAACGGGCAATGCAACCTTGAAGAAATTCCAGGGAATGTTGCTGCCTGTATTTGATTATGTCCATAAAAGCGGCTTACTAAAAAACCAACCAAAGCTTAAAACTTTTACTTCGCATAAAGCGCTCGTTGATATTCTTGAAACTGGCGATCCCGAGCAATTTAGAAACGGCATGCGCAGCCATTTAGAAAATCACTTTGCGAGGATATTTGAGTAAATATTTTATTAACCCTTCTATCTTAACTAAGAATAACGTATTCGCGGGTAGCCGGCCTTAATTAAGAAAAACTTCTGAACCGGTGTTCTTTTCAGAAAAGCTTTGTGAGGAAGCCGGTAGTTCCTTTTCTCATTAATATTCCGCCCGGCCTTTTCTTGCTCCCGATTACCTTCGCTCTCATCGAAGGACTCCACGCTTCGAAAAAATGACGACAGGGTTATGTCTTTAATATGGATATACCCCCACGACTTTATTAAATTCATTGTGCTATTGAGTATATCATTACGGAGGCGTTGCATAACTTGCATGGCAAAAGCAGTACTATTGATACCCTCATTTTGATAAGGCTTATCGCCACGTATAAAACTGTTTCGCATACTGATTGCATCGGCACCCAAGGCACGAAGTTTTAATACATCAATGCCTTTATAAATTTCAGCAGCAGCAATTATCTTAGTCTCTTTAGATAGCCCATACATCTCGAGCGTTTTTGAAACAAACTGCAATGCCTCAAACAAAGGCATACCCTTCGTAATCGGAATGTTATTCAAGAAAATATTTTCCTTTTCGCAATTCTCTACCACTATAAAATCCGGGACTATATGTGTCTTACAAAAAGCATAACACATTTCATGAAATTCTTTTTTATCTGTGATACGAATATTTATACCAACAGGCTTTTTGCCTGAGAGTTGCCGCAAAGAATCCAAAAATATTACCATGCTGTCAGCATTGCAAAATGCTGTGTGCTCACGATGTAAATCAGAATGCATTGCATTGTTGGTTTGCTTTGCGTAAGAAATATTTCTCGCAGGCATAGTCGCCTTATTATTAAGGCCCGGCAGTTCCAATTCAATCATTTTCACATTTGGCTGTACGGCTTTCGCTCTAAAAGCTTCGGGGTCAAAGCTAAAATCGGGGCGCCTACACCCCGCATAACCGGGGCTTATTCTCCAGGTACAATCATCGCTAAACAGGCTGTCATTAAGGCTTTCCATCATTTCGTCTGTATATTCATTATCTCCAGATAAAACAATTTCCCTCGGCATGAACTTAATATTTTGATCTGCACTTATTGCTTCAAAACAAATGATGCTGGAGAGGTACGGCTGGTCACAATATTTATTTCCAAAGGACACTTTCAATTCTTCGGAGTTGATGCCACGGGAGGAGATTGAGTTATCCTTCTGATGATTTGCTGTTTCTCCACTCTCTATTCTGCCATCATATTTTTCTTTTTTAGATATTCGTCTTTCAAAATAGATAGCGAAAAATAACATGGGAATTGATAACAGCAACACCCAGTACAAATCCGATGTAACGGTATAAGCACCCCTGATTATTAAAACATTTATTATTACAACCAGCAGCAGAAATCCGCGCTCAAATGAAAAATTTTTTTTGTCTTGAAACATGATGAAGCATTTTAAATTTATTACTCGAACCGTTTTATCTCCTGGTAAGCTCTTTTGTTTTATTTCTTCTCAGGATTTCCTGCAAAACATCTACCGATTGTGACACAGATTTGTAATATTCTCCCGAGCTCTTTTTTACAAAATGATCGTATCCCGGCACTAGTAATCTTATTTCGCACAACCTGTTCTGCGGGTTCTTGCTTTCTCCTTTCCGCAGTATCACATTTGCCCGGATGATATTGCCGCATTGCCTGAATAACTTGCTTACTTTATTTTTTACAAAGGTCTCCAAAGCCTTACCAGCCTTGAAATCAACTGACTTAATAATGATGTTCATACTTGTTATTTGAAAGTTAGAAATTATGGTTAAAGAAGAATTGCCGCGTCATTGTTTTCTATGTTTCAAAATTAAATCACCGGCATTAGAAGGAGATTAAGATGACATTAGAAAGCAATTATAAAATGTGAGATGGGATGAACCACGTGCGATGTTCGATGTTCGATGTGGGATGTACGATGTATGTAACCACTTGTATCCGTTAAGCACTTAACCAATTAGCCCAATTGACTAATTAACCACTTAACCAATTAACCATTCTACTTACGCCGTATGTTTTCTGCGATAGGAAGTTGTATTAAAACGGTTGTGCCTTTGCCAATAGCAGAGTCAACTTTTATTTGCCCTTTGTGTAATTTAATAATGCGGTAAACCAGTGGCAATCCTACACCAAAGCCACTAATTGTTTTGCTGTCTTCCGTCCTGTAAAATGGCTGAAAAATATTCTTTAAATCTTTTTCAGA
>JBDTSD010000158.1:0-9786 GCA_039931355.1 Ginsengibacter sp.
TACCCGAAAAAGCAGGATTTCCGGCAACATTAGGATATATCGTTTGGTCATTAACAATGATAATACCCGCTTTTATTGCTTTAAAGAGAATTGATTGGAAACTTGAAAGAAATAAAAAGGCAATTGTATATGGTTTAATTATTGGAATCGCTGGTTCCGCAGGGCAATTAATATTATTTCAGGCGCTTAGAACAGGACCTGCCTATCTTGTTTTTCCGTTTGTCTCACTCTCTCCCCTGGTCACTATCCTGCTTTCTTTACTTCTATTAAAAGAAAAAGCATCACTGAAATCCTGGATTGGGATAATTATTGCCTTAGTTGCAATCCCTTTACTGTCCTATCAACCGCCTGAGAATAGTCAAAAATTTGGCTTTGTCTGGATACTCCTTGCACTTATTGTTTTTTTGCTTTGGGGAATTCAGGCTTTCTTTATGAAAGCAGCCAATAATCACATGAGCGCAGAAAGTATCTTTTTTTACATGATGGCTTCAGGCTTGCTTTTAATTCCGGTAGCACTCTTAATGACAGATTTCAAACAACCTATAAACTGGGGAATTAAGGGCCCCTATTTAGCTGCTGGAATTCAAATGTTAAATGCAATTGGAGCACTCTTTATAGTTTATGCATTCCGTTTTGGGAAGGCAATAATTGTAAGTCCGTTGACAAATGCAGGTGCTCCTGTTATAACAATTATCTTATCACTAATAATCTATGGAGTTTTCCCTCAACTAATAATTTTGATCGGGATGCTATTAGCAATACTTGCAATTTTCTTTTTAGCTGATTAAAGGTTTCAGAATTTCCTGGCCTAAAAAAATCGGCGTAAGAGTATTGTCAAAAGTCTAATTCGCTGGAGTTTAATTGAACTTGTTTCTACAGAACATAATTTATTCGACTAATAGGGCCATTAAGAATGGAATAGGACCTTTTACCGATCTTGTTGATTTTCATTGAATTTGTCATGATGCTTAGAAATGGAGTAACCCAAATAATTCTTCAAAATCTGATATTCAAATCAATATCGTCTTAATCCGGAATGAAAATGGTAAGGTATTTAAATGAATATTGTAAAATTGATAGATAATGTTATGAAAGATAAAATAAATAATTAATTTTGAAAAGAAATGAAATGAAAGAATTAGATTTGTTAAATAATAGTGACTAAATTATTGATATGACAGGTACGAATTTTACATCTTCTGAAATTTCCAGCCAACCAAGGTTATGGATGGAGACTTATAAAGCTGTATTAAATGCAAAGGATCAGTTATTATGCTTCTTAAATGAGAAATATGCAATCAATGAACTACAAATAATCCTTACCGGCGCAGGCTCGTCCGCCTTCATTGGGGAAATTCTTCAATATTCTTTTGAAAAAAATTGCGGGATACCAATAAAAGCCATACCCACAACAGATCTGGTGACTCACCCCACCAATTTTTTTAAAAAGACAAAACCCACATTATTGGTTTCTTTTGCGAGGTCTGGGGATAGCCCCGAAAGTGTTGCTACATACGAACTTGCTGAGAAATTCTGCTGTTTTTCATATCATTTGATTATTAGCTGTAATCCTGAAGGTGAATTGGTAAAAATGGCATCGGGTAAAAAAAATTCATTTATTTTTTTGCTACCGGAGGAGGCCAATGACCAGGGTTTGGCTATGACAAGTTCTTTTACAACTATGGAACTGGCCGGGTTATTAATTTCCGATCTTAAGAATATTGAAAGAAAAGAGAAAAGTGTAAAAAAACTAATGGAATTAGGTGAAATAATTTTGGAACAATACGATTCGAAGCTAATGGAACTGGCGAAAATGGATTTCAAGAGGATAGTATTTTTAGGTTCAGGACCATTAAAGGGAACAGCAAGAGAATCTCATTTAAAAGTCATAGAACTTACAGATGGACAAATCATTTGCCAATACGATTCCTTCCTCGGCTTTCGTCATGGTCCCAAGGCCATAATAGATGAAACTACTTTACTGGTGTATTTATTTTCGACGGACCCCTGCGTTCATAAGTACGAACGTGATTTGGTAAGATCAATTAACGATACTGAGAAATTTCTGTTCAGTGTAGGTATAGGTCAATGTTCTACAAAGTTTGATAATCTGAATCTGAATTTGAATATTAATTTCTGTGCAGGTGATGTTATGATGGGCGATGACTATTATTCAATTTGCAGCGTTATGCCTGCGCAAATTATTGGATTTTATAAATCTCTGTTTTTAGGGTTAACCCCTGATTCTCCTTCAAAAAACGGAGGGATAAACCGTATTGTGCAAGGCGTTACTATATATCCATATTAATCTGTAATCTCAATTATGATCTTGTGTTTGTGTCCTAATCCGTCTGTTGATAAATATATTTGGATTGAGGATTTACGCCCCGGAGAAATTAATCGAATAGGAAGGGAAAAATCTTTTGCTGGCGGAAAAGGGGTTCATGTGGCTCTGGGAATTAAAGAATTGGGTGAAGAATGCGCAATACTAGGCTTTTGGGGTGGCGACACTGGAAAACTGATAAAAAAGACTTGTGAAGAAAAAGGAATAAAATGCTTTGGCCCCAACATCGAGGAACCTAACAGAACCTGCCTGACATTTCGTTCAAATGGCGATTTGGATGGCACAGAGTTAATAGAAAAGGGGCCTTTCGTTGATAGTGAGAAAGTCGACTATTTTTGGACAGAATTTAAAAGGCTTTTAAAGAAGTCTTCTGCGATTGTAGTGAGCGGATCGTGGCCGCGTTCAAAGAGGGAAATAGAATATTCGGAATTTATCAAGGCTGCAAAGGAATACAACATTGTGACTTTCGTTAATTGCTCCGGAAAGCAGCTTTTAAATATTTTCCATGTGAAGGTGAAGCCATATTGTATTCATATCAATACCAGTGAGGGATTTGAAGTATTAAAAGAACATTCACCATTAGATATTTTACGAATAGTATCCGGAAACTGTGATTTAGCAGCAATAACTTGCGGGGCGGAAGGGCTTTATCTGTCTAACAAAAACCAAAAAATTGTGCATGCAAGTTGCCATTTGGAAAGAATTATCAGCGCAGTAGGTTGCGGAGATTCTCTCATGGCTGGTCTTGTCACGGCATACTGTAGAGATTTAAATCTTAAGAAAGCAGCAATATTTTCAACGGCATGCGGATCCGCAAACTGTTTAAGAGAGGAGTTAGGGGTTTTTCATAAAGAGGATGTGGACACGCTTATTCCAAAAGTCAAAGCGATCTTCATCTGACATGTTCAGGATAAAGAACGTAAATAATGAAAAATAAAAGAGACGTTATTGTAATTGGGGAACTTAATGTTGATTTAATTCTCAATCATGTCGAGTCTTTTCCGGAAATGGGAAAAGAAAAACTGGCAGGTAATATGTCACTCACTTTGGGCAGTTCATCGGCTATTTTTGCCAGTAATCTAAGTAGCTTGGGAATAGGAGTATCTTTTATTGCAAAAACAGGGAGCGATATTTTTGGACACTTTTGTAAGGATCAATTAAATGAAAAAGGCGTGGATACCACGTTGGTTTTTCAAAGTGAAAAACTAAAAACCGGGGCTACCATTATCCTGAATTTTGGTGATGACCGTGCCATGGTAACCCATCAGGGAGCGATGAAACATCTGGGAATAGATGATATCACAAAAGAAATGTTGAACGGGGCTAAGCATCTTCATTTCTCATCCTACTTCCTTCAGCCCGGCTTTAAAAATGAACTGCATACTTTATTCAAGATGGCCAAGGACGAGGGTTTAACCACTTCTTTAGATGTGCAATGGGATCCGGAAGAACTATGGGATTTTGATTATAAAAAAGTCTTACAATACGTGGATGTATTTCTTCCAAATGAGACAGAATTAATGCATTTGACTGGAAAAGGCACTTTGGGAGCCGCACTTAAATCCATGGGAAATTATGGGAAATTTATAGTTGTAAAGCAAGGAAAACATGGATCACTCTTGTGCTATGGTAACAAATTGATTAAAGCAGATTCCTTTTTGAACAATAATGTGGCAGATGCAATTGGAGCCGGCGACAGCTTTAATGCAGGTTTTATTTACAAGTTTATTAAAGGATTTTCTCCTGAAAATTGCCAAACATTTGGGAACCTGATTGGTGCAGTTTCTACAACCAAACCTGGCGGGACAGGGGCATTTACAAATTTTGAAGAGGTCATTACTATTGCAAAAAGGGAGTTCGGATATGAAGAATAGCATGAGGTTACAAGAAAAGTTTAGGGAATTGCAGAAGCAAAAGCAAGCATTGCTTGCCACAAATTTTTACAATTTTGAAACGCTAAAAGGAGTTCTTGAAGCTGCGAGCTCTTTAAAAAAGCCAATAGTACTTCAACTCACAAAAAGTTCTATCGATTATTTAGGACTTACCGTTGCGGTTAATCTTGCGGAATCGATGTTGAAATTTTACCAGGTTGAAGGATGGATACATCTTGATCACGGTGATTCGTATGATCTTGCGGCCAAATGTCTTGACGCAGGCTTTGATTCCGTGATGATTGACGCAAGCGAGAAACCATTTACCGAGAATGTACAGATTACAAAAAGTGTAGTGATGCTTGCGGAGAAATATGGTGCCAATGTAGAGGCAGAACTTGGCTATGTTGCCAAGTTGGGACAAAAAACTAGCAAAGTGAGTTTTACAGAGCCTGAAGATGCAAAACGATTTGTTGAAGAAACCGGTGTAGATGCGTTGGCTGTTGCAATTGGCTCAGCGCATGGGTTTTATAAAGAGGCCCCAATGCTTGATCTTAATCGTCTTTCTGAAATCAAAAAAGTTACAGATGCGGCTCTTGTACTTCATGGAGGTTCGGGTATTCCACATGACACCTTGCGTGAAGCAATACAAAGAGGCATCTGCAAAATAAATCTGGCTACAGAGATTAAAAATATTTTTATGAAAACACTGAAAAACAAGTTGACGAATGAGGACGAAATTGATTTACGGAAAGTGTTTCCAGTCGCAACAAATGCAGTAACTGAACTTGTAAAAAATAAGCTGCAGGCTATTCAAAATCAATAACGATTTTATAAGTAATAAATATTTTTTCAAATGAGATCGCCTTTCAATGCGAAAAATTTCACCTTGAATTTATTTTCAATCTGTTCAGTAATATTACTTCTGCAAGGGTGCAGTTCAAATGACAAGAATAGTTATTACTCTGTGGAGGATTATAACAAAGTTAAGAAAATAGATGTTCATGCTCATGCGATTACAACCCGCCCGGATTTTGTTCAGCAGGCCAAAGCAGATAATTTTATTCTTATCAGTCTAAATACTGAAGTTCCTTATTATCCGCCAATTGACAGCCAGCAATATATTACACAGGTGCTCCATCGGGAGTTTCCAAAAGATATTTACTATACCACAACATTTTCTACAGAAAATATTAATGAACCGGGCTGGAGCGATCAGCAGTTGGCTTATCTGAAAAATTCTTTTGACAGCGGAGCTGTAGGAATTAAAGTATGGAAGAATATAGGTATGACGATTAAGAACAGAGACAGCAATTTTATTATGATTGACGATCCTGTCTTTGATCCCATATTTAATTATTTAGAACAGCATAATATTCCGGTTATCGGGCACATAGGTGAACCTAAAAATTGCTGGCTTCCATTAGACCAGATGACTACTAATAATGACAGATCTTATTTTAAGGAATATCCTGAATATCACATGTACCTGCATCCCGAATATCCTTCTTATGATACCATCATGCAATCAAGAGATCATTTACTGGAAAAACATCCAAAATTGAGATTCATCGGAGCTCATTTGGCTTCATTGGAATGGAGAGTGGATGAAATTGCCATACGGCTGGATAAATTTCCAAATATGTCTGTAGAGCCTGCAGAAAGGATAGGTCAATTGGAATACCAGTCTATACAAAATTGGCAAAAAGTACATGATTTTTTTATAAAATACCAGGATAGAATAATGTACGGAACTGACATGGAAGATAATATTTCAATGGCTCCTGGGGATATAAAGACAAAAGCTCATAAGCTCTGGCTGAGAGATTGGAGATACTTTAACACGGGAGATAGTCTGAGTTCCCTTTTTGTCAATCAGAAATTCAAAGGGTTACATCTTCCTAAATCGGTGGTTGATAAAATTTATTATAAGAATGCTGAGAAATGGTACTTCTCCAAAAAACAATAAACCAATTAATTCAGTAATAAGCAAAAAAACTGTTTTCAATACCTGCAATTACCAGAAAACAGGAGTTGCACAAATAGTGAAGGTTAATTCCCTGAAATTCTAATAGGTACATCGGTCAGGTAAAAAAATAAGAAAAAATGTTTTAATTATTAAAGTAAAGAATTGAAAGGAGAAAGTGCTTCAACTCCGTTTTTTTCGCGTGGAAGTGAAGGTGGGGTAGTGTCAATATTACCATAATTAAGGATAAAGAAATGGCCCATTTAAATAATAGCAAATAATCGAATTCGAGATAGAAGGGATTTATTTTAACTGAATTTTTCCTTTTTAAATATGATTTCATGTGAATGAGAAATTTAAAAATTAAAAAATCATTATTACCATGTCTTCAATCCAAAATGAGAAATCCAATTTTCCTCCATCAAATTCAATTAATACAAGTTCAGAAAGAAATGAAATTGTAAAAATTATCGGCTCAGGTTCAAGGCTTTCGTCACTGGATTTTTATCGTGGGTTGGTAATGGTGCTTTTAATGCTTGATTCTACAGGGTTATACGAACACTTCGTTGAGGATACAAAACCTGGAACGCTCGTCTATTCATTGTCCATTCAACTTACTCATTATCCATGGCATGGATTACATTTCTGGGATTTAATACAACCAGCATTTATGTTCATTGCCGGTACCGCGATGGCATTTTCACTGACCAAACAAACTGCGCAGGGCCGTTCTTGGAATCAACAAGCTAAACATGCATTAAAGCGCAGTTGGTGGCTGCTTTTCTGGGGCGTTTTTGATTATGCAGTAAGAGGAAATCATATATCATTTGAACTCTGGGATGTATTAACCCAATTATCTTTTACCATGTTGGTGGCATTTCTTATCTTTCGTTGGAAACCTTCCTACCAGATACTTTTCAGTATCGGCTTATTAATACTAACCGAATTTTTGTATCGCTTTATAAAGGTGCCCGGATTTGAACACCCCTTTACAGATCAACATAATTTTGGAAACTATATTGATGTGGTTTTAATGAATAAGATCAATCCCGACGGCTGGGTGGCTATTAATTGCATTCCTACCGCCGCACATACCATCTGGGGTGCAGTGGCTGGTAAATGGCTGCTAACATTGCCGGATAGTAAATCTAAAATAAGAAGCATTATTATTTTTGGAATCGTTGCTTTATTGATAGGATATGGTTTGGATATTGCCGGTATAACGCCCATCATTAAACGAATTGCCACTAACTCCTTTACGCTGGTATCCGGCGGTTATTGCTTGCTGGCTTTAGCATTTTTTTATTTTTGGATTGACGTGTTGAATCATAAGCGGTTTCTTCTTTTTTTTTCCATCGTGGGCATGAACTCCATTTTCATTTATCTTTTCTTTGAGATTGTTGCAAGCCGCTGGCTGAATGAATATATCAATACAATTGTAGATGGTGTTATATCGCCGATTGGGTTATCTCATTCAACCATTATGATTATTGCATCACTCACTATTTTTATATTTGAATGGTGTCTGTGTTTGTGGTTGTACCGTAAGAAAATATTTTTTAAAATATAAATTCCAACAGCTGGTATTATTTATTACAAAACTCATAACAATGAAGAATAATCGCAGAGACTTTCTAAAATTATCCGGCCTTACAGGATTAAGCCTTGTAGGAACCCAATTATTAGGAAATGCTGTCGGCCTCGCTTCGGAGACTCAGCATTTCCATGAATCCGGGAGCGAACATTTTAATATGAGTGGTTACGCTGCCCCCAAACTTGACACCGTAAGGGTGGGCTTTATAGGATTGGGAAAGCGGGGGCCTACTCATTTAAAGAATATGACAAAACTGAAAGGTGTTGAAATTAGAGCATTATGTGACATACGACTTGAATATGCAAATCGGGCCAAAGAAAGCATCGCGGATTCCGGGCATACACCTGCCGTCTACTCGGGCAATAAAGATGAATGGAAGAAACTATGCGAACGGAAGGACATAGATTTGATATTCATTGCTACTCCCTGGGATATGCATACGCCAATGGCGTTATATGCTATGGAACAAGGCAAACATGTATGCATAGAAGTTCCTGCGGCTGTTACTATTGAACAATGTTGGCAATTGGTAGACACTTCCGAAAGAACACGCAAGCATTGCATGATGATGGAAAACTGCTGCTATGATTTTTTTGAGCTTCTCACATTAAATTTAGCAAGACAGGGATTCTTTGGGGAAATCATACATGGTGAAGGCGCCTATATCCATAATTTACTCAGCGAGAATTTTGCTAAAGACTCAAAAAACGCATATTGGGAAATGTGGCGTTTAAAAGAAAACGCCTGGAGAAATGGTAATTTATATCCAACGCATGGATTGGGCCCGGTGTGCCAGGTAATGAACATAAATCGGGGTGACAGAATGATTTCAATGGTATCTAAATCCAGCATTGATTTTATGATGGGTGCAAAGGCAAAAGAACTTGCCGCACATGATGATTTTTTTAAACCCTTTGCTAATGCAAACTTTCGTGGTAACATGAATACTACTTCAATTCGTACACATAAAGGGAGAACCATTATGATACAACATGATGTTACATCGCCCAATGTCTATTCCCGCATTCATAAAATCGTTGGCACAAAAGGCACGGCTTTAAAATACCCAGAACCCGGTCGGATTTCAAATGGAGGTGAAGGCTGGATGGCAGAAGAAGACATAAAAATATTGGGAGAAAAATACCAGCCAGCCATAGTAAAGAAGGCTGGAGAACTGGCTAAGGAAGTAGGAGGGCATGGGGGCATGGATTTTTTGATGGATTGGAGGACGATTGATTGTCTTCGTAATGGTTTGCCACTTGATGAAGATGTATATGATGCAGCATCGTGGAGTTGTATCAGCCCGCTAAGCGAATGGTCTGTTGCGCATAATTCTAATCCAATTAATATTCCTGATTTTACGAGGGGCGATTGGAACACTAATAAGCCGGTTGATATCCTTTAAATTGGAGAGATAAATTCATTTTTTTATTTTTCAAAATGGAGCTTGAATTTTTTATCTTTCATCTATGGCGGGTTTTAATTTTTAGTCGAAATTTTAGTCGAACTGCTTATGGATTGGGCGAATTCTTCTGATACGTTACAAAGAGCAACTTGGCTTAATAAAAATAAGCAAATTACTAATCTTTGTAGTATTTCTTTCTACTCTATTCATGAATGAATCATCGATTGAATGTCATTCCAGAGAAAATAGAGACGTGAAGGAACTTTGTATGGTTTCAATTTACCATGTTTTATCCACTCATATATAGTTGGCCTGGTAACATCAAAAATGTCACAGACTCCGTGATTTTGTACAAGGGTTTATTGTTAATCCCGGCGTTTCTGAAGTTTGGTCCTTTTTACTCTCTTTTAAAATGGTAACTTCTTCTTTTACTATATTTCTTGTTCGAATCCAGAATTCTTCCTGCTGTGTTTGATTTTTCCATAACTCACATTTTCTATTTACAATAGTTATCTCAAACATTCAGATGTGCCTACTGGGCACCGTCGGAGTCACTGAAGGCTCATAAACAATATATCCATATTCATGAAGACTATTTATACATTT
>JBDTSD010000159.1:0-9696 GCA_039931355.1 Ginsengibacter sp.
TTCTACAGCGATAGTGCCGTCATCAATCCTACCACACACGTAATTGAAGCATTTGGCAATGTTCATATTAACCAGGCTGACAGTGTGCATACCTATGGCCAGTACCTGAAATATATTGGAACAGAAAAAACTGCTTATCTAAAAAGAGATGTAAAGCTTACTGATAAAAAGGGAACGCTATTTACCAATGACCTTGACTACAACCTCAACACAGGTATAGGAAATTATCACAATGGCGGAAAAGTTATTGATAAAGGAAATACCATTACCAGCAAAGAAGGGACTTATTATGCCGATACGAAAGATGTTTATTTTAGAAATGATGTGGATGTGATTGGCCCAAAGAACCGCATAAAGGCTGACTCATTAATTTATAACATGTATTCGGAAGTTGTTTCGTTTACGGGTAATACCAATATTAAAAATAAAGAAGTAGATATCAATACCACGCAAGGCACCTATGATCTCAAAACGAGCAACGCATTTTTCACAAGCCGTACTGCAGTAAAGGATAGCAGCGGCCGCGTTTACGTCGCCAACAATATGGCGCTTGAAGATAAATCCGGCAATGCGCAGCTTGAAGGAAACGCGGTGATAAAAGATTCGGCAAACGGATTTATTGTAACCGCCAACCAAATATTTCTAAACAAAAAAAATAATTCTTTTCTTGCCTCCCGCAAGCCGGTGATGATCATCATACAAAAAAATGACAGCACATACGTCGCAGGTGACACGCTTTTTTCCGGCTATACTACGTCAATAAATTACAATGAAATGACGCTAAAAAAAGATAGCGTTTTAAAAGATACCTTGTCTGTAAAGCTTGCAAGAGATGGCATTTCAAAAGACACTTTGTCTTTACAGCCCAGGAGAGACAGTATTTTAAAAGATACACTATCTGTGAAAGTAAGGAGAGATATGGCAACTGGCGATTCGATAGCATCAGCATTTAAAAAAAGTATTTTACCGGATTCATTGTCTTTATATTCAAAAAAAGACAGTGCCCATATAACAGATACTTCCCGGATCCTAATGGATCAGAGAACGAAAATTGATTCAATAAATAAAGCAGCAAGCATTATAGATTCATTAAAAATGCAGCCCCGGGTGTTGTCAAAAAAGCCGCTACCTAACGTACAGGACTACACGCAAAATAGTGATTCGGTAAAGTTGGTTTTACCCGGGGAAAATATTGTGCCTATTGATTCTTCTTCAATTGACACAAGCCTAATCAATATAAATAAGCCAGAGAGCGATAGCCTGGAAAAGGAAAATATCATAAGGACGGATACTGCACATAAAACTGACTCTGTAAGATATTTTATTGCTTTTCATCATGTGAAAATATTTAATGATTCGCTTCAAAGCGTTTCTGATAGCTTATTCTTTTCTTCAAAAGATTCCATATTCCGCCTTTTTAAGGATCCGGTAATATGGAGTGGCGAAAGCCAGGTAACAGGAGATACTATTTTTCTTTATACAAAAAATAAAAAAGCTGACCGGCTGTTTGCTTTTGACAGGTCAATGGTGGTGAATAAAACAACCGAAGGTTTTTTTAATCAAATGGCTGGTAAAACGCTAAATGGATATTTTATTGATGGAAAGATAGATTACATGCGGGTAAAAGGTTCACAGGCGGAAAGTGTGTATTATGCCCGCGATGATGATAGCGCATACATTGGTATGAACCGTGCTACCGGCGATGTCATAGATTTATATTTTGAAAAAGAAAGCCTTATAAAAGTATTATTTGTAAATGATGTAAAAGGAAAAATGTATCCGATGAGAGAGATACCCGCTGACGAAAAGTTTTTGAAAAATTTTATCTGGCTTGATGACAGGCGGCCAAAAAATAAACTGGAGTTATTTGAATAATTTTTTTGCCAATAATCATTTCTCTTCCTGGCTATCTGCAATTTTCATATCAGGCAAAAGAGAGACCACCATCATAACCACCGAACTTATTATTAGTAAATAAAGCCCTGCTCTTTTCTCGGGACAATAGGCATTGTAGCAGGAAGTGAATAATATATATATCCTTATCAGGTAGCCAATATTTATGGCCGATAAAATTATGTGCAATCTCTTTGCCCATATTTTGTTAAGATAGATCAATACAATTGACATAACTGCAAAAAACATAATAAACATTCCAGGCTTACCATACATATTTTTTTCAGAAAAAAAACCGTTAAAGCTTTTACCAATATCAGCATAGTATGCCCACGGTACAAAGCAACTTATGATCATTATTGCAGCTGCTGCAAAACCAATTATTTTATAAAACCTCATACTTAGTATTTTATTATTAAACCCGTAACTATCGCGATTCCCATACTTAGGAGTGTTCCTATCACCAGGTATTCTGTTTTAATTTCCTGCCGGTCTTTTTCGTTAAAACGAATAATCCCTTTTGCTGCTATCAGCAAGCCAATTGCAGAATATTGATTTTGTATTACAAAAATTAAAATGATAATTCTTTCTACCATGCCGATCCATTTGCCGGCACTTGCCAGGTTTTCAGAATCAGGAATCTGGTCACGCCAGTTTTTAGTAAGCTGCCCGATTAAAATACCGGCGGGCATTGTAAGAAAAACAACTGCAGTTGCTATGAGCCAAAAATGTTCATTGCCGTTGAGTCTGCCCCAGGCCTGCTGCACATTGGCCCATCTTATAAATATAAAACACCAACATGCAAATATTACTATCAAATGCATCAGTTGATCGGCCAGGAAGTAAATGACATTTTTCTGCTGGTAAGATTTCCATCCATCAATAAGTATATGTGTAATAAGAATTATTAAGGCAACCAACCAATAGTTCCACCCGATCAATATCCATGCTGTCAAAGCCGTTACAAAACCATGCAGGTATAATCTTCCTGAAGCAAAATGTTTTTTATTCCGGCTTTCTATCCAGCCTGATGGTTGTAAAATAAAGTCTGTTAATAAATGTGCTAACAACAATTTTATTAGCCATATTGATTCAATAACCATTCTTCAAAATTGATTAACTTATTGCTTGCACTAATAATTGGTATTGATTTAAAATCTTTTCAATCTCTGTCCATCTGCCTGAACTCACATGCTGGCTGATTGTGCTTTTCGATTTTTTCAACCGCTTTACAACATCTTGCTGCAGGCCACCTTTGAGCAGTTCAAAAATCACTTTCGCCTGCTTAGGCGTCATCCTGCTAAAAATTGAATTTATATAATCTGATATCACCTGGAAGCTAATGTTGGCCTTTTCATCCGCAGTCACAATTATCAGTCTTTGCGAAGTTTTTTCAAGTTCATCAAAAGCCCTTCCTGACAAAATAAAAGCCTCTCCTTTTGCCGCCCCAAGTGTTTTGACTCTTTCCTTAATTTCGCCAAGGCCTATGCTTATCTTAATATCAGCTTCAGTTTTATCTGTAATACTTATTGCCGCCGTTCTGCAAAGTAAAGCAATGCGCAAAGAATCGCCGGGCTGCTTCAGTAATGCCTGGAAACTATCTCCCCTGTAAAATTCATGCTTGTATGGACTAAGCGCCTGTTCGATAATTTTTACGAGCCCTCTTTCCTTCGTTGGCGTAAGCTTTGTTGAATTAACGATGTCTCCTGTAAGAACTGCCTGCATAAATTTATTCAAAACACAAACATACGAATTATTTAATATTCCGTACAAATATACGAACAAAGCAAAAGTTCGTATATAAGCACGAACTAATCAAATATTCGTATATAAATACGAACCAGTATTTTTTTCAATTGGCTTTTTGCTTTTTAAATAGACAGCGTGAATACTCAACATTAAAAAGTATTTTAAAATTATCGCCGCGCATATTGGCATCATCCAAATTTCCCCAGGCCATATCAAATTTAAAAGAGCCTCACCCCCAACCCCTTCTCCGAAGGAGAGGGGGCATGAAACTTAATACTAGTAAGCGTTTCATTCATGTAAGTGATTTTTAGCCGGACGATAGTTTATAAATTATTATTTTTAAAAAATACAGCAAAGAGTAGTACTTTAATTGTTCAATTTAAAATCATTCATTTATGGAACAGCCGACTATGGTAATAAAAGATAACAGTGCAAACCCCGCGCCGCTTGGCTTATTGGCGTTCGGGCTTACAACCGTTTTGCTTAACCTGCACAATGCAGGAATTTTTGAAATGAACTCGATGATCCTTGCTATGGGAATTTTTTATGGCGGCCTGGCGCAGATTATTGCAGGCATTATGGAGTCAAAGAAAAATAATACGTTTGGCATGACGGCATTTATTTCTTACGGATTTTTCTGGCTTACGCTGGTAGGCTTAATAGTGATGCCGAAGTTGGGATGGGTTGCTGCTGCTTCGGAACAGGCCATGGTGGCTTATCTTATTATATGGGGCATATTTACCGGCCTGCTTTTCTTTGGCACACTGGTTATTAGCAGGGCATTGCAATTCGTATTTGCTACGCTTACGGTTCTCTTTTTTCTGCTGGCAGCAGGTGATGCAACCGGCAATGCAAGCCTTAAAACATTCACGGGATATGAAGGAATTATTTGCGGTGCATCCGCTATTTACGCAGGTGTTGGCTCTTTGCTGAACGAGATGTATGGCAGGCCTGTTTTACCATTAGGCCTTATTATTAGAAACAGGTAAGAATAATAGAAAAAATTTATTTTAATAATAACTATGATAGACATCATACGACAGAAATTTATCTCGCTTTACCGGGAAGATCCGATCATTGCAAGGTCACCCGGCAGAATAAATCTTATAGGTGAGCATACCGATTACAATATGGGTTTCGTATTGCCGGCTGCAATAGATAAAGCAATTTACTTCGCAGCAAGCCCACGTGAAGATGGAGAGATTCATCTATATGCTAATGATCTTGATGAACATTATAGCGGCACCATACAGTCAATCGAAAAGAGCGGTATGCAATGGCCCGATTTTATTTTAGGCCCCCTGCAACAGTTACAGGAAAATGGTTACAGCATAAAAGGTTTTAATGGAGTAATCGGCGGAGATGTTCCGTTAGGCGCAGGGCTTTCTTCTTCCGCTGCGGTGGAGTGCGCATCTTTATTTGCCTTTGCTAAAATATTTTCTCTTGATATTGACAGGCTCACAGTCGTGAAGCTTGCACAAAAAGCAGAGAATGTATTTGTAGGCGTAATGTGTGGAATAATGGATCAGTTTGCAAGTGCCTTTGGTAAAAAAGACCATGCAATAAAGCTGGATTGCAGAAACCTGGAATATCAATATATCCCGTTTAAATTGCCTGATTTTGACATCGTATTATTTGATACAAATGTTGAGCATTCCCTCGCTTCATCGGAATATAATTTACGCCGCCAGCAATGTGAAAAAGGAGTTGCACTTATAAAGGAAAAATACCCGCAGGTAAATAGCCTGCGTGATGCTACTCCACAAATGGTGGAAGAAATATTAAAACCAATAGACGAGATCGTTTACCGCAGGTGCTCTTTCATGGTAAATGAAATACAGCGGGTAACTGATGCATGTGCTGACCTTGAGCGTGGGGATCTTATATCTTTCGGGAAAAAAATGTATGAGACACACTATGGCTTAAGCCGTGACTATGAAGTAAGTTGTAAAGAGCTCGATTTTTTAGTGGACCACGTGAAGCCTGATCCCGCCATTATTGGCGCAAGAATGATGGGTGGCGGTTTTGGCGGCTGCACTATCAACCTGGTGAAAAAAGATGAGCGGGAAAAATTAATTAATGAAGTTTCGCCGGCGTATAAAAAAGCTACCGGACTTGATTTGAAAGTATATGTGGTCGCTATCGAAAACGGAACAGAAATAATTGATAGTTAATAATTACCGGATTATCTTATTCTGCCATATTGTTTATGATGGTGTATTAGAAGATAAAATGTTATTAGCATGTTGATAAATTTATGAGATCATGACATTAAATTGGCTGGATAAAAATTAAATTTAGTGCATGGAAACTGAAGACACTACGTTGCAAACAATTTTTAAGATTGTAAAAAATGATTCGCATCCTGAAACGTATCTGTGCAGTCCTAGAGAAATAATACTCCGCCAGTTTCAGGATTGGGATACTATACAAGGGCATTTGCAGTTACTTGAAAAAGAAGAATTAATCACTATAAAACAGCTTGACAAAATCGCAATTTGTATTACACTTAAAGGAATTGCAAAAGCGCAATCTTTACTTCTTCAATCTCATCAGCCTTTATTCGCTTTCTCCTTCAGCCGCGCCTGAAATACCTCTCAAAATATTATTCATATTTTATTCTTGATACTTAAACCTAAGATAAAATCTGATGGTTATATCGCATTACATCATTACTTTTAAGTCTTCAAAACACTCCGTTCCCAGGGATACAAACCAACAGCAAAGCCTTAGAATTACAACTGCAAGTTGCATTTACAAAATGTGAAAGATAATCCCTTTAAGAGGCGATTGCCTGGATCTATTTATTCAATTCTAAATTATTTTATATGTCAGTTTGGGGGCCATTGCAACAACGTTATGAAACAGCTCAGCCGAGAAAAATTTTAGCGCTTGACGGCGGCGGAATTCGGGGTGTGCTAACATTGGAGATTTTAGCTGAAATGGAAAAACAGCTAAGGCAAAAATTAAATAAGGGGGATGACTTTGTGCTTGGTGATTATTTTGATTATATAGGCGGAACCAGCACGGGCGCTATCATTGCCGCGGGACTGTCTATTGGCATGTCAGTGCAGCAACTGCTTGATTTTTATATAGAGAAAGGTGTGGACATGTTTGATAAAAATTTTATTTTAAAAAGATGGAAAGCGCTATACGAATCAGGCCCGCTGCTGGAAATGCTAAAATCAACTTTTGGAGAAGATACGGATCTTATGGTGCGAAAAGGAAGATATAAATCGCTTCTTCTTGTGGTAACAATGAACAGGAGCACCGATTCACCCTGGCCAATCAGTAATAATCCATTAGCGAAATACAATGATGAATCACGTGCAGATTGTAATGCAAAAATTAAATTGTTTCAATTGGTGAGGGCCAGTACAGCGGCGCCTGTTTATTTTCCTCCCGAGACTTTACAATGGGACCCTAATGATCCTAACAAGACTTTTGTGTTTGTAGATGGCGGTGTTACCCCTTATAATAATCCTTCATTTTTAATGTATCGGATGGCTACGCAACCCGCCTATAACCTCAATTGGGAAACCGGTGAAAATAAGTTATTGATAATCTCGGTAGGCACAGGCTCTGCAACGAGTGCGGGCAGTTATAATAATTTATTAGATGCAGCCAAAGGCTTACCAAATAATTTAATGTATGCCATGCAGGTTGACCAGGATATAAATTGCAGAACGGTAGGCAGGTGTACGTATGGAGCAGCTATCGACAGGGAATTAAAATTTATGGTTCCAATGGATGAAGATGGTAAAATAATTCCTTTGTCAAATGATACAAAAAGGCACTTTTTATACGCACGATATAATGCTGACCTAAGCAGGGAAGGGCTGGATGCTGTTGGTCTCAACCACATTAATTCTGACCAGGTACGTGAGATGGATTCAGTAACGTATATTGATCAACTGCGTGAAGTTGGTAAAAAAACTTCAGAGCAAATTTCGATGGATCATTTCGGATCATTTGTGTAAAAACAAAAGCTTGAAAGCAAAAGCATAAATACAAATTAAATGGAATCTTTTTTTATAAATCCTCATAAAAACTATATATGGTTGTTGCGCTTGCCGGTAGAAGGATTGATGCAGAAGATGCATCTTCACTTCGTTTCCCTACAGAAAATATTGAGAAAATAAAAGAAAAATTAGGACTTTTCTTTGTTGAAAAAAAACCGGAATGGTTGGTAAGTTCCGGTGCTTGCGGAGCCGATTTAATAGCACTTGATGTTGCAGGAGAGTTGGAGATTAACCGAAAAATGATACTCCCATTTGATGCAGAAACTTTTAAATCCACATCAGTGACTGACAGGCCCGGAGATTGGGGAATATTATTCGACAGAATTTATGGTGAATTAAAAAAGGAAAGCAATGTGGTTGATTTAGGTTATGATAAAGACGAAGAAGATATATATGAAAAAGCCAACTTCGATATTTTAAATGAGGCCGATAAAATTTATAGCGAATTAAAAAATGGCAACAGTCAACCAGGCGGTGCAAAAAAAATAGCAGTAATTATTTGGGAAGGAAAACCCAAAGATTCTGGAGACACCACCGATCATTTCAGGCAGGAGGCGATCAACAGAGGGTATGAAATAAGAGAAATAAACAGTTTACATTAATATATAAATAAAGTCATTATGCCAAACGGAACATGCTTCGTAGTAATGGGTTTCGGAGTAAAAACAGATTTTGAAACCGGCCGGTCTCTCGACCTTAATAAATCTTATGAGAATATGATAAAGCCTGCAGTAGAAGCGGCAGGGCTTACTTGTGTTCGTGCAGATGAGATTGTGCATTCAGGTGAGATAGACCTGCCTATGTATCAACAATTACTTAGTGCCGATGTGGTGGTGGCTGATCTTTCTACATCTAATAAAAATGCATTTTATGAACTGGGTGTGCGCCACGCATTGCGGCCTTATACTACCGTTGTTATTTGTGAAGATGGGATGAAGCCTATGGCTTTTGATGTTAATCATATTCTTGTTCGTACTTACCATCACCTCGGAGAAGATATCGGATCAAGCGAAGCAAAAAGATTTATACAAGTGCTTAGCGACGCAATCACGCAAATAATGCAAAAAAATCCGCGTGATTATGACAGCCCGGTTTATACATTTCTTAACGGCTTAAAGGCGCCGCAACTTGCCGAAGCGGTTAAAGAAGCAGTGGAAGATGCGTCCACATCAAATCAGGTAGCCGCCAAAGCCACAGCAAGTGCAGACGATGATTCGAAGACACATAGTGAATTGATGAAAGAAGTAGATAAAGCCCAAAAAGAAAAGAATTGGCTCAAGGCAAAAATGTTTCTGTCAACAGTCCGTGATAACCTGAAACTAAAAAACCCGGATAAAGAGGATTCATATATACTTCAAAGGCTTGCGCTTATCACGTATAAATCAAAATATCCGACCGAAGTTGATGCTTTAAAAGAGGCGCATGGATTGCTTCAATTATTAGGGCCAACAGATACAAATGATCCTGAAACCCTTGGCCTGTGGGGATCAGTTCACAAACGCCTCTGGGAACTCACGCAGGAGCGTACTTATCTTGATGAGGCTGTGCGTGCTTATGAGCGGGGATTTTACATTCGTAACGATTATTACAATGGTATCAACTATGCTTTTCTTTTAAATGTGAGAGCCGCCAACACCACTGACGTTGGCGAGTCCATTGCAGATTTCGTACAGGCAAAGCGTGTTCGCGAAGAAGTATTGGCCATTTGTCAAAAATGGGTTGATTCTAATCCTTTGCCTGCGGGAGACGATGTTACTCCGGCCATTTTGGAAGCCTATTGGAAAACAGCCTATTGGGTACATGCTACTATCGGTGAAGCATACACGGGTTTGGGAAACGAAGCACTGGCCACGGAAGCATTTGAAAAAGCTTATGCAAATGCTACCGAAGCATGGATGCCTGACACAACAAAGGAACAGATTGATAAGCTGCAAAAATTATTAGATAACTCTCCGCTGCGTTTTATAAAAGAAGAAGCAAATTGAAGATTCAGAAATGAATAAAGACCACTGCTCTTTAATGATTTGCATCT
>JBDTSD010000160.1:0-9660 GCA_039931355.1 Ginsengibacter sp.
ATAATGAGAGCGAATAAAAAAATAATTTTTTTCATGTTTTTATATTTTGGTAAAAAACTTATTCATCTCTTTTGGCGGTTTTCTCACACCCCGCATTTCACGATCATAATTTATACACGTGGCATGTAATAAGTAGAGATATTAAATCCGATAGCTTTCGGATCGTCCCTGTGATTAAGCAAATGTTTTAATTCTTATTTATTGAAATCCGGAAATATCTTCATTTTAATAACTGGCGCACTTTTCCTCTCTTGAATTTTAAAAACCCTTAATACTATTATCTAAGATAATATTAATTCATTCATGTATGTCGGATGACACCCGCCAGGCAATAGAATTTATAAGAATGAATCGCACGTTAGTAACCATAATCATAATTCGGGGCGGGTAATATTATTGTTGCACCTGCCGCCATCGCATTTTCAATAACATTGTCTATTTTAGAGCAACAAACAAACCAATGAACGCAGTAATCCCATCAATACTTTACGGACTGAACTGCTCCGCTACAGGCTGTTCTTCATGAAGATGAAAAATGCTCCGTCAATTAAAGAAATGAAAATACTTACAATCTTTATATCAGTTTTAGCTAGCGCCGCACTAAGCTCTTGTAGTAAAACCATGAGTGATACTTCAGCAAAAAATTCTTTAAATGTGTTTGCGGCTGGCTCTGTGGATAATGGCAACGCGACACAAGCCATTTACTGGAAAAACAGCGCACCCGTGTTGCTGCCGCCAACTACCCAGGCGAATATCACCGGCAATTCATATGGATTATCGATGGCAGTTTCAGGGAACGATGTGTATGTTGCAGGCTTCACTTCGGATGGCGCGGGTTATTGGAAGAATGGCAACCCGACTATTTTAGCCTCCCGGTTTGCAGTTGTTCACGCGATCGCTGTTTCAGGCAATGATGTTTATTTAGCTGGACAGGATTTAGTTAATGGCCGGCAATGCGCTGTATATTGGAAAAATGGTGACCGTATAATCCTGACGGATACTTCGGTATCCGGGATGGATGAAGATGCTACCAGCATTTTTATTGCCGGCAATGACGTGTACGTGTGCGGACGCTCGTTTGTTCCGTCTATCGTTGCAATGAAAGCTACTTATTGGAAAAATGGTTTTCCTGTTATTTTAGGCAATGATTTATTGACCTCCTCTGCAAATTTTATTACCGTTAGCGGCGAGGATATTTATGTTTCCGGATTTCAAAATAGCAATACCTCACCAGCCGTTTACTGGAAAAATGGTGTTGCAGTAAGTGTAACAGATGGCAACGGGCAAGTGGGTATAACTGCAATAGGTGTGTCCGGAAATGATGTGTACATAACCGGTTCCGAATATAACGCAGCGACCCATACATCGTTTGCCCTATATTGGAAAAACGGCCAGCCAACATACCTTACAGCCAAAAATATAAGCTCGTCAGTTAACTGTATAGCCATCTCAGGAAATGATGTATATATGGGAGGAAGCACTTCTTCATCCGCAACTTCGTCGAATGATATGGCCACTTATTGGGCAAATGGTGTTGCGGTAACGCTTCCGTATTCTGCAAACCATGGATTTCAAAATGTAAATGCCATTGTACTAACGGATAAATAATTTCATCTGTGGACAAGCGGGCACCCGTATATTCATGATAACCCTATAAGAAACGGGTTAGTTCATGAGCAACGGGAATACGTTTATAGCAGCACTAAAAAAGATTATTAACCATAAAAGGAACAATCAATAAACTCATATGGACAGACAAGAGATTTTATCAAAACGAACTTTTAAAACTATTAGTGATAAGGTTGACAAAAGCTATGAGAACTTTGTTCTTGAAAATATTAATGATGACCATTGCTTAAGGATTGCAGTTATGCAATGTGAGTATCAATGGCATTACCACAACACTATGGACGAGCTTTTTATTGTTTTGGAAGGAGAATTAAAAATTGAAATAAAAGGCAATGAAACCTTATTTCTAAAACCTGGAGATTTTATTAAAATTCCTGCAAAGACAATACACAAAACAAGCGCTGCGGTTAGAACAGTTAATCTTTGTTTTGAAAAGAATACAGACGACACGGTTTTTGTAGATTAAGAAATCAGGCTATGGTTAAAATCAACCAATGATTATTGCTGATAACCCTGCCAGGAAAAGGAAAGTATGGAAGTACATTCACCCTGATCTCCATCATGCATTCAAAGGTGGAAAGATATTTTCTGAGTTCTTAATGATTTCCCTGTTTACTGCAATAACCTCTAAAAAAACCGAATCAGCCTGGTTACTAAAATCGCGTGGTCTTCCTTCTCAGCAACGCCTCACGAAGTAG
This sequence comes from Ginsengibacter sp., assembly GCA_039931355.1. Lineage (GTDB taxonomy): Bacteria > Bacteroidota > Bacteroidia > Chitinophagales > Chitinophagaceae > Ginsengibacter. The sequence goes on from JBDTSD010000160.1 coordinate 2,328, forward strand.
ACATTACGCATATAATTTTAGAATTTTAGCCCTCGTGCTTGTTCTTTCTCTTTCTCTCTCTGCCCCTCGTTCATTTTCCCGTAATTAGCACAAAGCCCAACCGTCGCCTTCATTGTGTGTTTATGCAGATCCTTTTGCAGCATGGCAACCAGCATAAAGATTTGATGAATTTGGATTCCTTGTGGTTGGGCTTCTTTTTATTTGTAAACATTGTAAATTATACGGAAGACGAACAAGTGATAACAAATCATTCCATTATCTTAGCCCTATGGTAATCATAAAAAGTCATGCAGAATTCGAATCGTATTTAGACAAAGAGATCGGTGTATCTGAGTGGCATCAAATAACCCAGCAACAGATCAACCAGTTTGCCGATGCTACCCTCGACCATCAATGGATACATACCGATGGGGAAAGAGCGAAAAAAGAAAGCCCTTTTAAAGCTACCATAGCGCATGGCTATCTCACGCTCTCTCTCATTCCTCATTTCTGGAAGCAGGTTGCCGACGTGCAGAACCTTAAGATGGAAGTAAACTATGGTATAGAACAGCTTAAGTTCGGACAGGCAGTGCTTGTAAACAGCGAAGTTCGTTGCAGGGTTTCGCTTAAATCAATTATAAACCTTAGAGGCATCACCAAGGCCACGCTCTTTATTAAGCTCGAAATAAAAGACCAGCCAAAGCCGGCGTTTACCGGTGACACTTTATTTCTCTATCATTTTATGTAAGAAGGTTGACAGGCTATATTCTTGTAAATATTATTTGCAGGGTGGTGTATAGATATTCTTCCATTATCTTATCCGCTGGTGGTGCAGACGCCCGGGCTGCACGCTCTATTTAACTTATACTAATGTTCAGTCCTTTCCTTAAAGTATTATGAATTTCAGCAACCTTATCTGTGTGCTCTATAAGTGCTTTAATTTCTGCCGGGCTTGCATCGGAAACCACGTTAGCTTTATAATGAAAATTTGAACCTGCTTCGCCTTCTGCACCGAATTCACCGGTAACAATAACTTCTACATCAGAGATTATCATATTTCTTTTGCCTGCTTCACGATAAATGTCATTACAGAAGCAGGTAGCTAATGAAAGCAGCAAAAGTTCACCCCCGTTTATTGAAGAGCCATAGCCGGAAAATTTTGGAGGAATCGTTATAGTCTTTGCTGTATCATTTGTTTGAACAATTGTTTCAATGTGATTCAACTTACTTTTTATGGTAGCAGAAACATTCATACATTATACTGTTTGATTACGAAACGGTTGCAGCCAACTTTTATGGCTACGCTAATATACGCTGCCGCAATAATTAAAACAATCCTTTAAAGAGCTTGAAATCTTTATCATCTTCAACTGGTAGGGTTGAGCTTTCTGAGAGGGACAAGCACCTACGAAGGCTGAATGGAGGCGGCGGTTTGCTGGATCTTATTAAAGGCTTTATAAAATAAATTATTAAGGGCTTACATTTTATTAAAGAGAGCTGCTTCGAATTTTGAAGTGGCTTTTTGTTTGCATTTGTTGGTCCTGTGACTAACAAACCATGTAAGAAACTTGTTGGTGAAAACATCAATAAGGACGGGAGGTTATAGCTTCGACTTTATAATAATTACTCTTTAATTCTTAATTTATTATTACTTATTACCGAAAATTTATCAATCAATTCATTATAGTTTTGCCTGATAGTTTTTATAACTGAAACTATTTTTTCGCTTGCATTTTCAATTCTGATTAATAGAATACCCCGGTGCGGAAGTTGCAATCGAAACACTAATTCTCCAAAATCTTTATCTTCTGTTATAAGCAAAGCCTTTTTATCAACGGCAATAGATAACACAGATTGATCTGTTATAGATAGAACTTCTTCCGCGATAGAATAAACACTAAATCCAATTTTTCTCAGGCTGATAACAATTCTAAAATCTACGCTTTCATCAGCCACTACTTCGTAACTCATTGTACTAATGCCAGGGTTTTTTCATGTTTACTATTATCGGCAGCAAATAATAAACAAGCCTGTATATCAATTGTGGTAATACGCGGGTAGGCTTGTTTTAAATCGTCAAATGAAAAATCGGCAGCGAGTTTTTCTAATATTAATTCCACTGGTATTCTCGTGCCTTTGATTACCATTTTGCCAAACATAATTTCAGGATCAGATGATATATATTCTTTCCAGTTCATACAAATTAATTTATTTAAAGATACAAATTGAGCCATGATATTTTATCAATTTCTTCATTACAATAGATTTCCTTCTGGAGGTGTTGTCGTCCTGGCTGCTGGTGTTGGCGTCCCAGCCAACAGCTGATTCAATAATCATTAAACTGCGTTAACCAGCCAAATCCGATAGCTATCGGATCTTATTACGCCCGTTTCATAAAACTTATGCCAGCGCTACGATAATCTTGCGGCAAGAATGGGCATTTAATTTTTTAAATGATCCTTTAATCAGCAAGGAAATGGCTTCGATCATAAAGTATCATTTGTTCCTCAACTCGTTCACACGATCATCAAAATTTGTATGTGTGTCAATAGGATCTTCAAAGGGCTTGAAGGTATCAACCAGTTGTTGCGAATGATTTTCCGGTTTTTGTGTTTTAATGTTTATGTGCACCAGGTTAGTCCACATAACAGATTTTAATTTATCCTTACGCTCATTCCACATTTTCATTTCAACCAACAAGTCTGATGCTCCCAATCTTAGGAGAACCGAATCTATAATAACGGTCTCCACCAGGAAGGCGGGCTTCAGGTAAGCAATCTGGTTTTTACTTACTACCCAGCCCAGGTCATACTCCGCAGCAAAATGATAAATATTGAAATTCATGTTTGCCAGTATGTGGTCCTCACGGGCATTGATGAAATAATCAATGTAGCGTGCATTGTTTAAATGATTGAAGGGATCGCAATCAGAAAAGCGGATAAGCACTTTGCTTTCCCAGAGTTTTGAAGTTGTTTGCATGCCTGCAAGATACTAAGGAGTGTTTCTACCTATGTTGCTTTTACTTATTAAATATTTTATGGTGTTGCATAATAGTTGTTGCAGGAAACATTTAAACAAACATAGTTCAGCGCGATATTACTTCGAAGGAAACCAGGAAGTATATTTTATGAGTGGGTGATCAGCGCTGCTGTGTCCCGAAAGGCTAAGGCCAAGAGGAGACACGGCAAAAGAGAAATACTTATCCCTTGTTGGTAAAATAAAAAATGTTGGCGAGGACGCCAACATCAGCAGGGCGGTTCTCACGAGTGGTGAGGTCGGGCTCTCCGAGAGGAATAAGCACCTACGAAGGCTGAAGACAAAAACAATTCGGTGCATTGCCGCTATATTGTTTAGTTTTAAGAGGCGGCAATACAAGAGTTGTCAGCAAGCCAAACTGACCTGCGTTAAGCATTATCATAACAGAATTAGATACATTTTTTAAAAATGGCTTTTAATTTTTAGCTATTCTAATGCAGCATATTCAATTAAAAACTTCTAAGAAATCATTAGTCCCTGTCATTGCTGCATCTACAGTTGGTACATTAATAGAATGGTATGATTTCTATATTTTTGGAATTTTAGCCACGATTATTTCTACGAAATTCTTCCCCAAAGAAAATGCAACTGCAGCCTTTCTTGCCACCCTGGCCACTTTTGCGGCCGGCTTGCTTGTGCGGCCATTTGGTGCCTTGTTCTTCGGACGATTGGGTGATTTGATTGGAAGAAAATATACTTTCATGATTACGCTGGTACTTATGGGTGGCTCCACTTTTGCCATTGGCTTAGTGCCTGCTTATGATACAATTGGTTTTTGGGCACCCCTGACAGTACTTATTTTACGGCTCCTGCAAGGCCTGGCAATTGGTGGCGAATTCGGTGGCGCTGCTACTTTCGTTGCAGAACATTCACCTCCCGGAAAACGAGGGTTTTGGACTTCATGGATTCAAATGACCGGCGGCTTTGGCTTAGTCGTTTCCTTTGTAGTTATTTTAGTCACAAAAGCTTCCTTGTCGCCGGCAAACTGGGAAGCATGGGGCTGGCGAATTCCTTTTTTGGCATCTGTATTTTTAGTGGTAGTGTCTGTAATTATTAGAAGAAACATGGCAGAATCTCCATTGTTTGTTAAAGCCAAATCCGAAGGCAAAACTTCAACCAATCCTTTGAAAGAATCATTCGGCAACAAGGCAAATTTGAAGGTTGTTCTATTGGCAATATTCGGGCTTACACTTGGAATAGGGGTTGTTGGTTACTCATCTACCTTTTTTGTTCAGAGCTTTCTTATCAAATTTTTGTTTGTTGATTATGACCAGGTGAACCTGCTCCTGATAATAGCATTTTCTTTGGGTGCTCCCTTTTATATATTCTTTGGTTGGTTATCAGATTATATTGGACGTAAGCCCTTGCTCATGCTGAGTTTGCTTTTATCGATTATCTGTTTCCGCCCCATCTACCGGCAAATTTATCAGACCGTTAATCTTGAAAATAAAATAGAAAATAAGCCGGCAGCGGTTCTTAATGTTAACCGGCAATTTTTATCTGATGGCGATTCATTAATCACCACTACCACGCAACATTTTTACACCGGTGGGACTATATGTAAGGAAGAAAAAACCCAAATTATTGCAGCGGGTAAGCCTGATAAAATCGAAATAATAAAAAATGTAATAATTAATGGTAAAGACTTTAATGCATTGATTTTTTATCTTTTTCTTTTAATGGTTATTGTTACCATGTCCGCTGGTCCGGCAGCCGCATTCCTTGTAGAAATGTTTCCGTTAAAGATCCGGTATACATCCATGTCCTTCCCTTATCATATCGGTTACGGGATATTCGGTGGAATGTCTCCTTTTATTTCTACTTATTTAATTGGCAAAGCAAAGGACGCTCACTCAACAGAATATTTTTTGGCAGGTTTGAACTATCCTATTGTATTAATGACGATTGCTTTTATCATAGGGATGTTGTACCTGAAAGAAAATAAAACAGGTAAGACCGGGGTGTTAAGTTCTTTTACCAAAAGTGATAAGGCAAAAAGGTTTCTTGGCATTATCTGGATACTATTGGGATTAGCCGCTCTTTATTTAGGTATATTTCAATTAGGAATTCCAAAAATCAGTTCAGGCAATCAGGATGATTTAATTTTTGGCATTATAGCGATGATAATTATTACTCCGGTAGTTGCGGGAGGCTTGCTTCTTTTTGGAAAATATTCATTGCAAGGCGAATATAGGTAGTAAGCGGGTCTAAGTATAAATTGCATTATGCAGTCAGCCCGCAGCAGGTAACAGGAGTTATTATCTTTTCTAGTCCACTTTGCAACGGGGACTAATTCACTTTAGTTATCTTACGCCACCCAATCTTTTACAACCTTCATCCTTATTCCCGAAACAACTTTTGAAAAAATGGGATCAATTCATTTGCTAAAATCCAATCTTTTTGTAATTCAGCCACAAAAAGTTTAGTTTTTTTAGCAAGAAATATTCACTCTGTTATTGCGGGCCTATGGCAATTATTTTCACAGTATAATTGGGCGTGTCAGAACCTCCCGGGTTATATATGAATAAGCTTCCACCGTTTGCCGTAACGCCCGCGATGGTCATTACTTTTTCTGCAAAGCCGCCGCCGCCGGTGATATCTCCAATATACACATCTGGTGTGCCACTAAAAGCTTGTGAAAATACAAAGCTCTGAATCACAGTTCCGCCACCACCAATAAATACATTGACAGTTACAAGCGTAGTTACTTTTTTTTGCTGGGTACCATCGCTGCTTCTTATAATTCCATTGCCATTTTTCACAGTAATATTTCCGTAAGTGTTTACACTGGTTATATTATTATCTCCTAGTTGTATAGTGTTGGATATACTTACCCGTGCATTGGCTCCTATTGCAGTAGCATTAGTCAATGTGGTGCTTGCTACATCTGCATTGTATCCTAAAGCAGTATTATTGAAACCGCCAACATTTGTAACCAGGGAATTGCTGCCAAGTGCAGTGTTAAAAAAGCCGGAATTATTATTATACAACGAAACCTCCCCAACCGCAGTATTATCATAGCCGTCATTATTATTGTATAAGGCCTTATGACCAACCGCGATATTATCATCACCGGTTTTACTTAATCCTAACGCAGATTCTCCCACAGCAACATTGTAACTACCCGTTGCGTTAGAGGTTAATGCCTGCTCTCCAAAGGCCGAATTAAAAAAGCCACTGGTATTACTGTAGAGAGAATAAAAACCGGCGGCGGTATTTTGATAACCGGTATTATTGGAGCCAAGCGAGAAAGCTCCGCTTGCAGTATTTTGAGAACCGCTGGTATTTTTGTTAAGCGCAAATCCCCCGACTGCAACATTATAGCTGCTTGTAGAAACTGCCGCAAGCGTAGATGCCCCAATAGCAGTATTGTATGCGCCGGTTGTATTGGCGGTGAGGGCGCTGTTACCGAAGGCGGTATTATTATCGCCCGTGGTTAAGGCTTTACCTGCGTTGTAACCAAGGGACGTATTAAGTGTTGCCGGGCTTATTTCGCCTGCCCAGTTGTTATTCACCCGAAATCGCAAGGGCTGATTATCCTTAGTGCCAATAAAGTTAGTGGCGGGCGCAGTACCGGTATTACCCGTGAGTAACCAGTCGCCGCCTCCTGCGTTCATCTGCGTCCATGCGCTCCCGTTATGAAACCAAAAACTGCCCGTAGTAGTATCATATAACAGCAAGCCTTTTGCAGGACTTGCAATTGCCGTACGGCTCGAGGTGGAAGTACGTGGTATTAAAATGCCTTTGGTATTTGCTTTTATTTCAAGGGCCGCACTTGCATTAGGCGTAGTAGTTCCTATGCCCACACTTTGTGCCATTATAACGGAAACGGACAAGTGTAGCCCGATTGCGAGAATACATTTTTTCATTCTTATCTTTTTTATGCTGGTGAGACTTACTAGGCTAAGAGAGGAAGCGGCAGTGATTGCGGGGATATTAGAATATAGAACGATAAATATAATGTAAAATAAAATAATCTATATAACATGCTTAGGTGTTATAATTAAATATTTTAGACAAACACAGTTTGATAAAAATTCATTTATTTTATAATTATTGGGGTCTTCATTTATGATTTTGAGGTATTATAAAGTATCTCACGGTGTAGATAAGCTATTATAGCGGGTGGTTATTGCCCTGTTGCAAACTCACGACATTAATAAGTTTTGTTTATACACTCTAAGAATAGCTGGGGATTTCCTTTGAATTTGCATATTTTAATTTAGAGTGCTGCTGGTGTTGGCGTCCTCGCCAACACATTCATTCATTCATTAAAATGCGTTAACCAATCAAAATCTTTTTTTCCTGTTTCATAAAA
>JBDTSD010000161.1:0-9551 GCA_039931355.1 Ginsengibacter sp.
CTAATTCTTCTTACATAATCGAGCTGGATAAAGTAAAATCCATTTCAGTGAAAACAGTCTATGATAGTATAAAACCAAATGCGCTGAGAAAAAAAAGATTAGAAGAATTTCTTAAGACGATGCATTTACAATTTGAATTCACTGATGGAAGAGATGCAGTGGCACTGCCTTTCTTCGAAAATAAAAAAAATAATATTGAAGATTTACCCGTGTTAGAAAGGAAGACAAAAAATTGGAAAATGATATTTTCAAAAATGTCCGGCACACACCATAAAGAACAATTTTAGAGAAGCAAAATGATTAATAGCACTTACAATAATACCACCGTATTTCAAAGCAGATATAATGTACCTGCCCTGGAAATATATAGTGTTTGCTCATTTACAGGATTTTTACCTTTCTGTTTAAAGCTTTACTATCTTTCAAATTTCAAAGACTTTAGTTCTTTCATTCAAGCCTCACCCTTCAGGGCTTGGAGCATCTTAACGAAGTATTTCAATCATTTGAAAAATTGCGTTTAAGTCAGTACTAACCATAGATACCTATTCCTTTATTTTATTTTCTAATTCTGAATATTTAAAACTTATTAAATGCTTACTATAATCAGTGCAGCTATCATTGTTGCAAGTGTTATACTCATTTTTAAAGGGCTTATTTTTTTACATGATAAAGCAGAAAAAAAGACATCAGCTGCATTCAAAGCTTATTACGATCATGTGCTAACCAAACATAATCTTACAGTTACCCAGCCGGAGATACTCAAAAACTTTATACTTGGGCTCGATGAAATATGCAACAAACTTTTAATAGTGCAGCCGGTGGAAACAGAGAAGTATAAATGGCAAATTATTGACCTTGATAATGTGAAAAATTGTTTTGTTATAAAAGACTATAAATCTTTTTATTCAAATGACCCGAAAGAAAAAGCCACTGAGCGTTTTGTTGATCAAATCAATTTGCATTTTGAATTCATTGAGGAAAAGGAGCCGGTCAAAATAAATTTTTATACGAATATTTTACACCACATATCCGACATGCCTTTATTAGAGCAAAGAGCGCAAAAATGGGAGGGAGTGATTTCAGCAATGAAAATGAAAAAGCTAAAGCGGATAGCCTAAGAGAGTCTCGTTTATCCGTATTTCCCCGCATCATTTCTCAAAGTTTCTGCAAACTAAACTTTGCAGCTTCGGGCTTACTGAGATGCATTAAATCTTTACAGGATGTGCCGGTATAAGCATTAAAAGTGAAGAGGTGTTGCAGCTTAATTTATTTGATTATTAAATGAACTATTTATGAAACGAAATCAAACAGGTTTTTCAATCAGGAGAAAGATTTTAATAATGATGGTATTGATAAACCTGGCAGTTATTAGTTACGCTTTTGCAGCGAATGAAAAATGGTATTGGGCTCTTGCTCTGAGCGCACCACTTTTGCTGCTGGCTATTGTAAATGCCGGGCAGAAGAGCCATTCGCTTTTACGCAACTTTCCCCTGGCAGGTTATCTGCGATATTTTCTTGAATCTATACGGCCGGAGATAAGGCAGTATTTTTTTGAGTCTGACCTTGACGGAAAACCTTTCAACAGGCGACAAAGGTCTATCGTTTATCAAAGGGCTAAAAACGAAAAACAAACGGTGGCTTTTGGAATGCAGGCTGATCCTAATGCTCCCGGCTTTGAATGGGCAGCGCATTCTGTGTATCCGAAAACGTTAGATGAAAAAAAATTGCGTGTGCTGATTGGGAACCATCTCTGCATGCAGCCCTATAATGCAAGCATCTATAACATTGGTGCGATGAGCTACGGCGCTTTAAGCAAAACAGCAATTACAGCTTTAAATAAAGGAGCAAAATTAGGTGGGTTTGCACATAATACAGGAGAAGGTGGCATTAGCGAACATCATCTCCGGGGAGGGGATTTAATCTGGCAAATCGGTACAGGATATTTTGGTTGCCGTAACAACGAGGGAAGATTTCATTCTATGGCTTTTCGTAAAAATGCATTACTTCCGCAAGTAAAAATGATTGAATTGAAATTATCGCAAGGCGCTAAGCCCGGACATGGAGGAATTTTGCCCGCCGCAAAAAATACAGTGGAAATAGCTGCCATCAGGCAGGTAAAAGCAGGCACCATTATTCATTCTCCGGCGGCACATGCTGAGTTTGACACCCCAGAAGGAATGGTACAATTTCTCCAACTATTGCGTGAATTATCAGACGGAAAGCCTATAGGTTTTAAAATATGTATTGGTGATAAGCAGGAGTTCATTGATATCTGCCGGGCAATAAAATTCACGGGTTGTATTCCTGATTTTATATCAGTTGATGGTGGAGAAGGTGGTACCGGCGCAGCTCCGTTAGAATTTACAGACCATTTGGGAATGCCATTGTTTGAAGCACTTGCTTTTGTAAAACAAACTTTGGACAAATATGATTTATCAGGCAGTATTAAAATACTTGCCGCAGGTAAAATCATTACAGCATTCGATATCCTTAAAGCATTGTCACTTGGAGCATCTGCATGCTACAGTGCAAGAGGGATGATGTTTGCATTAGGATGCATACAGGCTATGATATGCGATACAGACAGATGCCCGGTAGGTGTGGCCACACAGAATCCGGCTTTGTATAAAGGTTTAGACCCGGCAGACAAAAGTGTACGTGTTTTCAATTTTCACTTGAATACAATAAAGGCAACAAAAGAGATGATGGAGGCCTGTGGCTTTGCGAACATCGAAAAAATTCATGCCGCAAAATTTTTCAGAAGAATAGATGCACAGACAACAAAAAGTTTCGAAGAGATATATTTTAAAAAACTAAATCAGTTCAAACAACAACAAAATTTTCAACCACAATTAAACTAAGAAATATGAAAAAGATAACAAACAATCTCGTACTAAGAAAAGATGATTATTCATTGCTCACAGCGTACCTGCGTAACGCACGGTCACAATCAACATTTAATAAGCGTGATGCCGATGAACTGCAGGCGGAACTAAAGAAAGCGAAACTTGTGGACGCAGAGGAATTTCCAGCCGATGTTGTCGGATTAAATTCCAGGGTAAGGATAAAAGCAGATGGAAAAAATGAAGCAATGGAATTGATAATTGTTACGCCCGATAAAGCAAATATTAAAGAGAAAAAGATTTCGATAATGGCTCCGATAGGCACTGCATTAATCGGTTTTCGCCAGGGGCAAAAAGTAAAATGGAAAGTACCTTCCGGTAATAAAACTTTTACTATACTTGAAGTGATGAATGGGTAGGAAAGAGCCCGCATTGTTTCAAGCTAAGCCACTTTCAATATTGCCGACTTAAGATCAGCAATCAAATCATCAGCATCTTCAATGCCAACAGAAAGCCTTAGTAAATTATCTTGTATGCCAAGGCTATGGCGCTGTTCAGAAGAGAGGTTTCTATGCGATGTTGTTACGGGAGAACAAATAAGGCTCTCGACTCCGCCAAGGCTTAAGGCAGGTTGAATAATAGAAAGGCTTTTTAAAAACACAATTAATTTTTCCTGGCTTACATCCAATTCAAAAGATAACATACCTCCAAATCCCAGCATTTGTTGGGTTGCCATTTGATGATCGCGATGTGATGGAAGCCCCGGGTAATAAACCTTTTTGACAAGAGAATTCCCCTCAAGGTATTCAGCAACCTTCAATGCATTTTCATTGTGTTTCCGAATTCTCAGGGATAAAGTTTTCAAGCTTCTTTCCGCCAGGTAACATTGATAGGGTGATAATGATCCTCCATAGATTTTCGCGGATGAAAAAATAAGTTCTTTATGATTTATGTTATTAGAAACCAATGCGCCGAAGGGAAGATCATTATGGCCACCCAAATATTTTGTACCACTGTGCACTGATATATCAATGCCATGATCAAGCGGCAATTGATTAACAGGTGAGGCGAAAGTATTGTCCACGATAGTTACCAGCTTATGTTCTTTTGCAAAAGACGCAATCTCTTTAAGAGGGAAAATATTTAAAAGTGGGTTCGAAGGTGTTTCTATATAAACTACTTTGGTATTATCCCGGAACGCAGATTGAAAACTTTCCAATGTATTATCAGCGTAGCTAAAAGAAATACCCCTTTTCGGAAGTTCTTCCTCGGCAAACTTCCAGGTGCCACCATAAAGATCTCTTGAAAATATGACGTGATCATTATGCTGAACAAATGACAATATAGAAGTGGTAATTGCCGCCATACCGGAACTAAAAGTCATACCCCACTCACCCTGCTCCAGGTTAGCCATCACCTGGCCTAATCTTTTTTGATTGTAGGTAGAATAAAACCCCGGGTATTGCAATTTTCCATCCAGATAGTTATAAGCTGCAGAAGGAAAAATAACAGATGTAACCGAGCCTTTAATATTATCATCGTCTGCGATTGGGTGTACACACAATGTATCAGTATTTTTCATTTTGCTAGTTTTTAAATCGTCAGTTCCTGTTGAATATTAAACGGCAAGATAAAAAGTATCTTAATAATTGTAACAAATCCTGAACGTGATATTTTTTAATTTTCCATTAATAAGGATATTGCAGGTAATTTGGATTGCTTCACGGCCATACACATAAATCAATCAACCCATTAAATATGCCAGGCCATCATTAACAGGTTCACATAAATCACTTATCCTTTTTTGACTGCACATTAGTTTAAACTGGTCTCTAATTTTTTTGTAATCATCATGTATGGGGCAGGGATGTGTGGCAGAACATTTACTTAATCCAAGCCCGCATTCATCAAAAACTTCTTTTCCGTCTATTGCATTTATTACATTTATGATTGATTGGTTCATTTGTTTTGGCGTGATGTAAAACCCGCCTGCAGGCCCTTTAGCGCTGTTGATGATGTTCTCTTTTACTAATGCCTGCAGTATCTTACCTACGGTGTGTTCACTGGCATCAATAAATTCGGCGATCTCTCTCATACCGGCCTTTTCGCCCGATTCAAATTTTGAGGCCAGGTAAATTACTGCTTTGATAGCTGTTTTGCACGTAAGACTTAGCATTCATTTTTTATTTAAAAATTGCTGCCCTTCTTCTGAAATCATTGCATAATTCCAGGACGGGATAAATGTTAATTCGACAATTGCTTCAGATTGCGGGAAGGTTGACTCCAACACTTCTTTCACTGCATTGGTTATGGATTCTCCCATAGGGCAAAATTGGGTGGTGAGCGTCATAGTACAAAAAATCTTCCTTTCTGTTTCTTCAAAATCCAATTGGTAAATCAATCCAAGGTCCACAATATTCAACCCAATCTCAGGGTCCATTACATTCTGCAAAGCCGCCAGTGCCATCTTGCATTTTATAGTGTTGTTTGTAATTATGTTCATTGGCCAACGGGTTTCACAATGGGTTTATGCATTAGTAATTTTATCACATTCCAGTTATACAATAAAGAAGTGATTAATAATAACACGGCGGCTAATTGTAAAATCAATGGATATCCCGCTAAAATCCCTGTTGTGAATAATACAAAACCGGAAATGTAAGCGATAGCCATCCATTTAAAAACGACATCGTTAAACAAATCTTTTGGATTGGGCGTTTTGCCTTTCCCCGCTAATTGATGATAAACTTTATTCCAGACGATGAAGGGCAATGTTTTAAAAGTCATAGCCAGGATGATTGCGGTAATCCATCCAAAAAAAATAATAAATCCATACGCAATAACGAGACTAACATTTTCTTCCGGGGATATTATTATTAAAGAAATAATGGCAACAAGAAAGATTAAAGGCAGCGCCATCATAATAACTGAAAGCAACGACAGTTTCATTTGTTCATCTACTTTTTTACGTATGCGCAACTGATAAGATTTGTAACAAAAATTACCAAATAATACAATAGCCGCTGCCACTGCAAGCAACGGAACAATTAACAGCATCTTATTCTCAGCATACAAAAAAGAAAAAATGAATAACAACAAACCACCATTAATTAATCCATAAATCCACCATAGAATTTTTGTGTTATTATATTTTGAAATAAGAAACATGGGTATCAGCCGTGAACCGATGCCGGTAATTAACAATAAAAACCAACCAACAATACCAATATGTGCATGCAATGGAAGATAATCCAATGAACTTTTTTTCATCAGCGGAAACGTAAAGTTGTAAACAAGCATAAGCCCAATGATGGCAGTTGTAAGTAACCAAACGGCAGCCGTAAAAACAAACACGGCATGCACATTTTCATGCCTGCTTTTTGCCATGCTTACTGCAAGATTAATAAGATAAGCGATGATGGCTGACAGAATTAATATGCCTCCCCATTGGGCGGGCCATCCCATATTAAAAATATAAAACCCATACACTAACAGGGGAATGCCAACCGCTGCTAATATAAAAGAAGCATAAGCCAGGTTATTACTGTACAATTTATTTTCAATTAACACAGGAACCAATTGGTGGCTGGCGCCGAGTATCAGCATAGTGCCCCAGCCGAGCGCCATAATATGGGTAATCGCTAAGGTGTGTGGTTGGAAATAATGTTCTGTAATATCATTTACAGATAATAATAAAAAAACAGTAGCGATAAGAAAAGCAAAAGCGGCATACCCATAAAATGGAAGTACCACTTTATACGATGTAGTTTTAGTGGTCAGTGTAGTTCCGGAGGGAGTAAACATATCAGTCTTTATAAATCAACAGGTAAACTGCCACATCACTGACTTCTTTAATGCGGTAGCTGAACTTTTGTTCTTCCAGCTCCGGCAATAAAAAAACGGGAATGCGTTTATGATAAACAAATAATGCTTTGTCTGCCGGCAATGTTTCCAATGCTTCGAGTATAGTATGCATAGGCAGCGGCATCTGTAACTCTCTCACATCAACTGTTTCAATTTTTCCATCAAACCTGTTCAGTATTTCATCCCAGTTTTCTAATGATTGAGTAGTATTCGTTTCAACGCCCAGTGGCTTGCCGGTCTTTTTATAGAAATAAGTATTCACCAGTTCTTCGGCAATAGTTTCTGCATACGACTCAAAGCCCTGTTTGCCGAGCAAGTGCATTAATGGTGTGGGTTCAAAAGTATTTATAATCTTAAGTACCTGTCCTGCTTTTAATTCTTTTACCTGCTTCATAATAAGATTCAGCGGGTCTTTTCCGGTTTCAATTACCCCACGTACATCCAATTCAATAATGTTACCTGGCTGTATATTTTTAAAAAATTCGGGCATGGGCTTTTCTTCTTTGTCTTTACCGTTTGCAACAATTGCCCTGTCAATTTTAAAACCCAATGGCTGGAGCTTATCGAAGAAATCATCCACAGTGCAGCCACCTAATTTTGAAGCCATCGTGATGTTAGTTCTTCCCGCGATTACTTTTCGCAACAATGGATTTCTAAGCTTTTCAAACTTTGGTGAGATACTTACAATGGCTTCAAGCGCCTCGGGATGCTGCTTTATTACGGCCGCTATTTTTGTATTTGAGTTGATAGTCATTTTCATTCAAAATAATTATGATACGCATCTATGCGTTCATCAACAGACTTAAAAATTTCTCTCGCTGCAGAAGTATCGGTCACATTTTTTAATTGGCCAGATAAATTTAAAATGGGCCCAAGCCATTTATGCAATACTTCATGTTCATCACCTTTCATTTTACATTGCTGAATTAATGTATCCACATCATTAGCTAAATCGCTACCTAATACCTGGTAATTATTTACTGATGGAAAAGGTTCAACTCTAAACATATCTGCGGTAGTTTTCAATCGTATCACATTATGGTTGGTTGTAGAATCTGCCTTCCACTTTGCTCCATTGTTTAGAGAAAGAGTTGTGTCCTGGTGCTCTTCGTGACCTGCTTGTTCATGGCCCGCGCTTTCATCAGCACGCTGGTTGCAGGCAAACAAAATACACCCACATAGTAGTAAGAATTTGATTTTTTTCATCAAAGATGCTTTTAACTATTAAACGTGTTTAAACATATTGCCAATTCTACTTCTTTTCCAATTCAAGTGATTTAGGAAACAGGATATTGTTTTCCAGATGCACATGAATATGTAAATCATTTTCAAACTCCTCAAGAGTTTTATATAAATAAGAATAGCTGGCACACGCATCTTCAGGTAAAATATAATTGTTGCTGAGCGCTCTTATATGTTCCATTTTCTCGCCTACAATTTCATGTTCATGCTCCATCATGCTAATGGGAGATTGTACACTCGTAAAACCTTCTACCTGAAATTCGCTTCCGTTATTTTTTGCAGCTACCAGTTTTTTTATATAAGGGAATAACACAGTTTCTTCCTTTACCATGTGAGTAGCTAATTCTTCACATACTTCATCTGTCAAACGATTTATTTTGTGGAGCTCGGGATGCTGGCTACCGTGAACGCCGGCTACTTTTGCGCCGTAAGACATTAAATCCGGTATTGTTTTCTTAACATAACTGTGATGTGTATTCACAATATAGTCTGCAAGAAAATCAATGCTCCATTCATTGTAGGGCAAGGGCCGTGATGCCGTAATATTTTTATCGGCAGTCTGCAATTCCCTTTCCACCTCTGTAACATCTATCCCCTTTTCTGCACATGCTTCTTTTACCGTCTTCTTTCCGCCACAGCAAAAATCAAGTCCATACTTTTTAAAGACTTCTGCCTTGCGCAAATCCTTCGCGGCAATTTCACCGAGTGTTTCATCATGCTCCCCAGGTATCTTTTTAGAAATTTTTACTTTCCACCATTCGGGGCCTTCTTCCAAATATTCCCAGGTAAAAATATTACCTCTCTCACCCAATAGCTGGTAATACAGTGGTTTAGGGTCATGGTCGTTGTGAATGGTGAGGCTTTCTCCATATGCCAGTTCATCAAAACGAACAAAGATGGTTGGATGTTTTTGCCTTGGTTCAAGCAAGGTTACATTAAGGATATTTTCTGTGAGCGTTTCCATATTTTAAAATTTTATGTTGAATTGATAACACAAAGGTATGAACAATTATTTAATAAAAGTATTTAATTACTTTTATTATTAACTAAACAGTATTCTTATTTTGAGGAGTATAATTTTTTTCAAAGAATAAAATAAAACAAGGAGTAGTTTTTGCTTATCTCTTATTAAAATCTGAATGAAATGAAACAAACTTTCAAAAAAGGCAACCATGTAAAATGGAATTCAGAGGCAGGCATAGTTTCCGGCAAGATTATAAAAATTCACACCGCTGATTTTGATTATAAAGGCTATCAGCACCATGCCGGCAAAGAAGACCCACAGTATGAAATAAAAAGTGACAAAACCGAGCACATAGCGGTACACAAAAGTTCGGCGCTTACTTTAGTTAAGAAGACATAAGTATGCTTATGAACATAATTTTTATTAACCAGTTGGCGGTTCTATACGGCTTCAGACAAAATCAATAAAAAGCTTGTGACTATATTTCTCCCGATATGATATCCAAAAAGATTTCTTCTACACATCAAAATCATCAACTAATTCCACTTATTACTTCTGCGAAAAAGATTACTTCTTTTGAAGCATCAACGTACTCATGCAGCGCATATCATCCACATTTACCGTTTTAAGTGGTTCCG
>JBDTSD010000162.1:0-9524 GCA_039931355.1 Ginsengibacter sp.
CTGATAGATTAGAGAGATTTCTAAAAGAAAAGTTTGGAAGGAAGCAGAAGTAGAGACAGACCTGTTATTTGCTTTGCAGCTTTCAATATCTTTTTTTTACTATGTGTCAAAACAAAAAAAGCCTCTCAATCCCGATATCTATCAGGATGAAAGGCTTTAAATAAATATGGCAGCTACCTACTCTCACCCCCGCCCGAGGCGACAGGATGCGGTACCCATTTACCGCAGCTTGCAGACTATCTTTTCTCTTCAGTATAAAATGCAGTATGCACTCCAAAAACCAAAATAATTATATGGTTATCCCTATTTCCAAATCGCAAATAATTTAGTGCGTGTTTCTATTCGTCAGATAACCGGTTTCGAAGATAATCTGTTTAAATAATTCAAGCCGTCACTGTTTTACCATTCTTACATGTCCGTGGTATTTTTTACCTGTCAATTCAATTTCGTAAATACCTTTCGCTAAACTACCTGTCTTTAAAATTATTTTATTATCGCCGGTAACTATCTGCAATTGTTTAATCATCATAACACGGCCCAGGTGATCTACTACCCGTATCTGTGCTTCACCTGTTTCAATGCTTGCATAATTCAGCTCAGCCTGGCTGCTAACAGGATTGTAGCGAAGTGTGAACGTATTTATGCCTTCAGCGATCTTTACATTTTTAATAGATGAATAAATTAATCGTTCATTTATATCCGATTCTACAACTCTAAAGAACACCACTTCACCTTTGAAGCTGATACTTTGCAAATCATCAAACTGGTAATACCTGATGGTATTGCTGTTGCCCGCTGCCCTTACCGTGGCAATAGTTTCAAAGTATATTCCATCAAGGCTTCGCTGTATGCTAAAGTCTTTACTGTTAAGCTCTGTAGCTGTTGACCATTGCAACACAACCTTGTCCTTTTGGGCAGTTGCGGTAAATGACAGGTAAGTAACCGGCAAAGCCGACATGTTCAAAGCACCTGCACCTCCACCACTAAAATCACTCACTAAAAATTCTGCCTGGTGTGTATTATTCCCGAGATCAGTATAAACCCAGTTGCTCAGTGTGGACGCCCCTCCGGAAGCATAATAGGTAACTCCGGTTGCTCCCGTCCAATTCGTGGTTGGGTCAGGGTTTCCCCCTTGCAATTTATACAGTGTTAATTCCGTATGGCTTTTCGGCCCTTGCGGATCATCTCCATTCACGTCTGCGAGATCCTGCGAGTTATAATAAAACCTTACTCCAACAGATGATGTTGGCTGCGTTGTCGGCGTGATGTTCCAATAACGGTTCATGCTAAAGAAATTTGTGCCTGCCAAAACTAAAGGGCTGTTCACTTTCACTGCATGATTGCCTCCTGCTCCGCTGGTAGCCGCCACCGTTAGTACGAATGTACCATTTCCAACCGTTCCGATATTATTTCCATTTTTCTTCAGCGATAGTAAACGGATGTCGTCACTGTAATCGGTGGGTGTACCATTGTCATAATAATAGTGCGTCCAGCCCTGCGCATCAGTACATTCCCTGTTCGCTGTTTTTGAATTACTTCCGGCAGACGGAACCGTGGCAGTACTTGCATCAAGCACCGTTATGTTCGCAGTGTCTTTACATCCATTTGCATTAGTAACTATTAAAGTATATGCCCCCGGAATTGCTGTTGCAGGTGTTGCCGCACTATACACCACACTTGAATATGATGACGTGTTGTATAATGTGGTAATATCCGCAGTTCCATTTGCGCAGCTTATCGTTGTTGATTGGTCTGCTCCAAGATTGGGTTTTGGATAATCTGTTACGGCGACATTCGCGGTATCCTTACAGCCGTTGGCATTGGTTACTATTAGCTGGTAGGTTCCTACATCTACCGCAGAAGGAGTGGCGGTATTCCATTGTATAGTTAAACCTGTAGTATTAAACACAGCACTTATATCTGCCATGAAACCGGGACATTTACTTAGAGTTTGATCAACCCCTAAATTGGGTTTGTTGACTACAATGTTCTGACCGTTATCTGTTCCTGTTACCGCAGGTGAATTAGCAACTATACGTACCCGGTAGCCGGCGCCATTTGCTAATGGGTAAGGCAAAGTTGCGTTGATGCTTACCGCTTGTGAAAGGCCAATAGGATTGGCTGTTACTGATCCAATATTTACAGGGCTTGCAAAACTTCCTGACGCATTACTTAATTGTGCTGTAAATATGTTGCCTGCACTATATACACCAGTTGCGCTGCCGGTTACTGTCATAGCATCTGCCGGGCATGGCGCCAGAGATGAGGCGACTACATTACTGATACTTAAATTATATACATTCACATTTTTGAAACTGGTATCACCTACGCATCCAAATTGATTAGTTTCAATAACCTTTATAGTCTGAGGCTGGCCTTGTGTGTTCCACAAAAGATTTGCACTGTTATTGGTTTGCGTAATAGTTGCAGCAGGCGCCAGCCATAGCCATATACTTCCTGTGAAAGAAGGTACGGAATATGAATAGCTGAATGTAGTATTCGCATCGCTTGCGCCGGTTATGGTTTGTGCTACCGGGCGATCGTGAATAGTGATGGTAGTTGCGTTTGTAATACCTGTTACTACTGGATTTGAGCTGATTACCCTGACCTTGTAACCAGAGCCATCAGGCAAATGGGATGGCAACTTCGCTTTTATAATTGTATTCTTTGTTCCCGCATAAGAGCCTATTGCTGTAGGTGAAGTAAAGCTACCGGCTGCATCACTCAGTTGTACAGTAAACACATTGCCTGAATTGTAGGTACCTCTGGCATCATATGAAATATCAAAGCTATCTCTTGCGCAGTTGGAAGCTTTTACAATAAAACTGTTTACATTAATGTATGGGGCCGCGGCAACGGCAGCTATAGGGAAAGTATAGGCATTAGTAATACTATAGCCTGTCGCACTACGGCTTCGGATGAAAAATATGTGGTTGCCTACTGATAATCCGGAAATATTTACCGGGACCATAAAATTGGCAAGGTTGGTTGATGAATCTATCGCAATTGGCGTTCCCTTTCCAAAGCCCGGATCAGTATCAATGAAATACTCGACATTAGTAATATTTGGAGGGGTGCCGCTGAGGGTTGAATCGGGCTTGTAAAAAAATCTATTGTTAGTAACACTCCATTTTCCGTTAGCATCCCTGCTGCGAATAAATAGCGCATGTATGCCAGTTGTCAATGTGCTAATGCTTGCAGTAAAGCTTATGTTCTGTAGATTACTGCCTGCTGTTACCGGAATATTAATGGCATTACCAAAGCCCGGATCATTGTCAATAAAATATTCAACCCTTGTAATATTGGGGAGGGGGCCTCCGCCGGAAGAAGCAGGCTTGTAAAAGAAACGGCTATTGGTAACGCTCCATTTTCCGTTAGCATCCCTGCTGCGAATAAACAGTGCATGTATGCCGGTAGATAAACTACCTATGGATACATTAAATGTGCCATTGCTAATATTATTAGATGGCGTATTAATAGTTATACTGGTGGCTTTGCCAAATCCCGGATCGGTATCAATAAAATATTCCACCCTGGTTATATTTGGCTGTGCAGATGCTGTTATAAACCAACACCAGCATACGATTATCGCAATTATTTTTTGCATAATGGTATTTTTATAAACCTTAGGCAAATTGCTGCCGCAGGCTCGGGTTGGTAAAAATTAATTATTGCTCTTTGTGCTGAAAGTGACGGTCATAGTATTACCGGCAGGAGCCGCCGGTGCATTAATCTGGTAAATAGCTGGTATTGCGGGTTGTAAGCCTAATACAAAAGCTGTAGTACCACTAAAAGCACCCATATCTATGCCACCGAAACCTGTACCAATAGCAGGATTGCCGCCGCCAGCCTTTAGCACGAAATCTCCATCGGTGGTTCCCTGGTAGTTTACAAATACGGTGTTCATATCTACATTATTTTGATTGCCATTGCCCGCAGGAAGTGAGGCATTATTTGCTATATTGTTATTTATATTGCTATTGATAAAAATATAGGGACTGGTAGACTGATCAATGATGTTATTTTGAAATTGAGAATTGGAGATACTTGAACCTCCACCACCCAGTGTATTCATAACATTATTTACAATAACCGCAGAGGATGTTGCATCTAACGAAATATCAAAAGTAATAATATTGTTATTTATAATTGTATTTGTAGAACCTTGAACGTATATGTAACCATTTATGTAACAATCAATGATCGCACAATTATTGGCGGGAGCTAAAATATAAATGTAATTAGTTGCTACGAAGCATCTTAGGAAAGTGACATTAGGAGCATAGCACTGAAAATATTGGGCATTGCAACTAAAAACAGAATTGTCACTTCCTGGATTTGCTGTGACACCATCCATGGTACCAGGTGTACTTGAATATTGCAAACCAAGGTGTGATGCAAGAAAATTTCCTGTGCTAATCCATGTTAGTTTTTTAGTAGTTGTGAGAATACCATAACTGGTTACAGAGGGTTCTAAATGGATAGTATCTCCTGTAGCAGCGGCATCGTGTGCGGCCTGAGCAGTAGTAAAGTCTGCAACAATACCTGCGGTGTTGTTTACACGCCAGATTTTAGCAAAGCTAACGTTGCAAATAAGTGTGGCAATTAAACTAAGTAGGAAGAATTTTCTTTGCATAATTGGGAGTTTTAGAAAAGTGAAATTTGAAAAGTTTTGCGTTTTAAAAATTTATGGATGTTCAAAATCTAATTCAATCAAATTGATAACATTCGGTTTAATTAAATTTTTAACCGCTTTCACAGGGACAATAAACGATTAAGGAGGGGTCGTAGTTGTTGTTTTCAATAGTATTAATGACCTTTCCTATTAAAAGTTTGATACTCCTAAGCTATAGCTACTTGCATTCCTAATCTTCATTCAAAAGATGGAAATTTCACTCATACTTTAGGATGATACGGTTAGTGAGTTAGTGGAGCAAATCGTTTTCCATGGCAAGGCGAACGAGGGATGCCGCGTTTTTTACATTGCATTTGCCCAATATGTTACTGCGATGTGTTTTAACGGTGGGAAGACTTATGCAAAGTTGATCGGCTATTTCCTGGTTACTGCATCCTTTCACAATCAAAGTAAGAATTTCTTTTTCCCGCTGGGTGAGGTCTTCACGCATTGCTTTAATGCGCCTGGCTTCCGTTGTTTGATTGAAACGAATTCCTTTCAGCAAAATATCTGCTATGTCTTTGTTGATATAGACTTCGCCGGCTTCGGCAAATTCCAACGCCTTAAAGAGTTCTTCGGCTCCGGCATTTTTCAATACATAGCCGTCAGCGCCACTTTGCAGCATTTTGTGAACGGATGCATACTCATTCACCATACTCACTGCAATTACCTTGATAAGCGGGTTAATTGCCTTAATTTTTTCCGTAGCTGTAATGCCATCCATGCCCGGCATATTGATATCAGTAATAACTATATCAACAGGGTTCAGTGCCGCAAACTCAATAATAGCGTTCCCGCTTCCTCCATAACCAACAATTTCATAGTTTGAATGCTCTGCAAAAATGAGCAGGAGTCCATCAATAAATAACTGGTGGTCATCGGCAATAAAAATTCTTTTTTTCCCTGCAATCTTTTCAGGCTCCATTATAAGTTGTTGAAGAGGCATCCGCAGCTTTCCGCTAAAATAAGAAAGGGTTAATCGTTTTTCCTCATACTTAAGGATGATTTAAGGGAATGATGATGGTAACCTTCATGCCACCGGTGGTATTCCATTCAATTTTTCCATTCATCATCGCAACACGGGCATGAATGTTTTCTATTCCATATCCATTTCCGTTTTGCGACAGGTTAAATCCTTTGCCGTCATCGGCATACTTAAATTTTATCAGGTCAGCAGTTTTTTCAATAGTAAGATCAATCGCTTTGGCGCCTGCATGTTTCAATGTATTATTAATAAGTTCCTGTGTAACGCGGTACAATCCTGTTTCCATATCCGCCGGCAGGCGTTGCTCCATACCTTCCTGGTGAAGATTAATAACAATGATATGCAAGCGGCTTAATTTGGTTACGAGGTCTTCAACAGCGGTCAGGTAGCCGTATTCATGTAAAGTTTTCGGGCTGAGATTAACGAGCATGTACCGGATGTCGTCAACCGATTCATCAATTACTTTCATGGACCTGGTATAGGCGTCTGCTGCAAGTTGGTTGCCTGTTTGCAAATGATCTTTCAGCGAGGTTACAAAATATTTTAACGCTGAGAGACGGACACCCAGGTCGTCATGCAATTCTGCCGAGATGTGTTTCTTTTCCTGCTCCTGCGTATTGACTACAAGCCGTAACTGTTTCTGTTGTCTTTCCCTGAATTGTTTCTCCCGGCTGCGAACTATGTAAATCACTAAAGCGATTAGCGCCGCACCGCTTACAAGATAAAACCACCATGTTTTCCAGAAGGGAGGCGATACACTGATAGCAACCGGATCGGAAAAGTATATCCACTGACCACTTGCATCTGTGGCCTTTACCCTGAACACATAATTTCCGGGTGGCACGTTGGTATAGTATGCTGTTTTTCGTTCCCTCACAGTGTTCCAGTCATCATCAAATTCGTCCAGTTTATAAGCATATTGGGTGGCAGTTTCGGGGTTGGCTTTCAATAAAGAATATCCAAACGAAAAAAAATTTTGCTCGTAAGAAAGATTAATACTTTGCTTGCCTTCCGTATTTTTTGTGATAGCAGTTTCCTTTTCAAAAATCTTAAAATTGCTCAAAAGTATCTTTGAAGGATGGGCAGGTTGTAAAAATGCAACGGGGTCAATTTCCACCATCTTAAGGCCCGAAAAAAAGAGAAGGTTTTTATTTTTCCGGATAATGCCATTTGTGACCAAATCATTGTTTTCAAAAGAAAGGTCTATTTCTGAATTGATAATAGAACTCGTTCGGGCATCAATGATGGAAAGACCATTTGAGGTGGTGACCCATGTATTTGAATGTGCATCCTGTAATATATTGTTGATATAATCACCTTTTAGTCCATCACTTTCGGTATAGGTAATAAATGAATTTTTGCGCCGGTCAAAATAAACCAGGCCGCCGCCGTGAGTACCCAGCCATAGATTTCCCCGACTGTCTTCAGCAATGCTGTTTATTGAATTAGATACGCTTGCAAAAGGAGAAGGTGTGGGTATTTTAAAATTCTTTATCGCATGTGTGACATAATTCAACTTAAAAAAACCATTCTCATAATTGTAACCTATCCAAAAACAGGGCTCCTTCATGCTATTTGAGAAACAAGTTAGCCCGTTGTATCGAAGCGAACCGGAATTGCCCGGCTCCCGCATAATGTGATCCAGCAACACACCGCCGGGCGAAAACTTGAACAAGCCTTTGGACCAGGTACCTACCCAAATTTCTCCCTTGCTGCCTGCTGCGATAAATTGAGGATTATGATTGTCGTGAAGCGAAATTTTCTTTAACGTCTTTTCTGATCGCAGATCAAAAAGCAGCAGTTCATCCCATCCGCCAATCCATAAAACAGAATCTTTTTGAAGGTACAGGCACCGGATATGTTTTGAGTTAAGAGGTAGGTTTTCAATAGCCCTCGCTTTTTCTTGAAGCAAATCATAATGAAACAGGGCGGCTCTTGTACCTACCCACAGGGTGTTTTCATTCTGTTCGGCCAGGCAGGTAATGGCATTAACGGAACCTTTTTCTTTTTTTCGATTATCATTCAAAAAAAAATATTTAACGGCTTGTTCATTGGGATCGTATATGCTGACGCCTTCTGCCGAACTGATCCAGTAAATACCCTTTCTATCAATATAAAGCCGAAAGGCGTTTGCAGTCAAGGGTGATTGCTGATGAAAATATGCTAAAAAGCTTGTGTCTGTTTTATTTGTAACCGGGTCAAATATCCTGGTACTACTATTCCAATAGCTGAACCAGAGCCGGTTTTGTGAATCTACTGAAATGTGTCTAATACTTCCGGAATTGTTCTTAACAGAAAAAAACCTGATTGTATTATTATTCATGAAATATTTACACAACTCCCCTCCCGGATATTTATAAAACCATATTGCGCCTGCACTATCTATTGCACAGAAAGGATCTGCAGGTGTTATTTTGAAAATCGAAAGATTTTTTGGATTATTCTGCGCGTCATGAAATTTGGAGGCATTTATTTCAAAAAAAACAAACCCTTGGTTACACATCCACAAACCCTTATTGAACTTATCGTATTGTAACGAGGGGTAAGTTCCCGCAGGTATGGATGTTTTATCATTAGGTTTATTCAGATATCGCGTCCATTTGCGGGAATAAATATTATATTGCCATAGCCCTGCAGAAGCTATCCAGATATTTCCTACTTCGTCTTTCACCATTCCGCTAATCGCGTTTACCTGAGCCAGGGAAAGAGTGGGATGAGATAGATAGTATCTTTCAAATCTTCCTTCTTTTGTTATATAACGATTTACTCCCCGGGGGGTAGCTATCCAAATATCCCCATTGTCATCCTCAAGAAGGTTTAGACAATTGTTACTTGATAACGAAGCCGGATCGTTCTTTATACTCCTAAAAATTTTGCAATTGCTTCCATCAAAACGATTTAAGCCATCATCAGTAGCAATCCAGTAAAAACCTTCCCCGTCTTGAATGATTTTATTGACCCTGTTAGATGATAATCCGTTTTTTGTAGTAAGGTGATGGAATATACCACCTGCTTTTTGTGCATTCGCTAATGAACCGGCAGCACATAGAAGTGTGCAAAAAATTGTCACGTGGAAACTTTTTAGCCACCGGCCCATATCATTTAAATTCTTCTAAAAAGATAATAAAGTTTACAGACAAAGGGAAAAATATTCCATAAAGATTAATTATACCAAAGGGCAGGCTGCAAAATTCCGTAGTTATATTCATGAGGAATTTGACATCGCAGAATGTAGCATTGAGTGGCCTAAGAGCTTCTCATTATTGAAATATTTATATTTTCCATTAATAGCACAGGATGGATTGATAGCAAATCTCATCCGCCTCATTTTCCAGTATGCAAAGACTTGAAATTAAAAGCCTCCCGGTTTCCAGAAAGGCTAAAAATAAATATGGCAGTTATCCACTCCCCCAAATTGTTGTGTAGTACCATCATCGGCCATGAGGGCCTACAGGCCGCGAGGGATCGGTATGGGAGAAGCGATCACCCTGGCAAAATCAAAAAGGTAGAAATTGAATTGAAAACAAAAGATTCTATCAACAAAAAAAACCTTCCAGAATTAACTGAAAGGCTTTAAATAAATATGGCAGCTACCTACTCTCCCACATTGTTGTGTAGTACCATCGGCCATGAGGGGCTTAACTGCTCTGTTCGGTATGGGAAGAGGTGAACACCCTCGGCAAAACCACCATAAAAAGGTATGCTGAATTAAAAATGCTAACCGTTGAACAAAATATCCGTGCAACTGGCATTTAAAAAACAACAAATGATTTTGTTGAGAAGAATATTAAAACTAGTTCAATACTCAATAATAAATTAACATAAAGGGAAAGTTGTAATATGAAATAAAAAAGATAAAGCTTA
>JBDTSD010000163.1:0-9512 GCA_039931355.1 Ginsengibacter sp.
GAACAAATTTATTCGGATGGCCGGTAAACATTTTTTCAATAGAAATATTTTATAGGCGACTCCCTGCAGCGCAAATTCCTATTCGGAAGACGATGTCCGACACTAAAACCATTTTTTAATAACCCCATTTATGCATAATATCTAAATCTTCTTTTGCGCATTCTATCGGTGTTTTTCCCTGGTAAGATTCCTGCTCTATAATAAACTCAGTGGTGCCACCTGCCTTGCGAAACTGGTCAACAATTTCTTTTACAGGTAAAATACCCTTGCCTAAAATGGTGCTTTCATAATCATCATTCATTTCGCCGCCCTTTGCTGATTTAATTTCGTCTTTCACGTGCATACTTTCGAACCTTCCGGGA
This sequence comes from Ginsengibacter sp., assembly GCA_039931355.1. GTDB lineage: Bacteria > Bacteroidota > Bacteroidia > Chitinophagales > Chitinophagaceae > Ginsengibacter. The sequence continues at coordinate 363 of JBDTSD010000163.1, forward strand.
TGCTTAGATAAAATATCCAATGCCCTTCCGCCGGCTCCGTACATGTTGCCAATATCTATTTGTTGTAACACTAAATCCGCGTCTGTTTTTTCTAAAATGATATCATAAATCTGTTTATCATTTAATGAATATTTGAATTCAAAATCGTGATTGTGATAGCCAAATTTCAACCCTGACTTTTTACACAGCTCTCCGCATTTATTAAATTTATCAAGGAAGCCAACAAGCCCATCATAATTTTTTCGAAGGCTTTCATCCAGCCATGGGCTTATCACATAGCGCTGGCCAACTGTTGCTGCATCTTCAATGGTCTGTTTCCATTTATCAGTAAAATCATTGGCAGTATTGTCCCAATCTTTATCAGACATTACGGTGTGGCCGCTGGGCATTATCAGACCCAAATCATCTAACAACTTTTTAAATTCACTTGCGTTGTAGCCATAAAACTTCCGGTCAATATAATTAGCGTGCTCAACATTTTTATAATCCATAGCTGCTAATTGTTTTAATGTACCGGCAGGATCAGTCTTCATATCGTCGCGTACGGAGTACAATTGAATACCGAGGATATGATCCGCAGCATTTTTATTAATGCCTGCAAAAATTTCTTTTGAAAGAAACATAGTGCCTGCAAGCGAGAGCGACCCGGTCATCAGAAATTTTCTTCTTGATAGTTTCATGTTTTTCTTTTTTTATGATAAAGTATTTGTAGAATAAATTTTAATTAGCCTTCTTTCACCTTCATCTGTTCCGGATCCCAGTGAATAACTTTCTTTTTAAAATAGCTTTCATTACAGGCAAGGCACGGCGCCGCAGCCCGGAAGCCAAACACGGCATCTTCTACAACAGGCTTCCCATTCCGTACACTTTCAAAAAAGTTTGTATGATGTTCCAGGTGTTCATCATAGCCTGCGGGTTGCTTATAAACTATGTCTGGCGTTACCGGCCTTTTTTGCTGGGCTTTCGTGTATTTCTCATTATACTGTTGTAATAATTTTTCCTGCATTTCTTTCGGATAAGTTGACAAAGAATCCCATCCACCGATACCCGGTGCCTCCGACATTTTGCTGTGATGAACCGTTAAGCCATTGCCGCTAATATCAATTACGCCTTCGTCGCCAACAAAACGGATAACCTCTGAGCCGCCGGTGCCGCTTACAAAATTTACCTGCAGCGTTAGTTGAAAAGGAGAATGCTCTGGGGTTTCAGGATAGGACATAATGCCCGTCATCACATCAGGTACATTGCGCCCATCTTTCCAGTGGCATAGCTGGCCTGAAGCATAGATTGTGTCAGGGCCTTTGGAATCGGTGATAACATGCGTACCCGAAAGAAGATGAACAAAAAGATCGCCTGCTACACCAGTGCCAAACTCACGATAATTGCGCCACCAGAAAAACTTTTTGGGATCCCACGGCATGTTGCCCATACCTTTTATATACATATCCCAGTCAACCGTTTCAGGCGATCCATCTGTGGGCATCGTATATTCCCACGCACCCAATGCATCCTGCCGGTCGTAAATGGCATTTACCATATTTAGCTTTCCTATTTCCCCTGATTTATATAATTCATGCGCTTTTGCATACACAAGGCTGCTCACTCTTTGGCTGCCAACCTGCATTACTTTTTTACTTACCTTCTGCGCATTTACCACGCTCATACCTTCGCTTATATAATGCACCATTGGTTTTTCGCAATACACATGTTTTCCCGCTTCCAGGGCGGCTTTGGCAATACGTGCATGCCATTGATCACTGGTAGCAATGATCACCGCATCTACATCTTTCTTCTCTAAAATTTTGCGATAGTCATTGGTAACAAAAAGATCATCTCCATGTAATTCCTTTGCGTGAGCAAGCCTGCCCTGGTAAAGATCACACGCAGCAACAAGCTCAACGCCCGGGACTTTTAAGGCTGTGTTCACATTATTATTTCCCATTATGCCCATGCCTATAACAGCTACATTCACTTTGTCATTGGAAGAAAATTTCTTCTGATACTGCAAGATGCGCTCTTCTGCTTTTTCGTCTGCGGCAAGCGCTGCAAGTGATCCTGCGCTTAATGCAAGGGTTGTGCCGGTGATTTGTTTTATAAAATTTCTACGGGACGATGGCTGCTGTTTCTTTCGCATATTTATTTTTTAAAAATGAATGGCAAATGAATTATTAAGAAATAACGGTAATGAGTAAGCAATCAAATAAGTGAGGGATAAATTTAAGCAGTTTAATATAAATAAGATAAAAAGACCAGGCAAAAAAATAAGAGATGTTTTATGCAAAAATTTTACATCACCTGATTAAAGAGTTTCATTTATAAATATGCGGCAAAAAGGATTGAAGGCCGAACAATATTATAATGTGCTTCTAACTTTATATGTTCCATAGGAATCCCGATTTTTATCGGGATGGGTAGAGGAAAAATATAAATTATCAGATCGTTCCGTAGGAACGTTTTGTGTTGTGTTACACAAGTTCTACAGTGATGTATCTCGTCGTATTCGATCTCAAATAAATAATCCCGATAGCCATCAAGATTTTACATTCATTCCTGCTCTATATTTTTAAAATGGGAAGGAAAAATGGGCTTGCATATTACATTCATTTTGGAAGATATGGCGACCTTCACAAAACGTTCCTACGGAACGAATTTGCTTTGCTCAATACATTGCTGCCTACGAAATGTTCCTATGGAACAGAAAAACCTTTATAGCAAATGCATACCGCAAACAAGCTTGTAAGTATTGTCTGCAATTGAAAATAAAATTAGCACATCCAAATTCGAATTTGGCTTGTATAACTACGAAGCATTTTTTCTCACTTTCATTTATCTTTAATCAAATTGATTATATGAGTAAAGCCGGTGTTTTTATTTTATTTATAGCTTTTATCTTTTATGCGCCTGTAGCTTCTTCACAGGACAAACCTCTTGTAATTCCTTTATGGGAAAACGGTGCGCCGGGTTTTGAACAATTAAAAAATGAACCCGAGGAAGCTAAGGACTATTGGGTAAAACATATAAATAATCCAACGATCACGGCTTTCTTTCCGGCGAAAGAAAAAGCAAATGGCACCGCAGTAATCATTTGCCCTGGCGGTGGCCACCGGCTATTGGTGTTTGATGCCGAAGGTACTGATCCCGCTATGTTTCTTAATAGTATTGGTGTAACAGCGTTTGTGCTTAAATACCGCCTTGGGCGGGAAGAGAATTCTCCTTACTTAGTGGAAAAACATCCTAAGGAAGATGCGCTGAGAGCGATACGCCTTGTAAGAAGCAGGGCTGCTGAATGGAACATTGATCCTAATAAAATAGGCATGCTTGGTTTCTCTGCCGGCGGGGAAGTAGTTTCAATGGTGGCTTATGGCAATGGCGAAGGCAACAGAAATGCAATTGACTTAATAGACAGGCTAAGCGCCAAAGTTGATTTTCAAATGCTCGTGTATCCGGGACCGTTATTCCTGCCTGATTCCGTTTCTGCTAATGCACCCCCGGCATTTATGGTAGCTGCAAATGACGATGCCTGTTGCTCCGCTCCGATTGTAAACCTGTTGCAAAAATACCGCGCCGCCAAAGCTCCTATTGAGGTGCATCTTTATGCACAGGGTGATCATGCCTTCAACATGGGTAAGCGCTCTTTACTGGCTTCAATAAAAGCATGGCCGCAACGCATGGCTGATTGGCTGGCAGACAATGTAATTAAGAAATAGAGGATAAAATTTCTATCATGTTGAAATATTTATGCTGATAAATTAGAGAACATAGTGAAGTTGATAATAAAAAATATGGTTTGCCCGCGCTGCATCACGTCTGTGGAGCAGATACTGAAAGACAATAAACTGCAGGCAAAATATATTCGCCTTGGTGAGGTAGAACTAACAAAAGATCCGGGAGAAAAGAAGCTACAAAAACTGGCAGATGATTTAAAGCAAACAGGTTTTGAATTATTGGATGATCAGAAAATGCAGTTGATTGAAAAAATAAAAAACTTACTTATAAAAAAAGTGCAGGGTGGAAATATTGAAGATCATTTTAGTGTAAGCAAATACGTTAGTAAAAATATATTTAAAGATTATTCTTCCCTCAGCCGGCTTTTTTCTGAAGTAGAAGGTATCACTATAGAGCAGTTCTTTATTTTACAAAAAATAGAAAAAACAAAAGAGTGGCTTATTTATGATGAATATACTTTGAGCGAAATGGCTGTGTATCTTGGTTACAGCAGCACACAGCACTTGTCCAGCCAATTTAGGAAACTTACCGGCATGTCTCCATCGGAGTTCAAAAAATTAGGGGCGCTTCACCGGAAGCCTATAGATAGTGTAAGATAAATTAGCTTCATACAGTTTAGGCGGAAGCTTCTTTATTCCTTTAAAAATTTAATTGTCTCCTTACCCTTGTCTTCGATCTGCAGGAAATAAGTTCCGGACTCTATTTTTCTAATATCAATATTTGTTTTTAGCCCAGATAATTTTCCGGATAAAACCTGCTGCCCCGCTGCGTTGGAAATATGGTACTTTAATCCTAATTGCACCGGACTTATTTGCAGGGTTAGCTGCTGTGTTGCAGGGTTAGGATAAACCTGGATTTGCTGAAGACCGTGTTTAATTTTTATGGAGGTAACAGTAGAATAACTAAATTTTCCATCAAAATCTATTTGTTTTAAACGGAAAAAAATATTGCCGCTATAATTGTTTATACTATTATCCACATAACTATATAAATGTGTTAAGCTTGAATTTCCAATAGCATTTACCTCTCCTAATTTTTTAAAATTGCTCCCTTCAAAACTCCTTTCTATTTCGAACTTTTTTAAATTAGATTCTGTTGCAGTTTTCCAGGTTAAGTAGGCTGAGCCATTCTTATAAGCAGCATCGAAGTTTACTAATGTAACAGGAAGTACTACTGAAAATGACCTCGACCAAACACCGTCGCCGGTAGCAGCATAAATTTTACTACCAGCAATTAAAAATGCATTCACAATTTTTTGGTTGGTATTACCAACCCAATTTCCTGAAAGATCTTTAAGTCCATCGTTGTACTCAACCCAGTTAATGCCTCCGTCTAAGGATATAAGTACTCCATTGTTACTAGAGCCTGCATAAATTGTATCTGCATTATTTATTAAAGTATTAATAGGCATGTCTAAAAAAACACTTGAATTTACCGGATTCCACGTATGCCCACTATCGAGAGAACGATATAACACCGGAGTACCCGAAATATTTGCCGCCAAAACAATAGAGTCGTATGAGCATAACGAACCAATATAGTTTGCGCCATCTATCATTCCGGCTGTAGGCAACCAGCTATCCAAAATCACCGGAGAAATCCAGGCACCCATACCATAAGTACCTGCTATAATGGTTGATCCTAATATATTTAAGGCATATATAGGAATGATATACGGTGGAGTATTTGATGAAAGGCCATTATTAAATGTTGTCCAGGTATTGGTACTTATTCCGGTTATAACCGATTTATATATTCCCGAAAAAAATGCCCCAACATAAATAGTATCCTGGTCAATAAGTAAAGTTTCTGCTTTGTCATTTCCAAAACTAGACATTGGTGAAATATCTGTCCAGGTTACACCAAGGTCACTCGATTTATATACAAAGGCTCCTGTAGAATACATACGGGTTCCTGCAACGAAGAGGTTATGGCCATCTGTTGCTAAAGATGAAATTGAACCTACAGTTGGAAATCCGCTAACTAAAACCCATGTAACACCATTGTCAGTGGATAAATAAACCTGGTCAAACCCCGATATAAAAATGTCAGAGCCAATGATAACAATATTTGATATCTCTCCGATATTTGAGTTGGATATTTTAACCCAGCTTGATTGGGCTGACAGAAAGCTTGTACAACTAATAATTATACTTAGGAGTAAGATGATTTTTTTCAAAGTACTATTTTAAGCAAGGTTTTATTCATAATGGGCAACGAAAGCTATCTTAAAATTAGTATTTAATTTTCTCTTGATAAATTGATTATTTAATGTCACGCTTATACTTTTTTTTAAACAATAAAGTATAACAATCACCCATAATCCTGCACTCATACTAAATTTATAACAGGGACCTTTATCCTTATGAATAAGAATTCCCACACAATTAACTTGCCACTTGCCGGCGTGGAAAGTGAGCATTGCGCATTGATCGTTGACAAAGGCTTAAGTAAAATCCCCGGCATTACTTCCCATAAAGTAGAGCTGAATAATAACCGCGCGGTTATTAATACCAATGGCGAAATGGAAGTAATTCCACAAGCCATAAAAGCCATTCGCGGGCTTGGATATAATGTTGAGACAATAAAGAAAACCTTTCCGATCCTTAATATGTCCTGTGCATCCTGCGCTATCAGCTCACAAACTATATTGGAAAATATACCAGGTGTAGTAAATGTTTCGGTGAACTATGCTAATGCTTCGGCTTTGCTTGAGTATGTGCCCACACTAACTAACCCGGACGAATTTAAAAAAGCTTTGCAAAGTATCGGGTATGACCTGGCGATTGACGAAACTGAAGATGCAAAAGACAGTCTTGAAGATCTTCACAGGAGAAATTTTAAAAAATTAAGACAGAGAACTATTGGTGCGATAGTATTGTCTCTTCCGATTGCGATCATCGGTATGTTCTTTATGCATATACCGTATGCAAATTATATTATGTGGGCATTGGCAACGCCGGTGGTAGGCGTGTTTGGAAAACAATTTTTTGTAAATGCCTTTAAACAATTGAAGCATCGCTCGGCAAATATGGATACGTTGGTTGCTTTGAGCACAGGCATTGCTTATTTGTTTAGTGTATTTAATACTCTATATCCCGCCTATTGGGAAAGCAGGGGGCTGGAAGCACATGTTTATTTTGAAGCATCGGCTGTGGTGATTGCTTTCATTTTATTAGGAAAGATGCTCGAGGAAAAAGCGAAAGGCAACACTTCATCTGCTATAAAAAAACTAATGGGCTTGCAGCCAAAAACAGTCACTGTAATTCATGAAGGCAGGCACCAAATGGAAATGCCTGTTGCCAATGTAAAACCCGGCGATACCTTGTTAGTAAGGCCCGGTGAAAAGATTGCGGTGGATGGAACGGTTACTACAGGTACCTCCTTTGTTGATGAAAGTATGATTAGTGGTGAGCCAATGGCTGTAGAGAAAAAACAAGAAGAAAAAGTTTTTGCCGGCACCATTAATCAAAAGGGAAGCTTTCAATTTGTAGCTGATAAAGTTGGCGGAGATACACTCCTCGCACAAATTATAAAAATGGTGCAGGAGGCGCAGGGAAGTAAAGCGCCCGTGCAAAAGCTGGTAGATAAAATTGCCGGCATCTTTGTTCCTGTTGTTATTGCAATTGCCATCATCAGTATGTTAGTATGGATAGTGTTGGGTGGAGCAAATGGTTTAACACATGGATTGCTGGCCCTCGTAACTGTGCTTGTTATCGCGTGTCCGTGTGCGTTAGGTTTAGCGACACCCACGGCCATCATGGCGGGAGTTGGCATTGGCGCCGAAAATGGAATATTAATTAAAGATGCCCAAAGCCTGGAACTGGCAAAAAAAGTGAACGCTGTTGTTCTTGATAAAACCGGCACCCTTACAGAAGGAAAACCCGAAGTAGTAGAAATAATATGGAAAGAAGGCGCAGGCAAAGAAGAACTGGCCAATTTATTATTTAGTATAGAACAGCAATCCGAGCATCCTTTGGCGGAAGCTGTCGTAAGGTATTTTAAGAAAAAAAATGTTCAACCTGTTACTACTGACAGCTTCGAAAGTATTACAGGTAAAGGAATAAAAGTGATGTATAACGGTAATGCATACCTGCTTGGAAGCCCGGCATTGTTGCAATCCCATCAAATAAAGACGGATGCTGCTTTGCACGAACAGGCGGAAAAGTGGCTCGCTGAGGCGCAAACTGTAATCTGGCTTTCGGATCGTGAGAATGCTTTAGCTGCTATAGCGATTGCAGATAAAATAAAGGTAAGTTCTGTGGCTGCGGTAGCGCAATTACAGCAGGCGGGCGTAGCCGTTTATATGCTTACAGGAGACAATGAAGCTACAGCAAAAGCTATCGCAAAACAGGCGGGTATAAAAAATTATAAAGCAGAAGTGTTACCTGGTGAGAAGGCGGATTTTGTAAAAGAATTGCAACAAAAGGGGAAGGTCGTTGCTATGGCAGGCGATGGTATTAATGATAGTAATGCGCTTGCACAGGCGGACGTAAGCATCGCCATGGGAAAGGGAAGTGACATTGCCATGGATGTTGCAAAGATGACCATCATCTCATCTGATCTTTCAAAAATTCCGCAAGCCATCAAACTTTCAAAGCATACAGTTGCTACGATAAAACAAAACCTGTTTTGGGCGTTTATTTATAATATTGTTGGTATCCCTCTTGCTGCCGGTGTCCTCTATCCGTTCAATGGTTTTCTGTTGAATCCTATGATTGCAGGTGCGGCCATGGCGTTGAGTTCTGTGTCTGTAGTTACCAATAGCCTTCGCCTGAAATGGCTAAAATTATAAGGGTATCATTATGATGCTTAAAAATTAAAAAGTGGTGCAACTATTTCTTTTAATAAATAAGATTTTAATACAAAATAAAATATATAATTATGAAAAAATACCAGTTTAATACAAACATTAATTGCGGCGGATGCATAGCAACCGTAACACCGCATTTGAATGCAAATGATAAAATAAAACATTGGGAAGTGGATACGCAAAATCCAAAAAAAGTATTGACAGTAGAAACGGACGACCTCTCGCCTGAAGCCATTACTGAGATTGTAAACAAGGCTGGCTACAAGGCAATGCCTGTCTAAACTATTTTTATAAATATTTATTCTAACCAATATCTCTTATATGTTTATGAAGAGATAGCTAAACCCAAATTAAAATGACCGGATATCACACCTACAAAAAATGTATTGAAGCCTGCCTAAAATGTGCGGCTATATGTAATCACTGTGCCTCCTCCTGCCTGCAGGAAGATGATGTAAAAATGATGGCTAATTGTATTCAAACAGATATGGAATGCTCCGCTATATGCTATGCAGCAGCGCAGGTAATGAGCATCGGCGGACAAAATGCAGCGGCGCTTTGTAAAATATGCGCGGACGCTTGTGATGCTTGCGCCAAAGAATGCGGGAATC
>JBDTSD010000164.1:0-9509 GCA_039931355.1 Ginsengibacter sp.
ACAGATACAGCCCGGATACATGCGATCTACGTTTGGATCGCCAACAATATCAGCTATGACCTTGCCCGTATGCAGCAAATGAAAAGCAGCACTAATAATCCGCCACAAGCAGCAACTGATGTCCTCAAAACACGCAGCGCCGTCTGCCAGGGTTACTCCGATTTATTTACTGCCCTCTGCAGGAATGTTGGAATAAATGCGGTGGTAGTACCCGGATATGTAAAAATCGAGGGCAGTATAATCCCCCTATCGCACGCATGGGTTGCAGCCCAATTGGATGGAGTATGGTTCCTTTTTGATCCTACGTGGGGTGCTGGTTATGTGATTCATGACCAGTTTGTAAAACGATTCAATACTGCATTTTATAAAATATATCCAAAAGACTTCATCTCTGATCATATGCCATTTGATCCTCTTTATCAATTCCTTTCCTATCCCATAAGCAATAGAGACTTTATAGATGGTACTGCACCTAATAACAAAGCTTTATTTAATTATAAGGATACGCTGGTGCAATACAACCAGTTTTCTTTACGCCAGCAAATGGCCGGAGAATTAAGGCGTATGGAAGGAGCAGGAATTGAAAACGATTTATTACAAGAACGAAGACAATATCTGAAAAAGGGGCTGCAATCTTATATGTCCGAAAACGCATTCGATGATGCAAACAAAACTTTTTCCAAGGCAATAACTCTGTTAAACAAATATTTCGAGTTTAAAAATAAACAGTTTACCATAATAGGCGACAATGAACTGCTACAGATGCTGGATAGTATGAAACAATATGTAACCCTTTCCAGGTCGCTTTTATCGGAGTCGGTAACTCAAAATGATGATCAACAAAGGGCAAAAACAAGCAACCTGGCTAATATAGACCAATATTGGAAACAGTTTTTTCAAGAGGAGACATTCGTACAAAAATATATTGCCACGGATAAGGTCGCACGAAATCAATTGTTTTTTAAAAGGTAAATAAATTTGGAGCGGGAACGCATAACAAAAGGTTTGTCTTTACCATGTAGCGTCAGCATTCGCTGGTGACTTATCTGAAAAGACATTCCCCCCAAAACCGAACACTCACCGTATCAAAACCGAACACTCCCCGGCAATTAATAATTATAAACTACTAAGAATCAAAACATAACTTCCCGGCAATATTTTGGAATGATGTAGTTATTCAACATCAGCCTTTTATTATTTATAATTTTTTAACCCTATCAATCTATTTGTATGTTCAAAAATTATCTAAAGGTTGCGTGGCGTAATCTTATCCGTAACAAAGCATTTTCGGCTATTAATATATTGGGCCTTTCGCTGGGGCTTACATGTGGTATGCTCATCATTTTGTGGATACAGGATGAACGCGGCGTGGATGCTTTTCATAAAAATGGCAGGCAACTTTACCAGGTGTACGAACGCTCAAAATACAGCGATGGTAAAGTGGATGCAGGCTACACCACGCAAGGCCTGCTGGCGGAGGAATTAAAAAAAGTAATTCCTGAAATTGAATATACCAGCAGCACGGATTATGCGGCTGCTCCCGGCACACAAAGCACTTTTGAGGCAAACAATAAAGTGGTCAAGAACTTCGGCAAGTTTGCCGGCGAAGATTTCTTTCGCATGTTTAGCTTCCCGCTTTTACAGGGTAATGCAGCTACAGCTTTAAATACTACGGGATGCATTGCGCTCTCCCGTAACATGGCTGTGCAGTTTTTTGGAAGCGCTGCTAACGCCATCGGGCAAACGATTAGATATGAAAATAAGGAAGACCTGAAAGTAACGGCGGTGTTTGAAAATATGCCCGCCAATTCATCACAGCGATTTGATTTTTTAAGAAGCTGGATTGACTATGTAAAGCAAAATGACTGGGTACACAACTGGGGCAATAGCGGCCCGGAGACTTTTGTAATGCTGCGTGCAGATGCAAATGCGAAATCGGTAGAAGCCAGGATAAAAGATTTCCTCTATCGCTATAAGGATAAGGACCAGGGAACGGTAGTCGAACTGGCGCTGCAATCGTATCCTGCAAAATACCTGCATTCCAATTTTAAGAACGGGCAAATTGATGGCGGCCGCATTGAGTATGTAAATCTCTTTACTATCGTTGCCCTGTTCATCATGCTGATCGCCTGTATCAATTTTATGAATCTTGCTACTGCACGGTCTTCTCAGCGTGCAAAAGAGGTAGGACTTCGCAAAGTGATCGGTGCAAGGCGCTGGTCGCTCATTGGCCAGTTTATGGGTGAGGCTATGTTGCTTACTTCTTTATCTGTTCTTATTGCATTGGTTGCATCATTGCTGTTGCTGCCTGCCTTCAATAGCCTTACGGGAAAACAACTACACCTTCCCGTTAGTCAGCCTTTTTTCTGGACGGCGTTAGTTGGTTTGCTTTTGGTAACAGGACTGGTGGCAGGAAGCTACCCTGCTTTCTTCTTATCATCATTAAAGCCGGTTAGGGTATTAAAGGGCACGCTTAAGTTTAGTTACTCCGCTACTTTTTTCAGGCAGGCGCTGGTAGTGTTCCAGTTTGCACTTTCCATCATATTGATCGTTGGCATGATAGTAATCTATCGCCAAATGAATTTTATTCAAAATAAAAATCTTGGCTACGACCGGGAGAACCTTATATACATTCCCATTGAAGGCGAGCTGATCAATAAGTATGAATTATTCAAACAGGAATCTACCCAATTACCATCAATAACGGATGTATCAAAGATGCGCAATTCACCTACCATCATTGAGCATCATACAGGCGGCGTAAGCTGGCCCGGTAAAGACCCCAACAGCGAAGTTTCTTTTGCCGATGGGGTAGTGGGTTATGATTTTGTAAAGACCATGAAACTGCAATTGGCTGCAGGCCGCGATTTTTCAAAAGACTATGCCGACTCCGCGAGCTATATTTTAAATGAAACTGCCGTAAATAAAATTGGCTATAAAGATCCCATTGGCAAAGTAATTACCTGGAGCAATCGCCGGGGCACCATCATTGGCGTGTTGAAGGATTTTCATTTCAGCTCCATGCACGCTCCTATTGATCCGCTGATTGTAAAGCTCGATGAAAAATGGCCATGGGGAACCATTCTCGTTCGCACCAAAGCAGGAAAAACAAAAGATGCCATTGCAGGACTACAAAGCATTTGCAAAACATTGAATCCCAAATTTCCATTTACCTACCAGTTCTCTGATCTTGAATTTGCGAAGTTGTATCAAAGCGAACAGGTCGTAAGCAGGCTCTCTGATTACTTTGCATTCCTCGCTATTTTAATATCATGCCTTGGTCTCTTTGGACTGGCAACATTTGTAGCGGCTCAGCGTACTAAAGAAATTGGCGTGCGTAAAGTATTGGGTGCATCAGTTGGTAATATCGTTACCATGTTCTCCGGGAATTTTTTAAAGCTTGTTGGGATAGCCGTACTCGTTGCCTTCCCTGTTGCATGGTGGACGATGAATAAATGGCTGCAAAACTTTGCTTATAAAATTGAGGTTGGCTGGTGGGTGTTTGCTATTGCCGGCCTTGCGACGGTTTTCATTGCATTGCTTACGGTGAGTTATCAAAGTATAAAAGCGGCAATGGCTAACCCGGTAAAGTCATTGCGAACAGAGTGAGCAAAACGAATCCCGGTTATTTTGGGATGAAGCGTTTGCGAACGGAATAAAAAAGAATGTTCATATTGTTAGGTTAATGATAGAATGTAATAAGATTTAAAGTCATGAGAGTGAAGACAGGATGCCCTGTTGGTCCTAATCATTTATTACATTTAAAAACAAACATCATGTGGAAGTACAACATTAAGATTGCGTTTCGTAACATAGCACGCAACAGGACATTTTCTTTTATAAATGTACTTGGACTTACCATCGGCCTGGCAAGCTGTATCGTGATCGGTCTATATGCATTGAACGAACTTACGTTTGATCATTTTCATCTAAACCATAGCAGGCTGTACAGGATCAACAAGATAACCAACGAAAAAAATAAAGAGGCGCAAACAGATGGTATTACACCCGGTAACCTGGGTCCCGTTGTAAGCAAAGATATTCCTGGTGTAGTAGCCGCCTGCCGTTTCAGGCCTTGGTTTAATGACATGCTGGTGAGCTACGACACGATAAAAATAAATGTGGCGGATGTTGTCTATGCCGATAATGCATTTCTTACCATGTTTCACTTTCCGCTCCTGGATGGGAACAAGAAAAATGCATTGGCTGAGCCGTTTACCGCCGTGCTTACGGAAACAACTGCTAAAAAATATTTCGGTAATAAAGACCCGATTGGCAAAACGTTAACCACGCTTAATAACATACCGGTTAAGATTACCGGGGTAGCTAAAGATGTTCCCGATAATTCTTCCATCCGGTTTAATATGCTCATTTCTATGGCAACTGTAGAAGCGCCCGCAAGCCAGGAATATTTTTCATGGATGACCTCGTGGACGACTAACGTGGATTATACATTTGTAGAGCTGCAACCATTCACCAATGCGGTAAAAGCCGGCGATAAAATTTCCGTATTGCTACATTCCCATTTCCCTGAAAAAGAATTTCAATACAGGACGTACCTGCAACCACTGGATGACATCCACCTTGGATCAAAGGATATTTTTTATGCTGAATCGTTCCGTACAAACAGCAGTAGTATTATTTATACGCTACTGGCCATTGCTGGTTTGATCTTAATGATCGCCTGTTTCAATTTTGTAAACCTCACCACATCCGGTGCGTTGGCACGTGCAAAAGAGACCGGCGTGCAAAAAGTATTAGGGGCGAGACAATCACAACTTGTGAAAAAATTTTTTAGCGAATCATTTTTATTATGCACCCTTTCATTAATTATTGCATTGATAATTGTAAGCATTATTCTTCCATTATTTAATAACCTGGCAGGAGCAAATTTGACGGTGGAATTATTATTTCAATTAAAAATTGCAGGCGCCCTCGTTGCGTTATTGCTGTTGCTAAGCCTTGCAGCGGGTTTATATCCGGCCATATTTCTAGCAAGATTTAAGTCAACGGATGTTTTCCGGAATGTAATTAAAGCAGGTAAAGATGGCTGGCTTCGCAAAACCTTAGTCATCACCCAGTTTACTTTTTCTATTCTGCTGGTTATCGCAACGATTGTTGTAAATAAGCAGATGAACTACATGGCAACAAAAGATCTTGGTTTTGATAAAGACCAGGTAGTTGTGTTACGACTTGCCAATACCGGGCTTGAAAGTAAGTCAGGGGAACTTATTACAGCGTTAAAACAAAATCACGGTATTGAATCAGTTTCGGCCAGCAACCGTGTACCTGGCCAGACTTTTAACGGTTATGGAATTATTCCCGAAGGGCACACCGGCGAAGAGCACTTGCTTTCAAACGTTTTTGAAACTGATACACGATTCGCAGCTACTTATAATATTAAGCTCACGGCGGGTAGGTATTTTTCATCAACGATGCCGACAGACACAACTGAATCTGTTGTGATAAATGAAGCCATGGCAAATATGCTTGGCTGGAATCCTGGTAGCTATCGGGATGCCGTTGGAAAACAATTTGAAATCTACGAGACCCGGAAAGGGAAAGTGATCGGCGTTATGAAAGATTTTAATTTCGCCTCCTTAAGAAAAAAAGTAGAACCGCTTGCTGTAATACTTACTGATAATCCATTATATATTTCTGTAAAAGTTAGAGCAGGCACTATACCATCATCTCTTGCCTACATGCAAAAAACATGGAAGCAATTTACCAGCGAGCATCCTTTTGACTATTTCTTTTTAAATGAGCAATTGAATCACTTCTATGAATCGGATGTTAAACTGCTATATGTGCTGAACATATTTGCAGTGCTGGCAATTTTTATAGCGTGCATTGGTTTATTCGGGCTTAGTATCTACACTGCAAAACAAAAGACAAAAGAAATCGGAATTAGGAAAGTTCTGGGAGCAACAGTTACCAATATAGTAGCGATGCTTTCCAAAGATTTCTTAAAACTTGTTTTGGTTGCGACAATTGTTGCTTTCCCGGTTGCATGGTGGGCGATGAATGACTGGCTGCAGGATTTCGCGTATCGAATTGATATTTCGTGGGTGGTGTTTGCCATTGCCGGGCTTTCGGCTATTTCAATTGCATTATTTACAATCAGCTTCCAGGCAATAAAAGCAGCGGTGGCAAATCCTGTAAAGAGCTTAAGAACAGAATAAAAATGCAAAGTTTAAAATAATAAGAACATGTTTAAAAACTATTTCAAAACTGCATTTAAATTATTCAGGCGGAACAAGGCATTTACTGCCATTAATGTATTTGGGCTATTCATTGGCGTTAGTGCTACACTTATCATCTTCCTGATCGTTCAATTTGAATTTAGCTATGATAAAGTTGAGACAGATGCTGACCGCATTTACCGCGTTGTGATGGATATGAAATTTAACGGCAATGAAGGTCATTCTGCTGCTGTTCCTGCGCCGGTAAGTGAAGCGATTCGAACTGAAATGACAGGCGTAGAAGCAAGCGTGCCGGCAATGCAATTCCAGGGTGATGGAACGGCCAAAGTAAGCATCGCAAGGACAGGTATATCACAACCTGTCGTATTTAAAAAACAGCCTGCCATCGTTTTCACCAATCCTCAATATTTTTCGCTGCTACCTTATAAATGGCTATCAGGTTCACCTTCATCTTCACTTAAAAATCCCTTTAATGTTGTATTGACAGAAAGCAGGGCCAGGCAATATTTTCCTTCCCGAAATCCTGATGAGATTATCGGAAAAACAATAAGATACAATGATGATTTTAGCGCTACAGTATCCGGCATTGTAAAAGACCTGGATGCCCGCACAACATTAGATGCTGTTGAATTTATTTCGTTTGCAACCATTTCTCAAACGCACATGCAAGGCGATTTCATGATGAATGTATGGAACGATTGGATGGCATACTCGAAGGTGTATGTGAAACTTACAAAAGGCATAAGCGCTGCCAATTCTGAAAAGCAATTAAATGCCTTAATGATCAGTCATAATAAAGATGCCGGTAAAGATGCAGAGAATTATATGCATCTTAAACTACAGCCCTTGAGCGATGTTCATTTTAATTCTCAGTATGCATCGTTTGATGGCAGGCTGGCTCATAAGCCAACGTTATACGGGCTGATGGCGGTAGCTGCATTTTTATTACTACTGGCCTGTATCAATTTTATCAATCTTACAACTGCTAATGTAGCCGGCCGTGCAAAAGAAATCGGGATAAGGAAAACGATGGGCAGTTCAAAAAAACAGTTGATTTTTCAATTCCTGGGCGAAACATTTTTATTGACAATCGCCGCCTGTATTATTTCTTTTTGTTTAGCGCCGGTTCTTTTAAGGCTCTTTGCGGATTTTATTCCGCCGGGCTTACAATTTCAACCATTGCAGCAGCCATATATCTTTTTGTTTTTATTGGTGCTTGCATTACTCGTGAGTTTCCTTGCAGGATTTTACCCGGCATTTATTTTATCCGGTTACAAACCTGTGAACGTTTTAAAAAATCAATCGCTGGTTTTCAATAATGAATCAAGACATGCATGGATAAGAAAAAGTTTGACTGTATCTCAATTTGTAATTGCCCAGTTCTTCGTGATCGCTACGGTGCTGGTGAGCAAACAAATTAATTATGCATTGAATGCGGATATGGGTTTTAGGAAAGAGGCTATCCTGAGTTTTGATATTCCACGTGAGGATACTATTGCTAGTCATCGTACTCTATTATTGAATGAAATAAAAGCACTACCTGGTGTGCAACTGGCGAGCCGCGGTTTCTTAACTCCCGCCGATGAAGGAGCTGCCTTCACTGACATATCATACGCTGGTGCTGCCAATGGTAACAAAGAAAGCGTGCAGCTACGCTGGGGCGACAGCAACTATATTAAGTTGTTCAATATTAAATTGCTGGCCGGCAGAAACGTTCAGCAAAGTGATACCATTAAAGAATTTCTCTTAAATGAAACCTATGCAAAATCACTTGGCTTTAAAAGGCCGGAAGACGCACTGGGTAAGCAACTTGATTTTAATGGAAAAAAAATGCCGGTGGTTGGTGTGCTAAAAGATTTCAATGAGCAATCGCTTCATGCCAGCGTAGGCCCTCTTGTTTTTGCAAGCTTTGACGACAGGAGTTTTTGGTTTCACGTGTTACTTAAACCTCAAAGTGTATCCGGTAGTTCGTGGTCACACAGTATTGCACAAATACAAAAGGTGTATCAACGGGTTTATCCTGATGCAGACTTCAGTTTTAAATTTCTTGATGATACCATAGCGAAGTTTTATCAAACGGAACAACATACCGCAAGCCTGCTTAGTTGGGCAACAGGCTTATCCGTGCTCATTAGTTGTCTTGGTTTATTGGGCCTCGTTATGTTTACTGTCAACACACGTACAAAAGAAATTGGCATCAGGAAAATATTAGGTGCGACCGTTGCAAATATTGTTTCCATTTTATCAAAGGACTTTGCAAAATTAGTGCTCGTTGCATTTGCCATTGCTGCACCGCTGGCATGGTGGGCAGCTTACAAGTGGCTTGAAGACTTTGCATATCGAACTCCTATGAGTTGGTGGGTATTTGCAATATGCGGTTTATCTATGTTGCTGATTGCGCTGATAACATTAAGCATTCACACGATAAAGGCGGCGATAGCAAATCCTGTGAAATCTTTGCGAACAGAATGAGCGAAATGAAATCGTTCATGTCGGAATGAAGAAAAAAACAGCAAAATAATTTTAAAAGAAAATCGCATCCTATCATGCCCGGGAATTCGATTCCGTGCGAAAGAATGGAATATTGGTTTAGGCCCGGAGATTATAAATTAAATGGAGATAATCATTTCTTATGCATTCACCCGGGCGGTATTGGTGGCAGCTATACTAATGAGATCGCTGACTTCAAATGGTTTTTTTAAAAACCCATCTGCCTTTGCTCTTTCACAAGCCTGCTGAATCTCCGGATTGGCCGAAAAAATAATTACAGGAATATGCCTGGTAGTTCTTTTATTCTTTACCAGTTTTGTTGCTTTTTCTCCACCTATTTTGGGAATCCGCAGATCCATTAAAATCATATCGGGATTCACCTCTGCAATATCTTTAATTACATCGTCGCAGCATACCCGGGTCATTACGCGATAATTCTGTTTTTCTAAAATTATTTTAGACACCATTAATATTTCCGGGTCATCATCAAAAATTAAAATACATTTTTTCATAACTTTTTTTCAGCATAATTTATTGGTATAGTGAAATAAAAAGTACTGCCTTCGAGAACCGTACTTTCCGCCCATAGTTTCCCATTGTGGCGTTGAATAATTTCGTAAGAAATATAGAGCCCTATCCCGAGCCCCTGGAAATGAGTTGCCCTTTCTTCTTCGCGGTAATATCGCTCAAATATTTTCCCAATACTTTCCTTACTAATACCAATGCCTTTGTCTTTTACCGCAACTATTACCTCTCCATCCTTCTCTTCCATATGTATATCAACTACATTGGCTTTCGGTGAATATTTAACAGCAT
>JBDTSD010000165.1:0-9415 GCA_039931355.1 Ginsengibacter sp.
TTTCTCCCTTGTAATATTCATGCTTTTCATCAGCGGCATTTTCCATTTCAAGATATTCTTCTATAGACAATTTTTGTTTGCTGTATGCGATAGCTGCTTCTCTTACTTCCATAAAATAAAAATACAAAAATATAGTGTATTTGAAAGATATTGACGGGACATCAAAATCTCGCTAACACAAAAAGATATTAGAAAATACTACCCGTAAGGAGGCAACTTTTTCCAACTTTATCCGGTTTTATAACTGTAGGTTTTCTTTAACTAAAAATAGAAAGCTTCACCCAACCTTTTTAAATAACTTGTTATCAATTAAAGAAATAGTTTCCGGATGCGCGGGCAAACGGTATTTGCCCTAAGACTTCTTTCATGCGAACATATTAAATATGAAAAATATCTTCCTTTCGATAGCCTGTGTCACAGCGCTTGCCTTTACTGGATGGCATTATAATCTTGACGAAGCAAAACATATTGCAGCCAAAGAACATAAATACATAATGTTGAATTTTTCGGGCTCCGACTGGTGCGGGCCATGCATACAAATGCATAAACAAATTTTCGATAACCCGGACTTTCAACAATTTGCCAACGAGGATTTAATAATGGTAAATGCAGATTTTCCGCGCGGGAAAAAAGACCAGCTTTCGGAAGAGCAACAGGCTGCAAACGATAAAATGGCTGACGAGTATAACAAACAGGGTATATTCCCCTATACTGTTTTATTGGATGCAGATGGAAAAGTGTTGAAAGGCTGGGAAGGTTATCCAAAAGCAGATGTTGCGTCATTTATTGAAGATGTAAAACAAGCAATCAATGCAGATAAGCAGTAAGAAACAGGTAGTACCGTTAGTAATAAAAAAGCAGTTTCATTTAATGGGCAACCATTTTGAAATAACTGCCATAAGCGCCGATGAAACAATCGCAGGCATAGGAATTGAAGCGGCAGCGGATGAAATAAGAAGAATCGAAAAACTACTTACAACATTTAACGACGAGAGCGAAACAAACTTTATCAACAGGCATGCAGGTAGTGCGCCAGTTGCCGTAAGTGACGAAACTTTTGATATCATTGAACGTTCTATTAAAATTTCATCTGTTACACAAGGCGCATTTGATATTACCTACGGCTCTATAGACAAACGCTTTTGGAATTTCGATACCTCCATGAAAACCTTACCTTCTGAAGATGCTGCACGCAGAGCAGTAAAGCTTATCAATTATAAAAACATCATTCTTGACAAAGGCAATAAAACGGTCTTGCTGAAACATAGTGGCATGCGTATTGGCTTCGGCGGAATAGGCAAAGGATATGCTGCTGAAAAAGCAAAGCAGGTAATGCAGCAGATGGGAATAACAAGCGGCGTGGTAAATGCATCCGGCGATCTTACGGCATGGGGCTTTCAGCCTGGTGGTAAACCGTGGACCGTAGGGATTGTAAAACCAGATGGCTCAGGTGAAGTTTTTTCTTATCTCAACATTACCAATATGGCCGTAGCAACTTCCGGCAATTACGAAAAATTTGTAATGATTGGGGGTAAGCGTTATTCACACACAATTGATCCGCGTACAGGCCTTCCTGTGAGAGGCATTAAAAGTGTAACCATCATTACACCAAATGCAGAGCTCGCAGACGCAATGGCAACGCCGGTCACGATAATGGGAATTGAAGCAGGCTTATGTATGATCAATCAAATGAGAGACATAGAAGCCATACTTATTGACGATAATAACAAAGTATATACATCCGGGAATATCCATCTCAAATGAAAAAAGCAAATGAAAAAAAACATCTTAATAGCTATATGTGCCGGCACAATATGCCTGGCAACTACTTCATGTAAAGCAGTAAAGGAATACCAGAAAAGCCGGATCAATGATTCGGAAATGTCGCTCTCCGGCAGAAAATCGCAAAAGAACGAATTGAATTTTCAATCGTACCGCGAAGGTTCTTCCGGGGCGAATGGTGGCAAAAATGGCGGCGGATGCGGTTGTAATTAATCAGCTTAAAAATTATGTCCCTATTTAACTATAATACATGAAAAAAATATGCCTTTCCCTGGTTGGTTTGTATATAAGCCTTCTCCAGCTTCACGCCCAGTCAGCAAAAGATACAACAACATACGAAGCAAAGAAGCTGGCGGTGGAAGAAGTGAATTTGGTCTCAAGCCTATACGGCCAAACCGGTGATCATTCACCTGTAACCGGTGGCATTGGCACAGAAAACGTAACTGATTTTGCAAATGGTCTTGACTTGCAGCTGGTGGGCCAGGATGCAAATGCACACAAGCATACCATTACATTCGGGCTTGGGTTTGATCATCATACTTCAGCATCATCTGCCTATGTATCAAAGACAGGCGCTTCCAAAACAGGCGGCACGAGAATATATCCATCGGTTAACTGGACCGTAGAAAACCTGAAACGCAAAAACAGCTTTGGTGTTGGCTTGTATTACTCCAATGAATACAATTATAAATCATTTGGGCTGGATGCGGAATTCAGCAAAAAAACAAATACCAATGGCGAGTTTAATATAAAAGCAAGCGCTTACCTGGATAAAGTGAAATTGATCTATCCTTCTGAATTGATACCAAATACAACAGTAACAGATGCAGGCGGAGGCAACACCGTTTATACTACTGCAAGCGGGCGAACCGTTAGCTTAAGCGGCGGACGCCGTCACGATGAATCAGCTCTTGCTATCCCATCAACCCCGAGAAATACTTTCGCTGTTTCTCTTTCGTTCTCCCAGGTTTTCAGCCAACGGTTACAGGGAAGTATAACGACCGACCTCGTTGAACAAAACGGCTATCTCGGTTTACCTTTTCACCGTGTATATTTTACAAACGATTCCGTACGAGTGGAAAATTTACCAGGTACAAGGTATAAGCTCCCTATCGGCTTGCGGCTGAATTATTTTTTAGGAGATAAAATTATTATCCGCACTTTTTATCGCTATTATATTGATAACTGGGGAATACAATCCCACACAGCCGATATAGAAATTCCCTTTAAGATTACTCCTTTCCTTTCTATATCTCCTTTTTACAGGTACTATACACAAACTGCGGCTTACTATTTTGCTCCTTACGCCACACATTCATTTAGTGATACCTATTACACGAGCAATTATGCGCTATCCGCTTTCAACAGTAATTTTTTTGGTGCGGGTATAAGAATTGCTCCGCCCGGCGGCATCCTCAACACTAAGCTCAGCAGTATGGAAATACGCTATGGCCACTATACACAAACAACGGATCTTGTTTCAAACATTATTTCAGTTGCGCTAAAATTCAAATAGAAACGACAGGGTTTTAGAATAAATTACCCAGCCATTTCTTACTCCCGCAAATTTTAGCATAGATTTTTTTCATGATTTGATGTTTAGGTAAGAGAGATATAAAGAACTGCCATGCGTTAAGCATGGCAGTTCACCAATCCATATTACCTGATTACAAACGCCTGTACAAAATTTCCAGATGCATCAAACAGCACTGCATACTTAGTTCCATTTGCTTCTATACAAACAGCGGAACCAGATACAACTCCATTCACAAAAAATGAAAAAGCCTGTTTAAATACAAAATTTGGATAAGTTGCATCCAGGTAACTTTGAATAGCATCCGGTAATGATGCCTGGTCAACAATTGCCACTTTACCTTTGTCATCGTGCAACTGCATTCTGCTGATGAATGTTCCTCTATCATTAAAGGTTGTTGCAAAGACGCCATTGTCCACGCTGAAAACTACATAGCCGCTATCATGGGTTTTATATGCTTTTACCAAGGTATCCTGCGCATAGTTTGTATTGAAATAAGAAAGTACCGCGGCAGGCATTTTAAAGGTTGGAAGATCTTCTGAAATAATTGTTTTAGAATTTGCTCATGGATATACATTTTTTAGATCAAATTTTTTTGATTTTCATAAGGAAGATGCCTGGCAAAAAAAGAACGTTGGGTTGCCTTTATAAAAAAAATGTTAATGGAGTAAAAGAGTCATTTTTTCGTTTGTTATTTTGTAGTGGCAAAGGCTCACCCAACCATTTTGCCCTTCACTACATCAAGCTTTTAAGACAAAAATTTTTGGAAGAAATAAAACAGCTTATAGAAGGTTGTATAAACGGAGACAGGCAATCTCAAAATCGCCTGTATGGCCGTCTTGCGCCTAACATGTTTGCTATATGCCTTCGCTATGCCAGCAGCCGCGAGGAAGCGGAAGAAATATTACAGGAAGGCTTTATAAAAGTTTTTGAGTTTATACACCAATATAAAAATACCGGGCCTTTTGAGGGTTGGGTAAGAAAAATTATGGTGAATTGTTCTTTACAGAAGTACCGCAATAAAAGACACATGCATGCCGTAGCGGACATTGATACAACTAAAGTAGAACAGATTGGCAACGAAGAAATTCTTTCGCAATTAGGAACCAAGGAGCTGCTTAAAATGGTGCAGCAATTATCACCGGCCTACAGAACCGTTTTCAATCTTTATGTATTTGAAGGAATGAAGCACCGCGAAATTGCAGCGCATTTAAATATTTCCGAAGGCACTTCGAAATCGAACCTTTCAGATGCAAGAACTATTTTACAAAAAGCGGTGCATAACAGCATACAATCAGCCAGCCAAAACGTAAAAGAAATATGAGTGAAGATCTACACAATATTGATGATTTGTTCAGAGAGGGATTGAAAAACAATGCCGATCAACCATCGGAGTCAGTATGGGAAAATATTGACAAAAGCCTTGATAAGAAGAAGGTAATTTCTATCTCAAAAAAATACAGCAAGCTAAAATGGGCTGTTGCCGTGTTACTTTTATTTTCAATAGGCATGGCTATGTATAGTGTATATGTCAGCAGGCAAAACAAAGATCTCGTAAGGCAAAAAAATCAAAACAGCATAATTGAAAAATCAGAAACTAGCTTGGGCAGCGACAAAGAAAAAACCAACAATACTGCAGAAAAAAAACAGGGGCCAACACCAAAGGATAGCGTCAGTAATGAAAAACAGCAACAAGATAATATTGCAGCTTCTAACAGCAACAATGATTCTTTGTCAAGAAATAAAGAGAATATCAAAGAAAAAATACCAGGTGAAAATAATACGCCTGGTAATTTAATAGTAGAAAATCATACCTCACATGTAAGAGGCAATGGCAGTGAATTACATAAGCAAAATCAACTAACAGTAAAAAATAATAATCACCTCACAACACGACAAAATTACCAGGAAAATGATGGCAGTGATAAAGAAAATTTATCCAACGCAACACTGAACGTTCAAAAAAATACATCATCCGGAAATGACGAGGTGGAAAAGCAAATTGAAAAAAATATTCATGAAAAAGAAACTTATGTTTCAGGGATAGAAATAAATAATGACTTTGAAAAATATTTTAAAAATCTTGTAATAGAGCCACAACCTTCTTTGCAAATATTCGATATAGATAATGCTGAACTTCAGAAAAATAATACAGTCTTAAAAACAAAAACACACAATGAAAAAAGCAGATTGACATTCCCATTATCCGCAACTCTATTTTTCTCACCAGACTTTGTTACCACAAATTTGAAAGATGATCACCCGCGTTTTAGAGAAGATAACAGGCATGAAATAAAAGAGAATGAGAGGACACAATTGTCGTCAACGGTTGGCGCATTAGTTAGTTTCAACGCCACCAAAAACTGGATACTTGAGTCAGGCGTTACATTTTCGAAAAATATAATTGATATGGACCCAAAAACAATTTATGCGAGACCAGATGATGATGGTAATATAAATTATAGGATCAACTGCTCTGCCGGATATTCTTTTTTATCAGATAACCTAAACAATTCACCCCGGTCTGGTGACAGCATCAAAACGCTGAGCTCAGCCAATACCTTACAATATATTGGTATTCCTTTTTTAGTGAAATATAAATTAATTAGGGGGAAACTTAGCCTGGGGCCAGCTATTGGCGTGTCTGCAAACTTCTTAACCAAGGGAAAAATAGAAACAACGCTACCCGTATCTAATGGAACCAAATCTACTTCTTCAGGTAAAATTGAGGGTTTGAAATCGTCTTATTTCCAGGGTTTGATGAGTTTTGGTATAGAATATAGTTTGAGTAAAACTTTTGCAATAACTTTTACCCCTTCGGCTCGTTTCGGACTTACATCAATTAATAATAATACACCTGTAAAAACAAAACTCAACACTTACGGATTAGCAGCAGGGCTCAGTTTTAAGTTTTGACCTGCTACATTACGCCCAGTTACGTTTTCAACACTAAGCTAAACAATATGGAGAAAAGCGGAGGCGCTATATACAAATAATAAATCTTTTATTAAATGCAGTTTCGATTATGCTGAAATAAAATAGAAAAGAAAGTGCTGCATAAACCCAATTTTAAAGAAAGTGTCTCTAACTTTTTCAAAATAAATAACCGTGGCAAAATGTCCCGGCTTTTAAATTCCGGGACAATATTCATTTAACAAACAAACCTTATGCTTACGAATTTTAATCTTCATCCCGCGGCGTCTCTCTTACAATTTTAGCCTTTCTTAATATCGTCGGATCATTTTCATCAGGAATATACACGACATCCTCTTTTACAATATTATCTGCCGTGGTATTTCTTACCTCATTCTCCATCACGAAATTTGTGTCTGCCTTTTGCGCTTCCCTTTTTATAATACTCTCGCCAGGCTTATAATCATTATTTCTCCTGCGATAAAGCCGATCCTGGTTAAAATAATCATTGTCATAAAAAGCTTCTCTTTCCGGTTGCTCACGTGATTCAAAATCGGCAAGTTTTTCCGCAGCCGAAGACTTTTGTGGAATAAATACATCACGAATGGCTCTCTCTGTTTCATAAGTCACTTTACCTTTTTTATATTCAGGCAAAGTGGCGAGATGCCCAATGGTAAGATCAGGCACATACATCACTTTTTCTTTTTCGTCAAGCTCGGCAAGCCCTACCGGCACTATCACATTTCGTGACAAAAGGTTAAGTGGTTTGCCATCCACATCTGTAATAACGTACCTGATTTTTTGAGCCTGCACGTCAAATAAAAGTTCTTTTACTTTTCCTATTTGCTGGTTGGCAGCATTAATCACCTTCCATCCCCTGATGTCGGGTTCACCCTTCGCCATTTCATAGCCGCTGGAGCCAAGCTCTTGCAGCGTTTCATTTATTACTACTGGTTCTTTGGACATGTTATTATGTTTTAAAAATTTAAAATAATTAGGATAATGTCATCGTATTATTAGCGGCATTCTGTAGTGGAGCCTCCCACCGCATCGTAGAATCTTTCATTGAAGCATCGCCAGGCGCCGGCACCTGTTTCTTATATATCATGAAATAGTACGCCAGGCAAGCTATTATCACAATAAGTATGAGTATCCATAGCCATGCGTAGTTTTTTCTTTTGGGTTGTACATGCAGATTTGCCATAAGTTTTGTATTAAGAGTTTAAAGTGTAAGATGTGTGTATGCGAATGAATTTCATTTTCAAGATCAGGGCATTGAGCCGGGAAAAACAATCGCAGAATAACATAATTAGAAAATCATGCCAGATCAAGGTATGCCTATTGCAGCAATTTGATTGGCGCCAAGAGAGGATATGATTTTGGGGAACAGCGAGGGTCATACACCAGGAAAGAAATTTTGCATTATATAAAGAAGTATAGAGGATGACTATAAATCTTCTTCCCTTTCCAGCATAAGAATAGCGCTTTGCGGCACTATGAAATATTTATCCCCTTCATACATTACTTCCGTGGCGGCGCTCAACAGGAAGATGGCAAGGTCGCCTTCCTTAGCCTGTAGCGGTACATATTTTATTTTGTCGTCTTCTCCTTTCCAGGCTTCATCTTCCACAGGCATGGGAATGGCATAACCGGGACCCGCCTTAATTACATAACCCTGTTGTACTTTTTCTTTTTCCTGTACACCCGGCGGCAGGTAAAGGCCACTGGCGCTTCGTTCATCTGGCCGTGTGAGTTTAATCAGCAACCTGTCGCCGATCACGATCAGTTTCTTCAGCCTGTTATCTGTTGTTATACGCATACTAATAATATCTTATCAACCCTGCAAAAATAAGATATGTGTAATTGAGCTTTATGCAAAACAATGTTAGCAATGCATTCAAATCGAAAAATAATATCTTAGATACCATTAACTTTCCTTCATGTCATTTATCTATATCGCTTTTGTCATCATCACGTTGCTGCTTGTTATTAATATCATTATAGCACGCAAAGCCATCAGCAATAAGGAACATGGCACAGATTATAAATTCGATGCGCTGCGCTCCGATGTGCAACGCATAGAAGCAGCCGTGAAAACCGAGATCGCTTCCAACCGCAAAGAAACATTTGACGGTGCAGCCAATGCAAGAAATGAATTAGCTGCTTCACTGTCAACATTTAAAAATGACCTTGCCCAAACCATACAACAATTCAACAGCCTGCAAAAAGATAATTTCTTTGCCTTGCTCAATAAACAAACCGAACAAAATACCGACACCGCCAACAAGCTCGACAGCATGCGGCAAACACTTGAAAAAAAGATAGGGGATATGCAACAAGGCAACGAGCAAAAGCTGGAACAGATGCGCCTTACCGTTGACGAAAAATTGCAGCATACGCTGGAAACGAGGCTCGGCGAATCATTCAAGCTTGTAAGCGAAAGGCTGGAAGCCGTGCACAAAGGCCTTGGCGATATGCAGCAACTGGCAACAGGCGTTGGCGATCTTAAACGTGTGCTCAGCAATGTAAAAACAAGAGGCGTGCTTGGCGAGTACCAACTCGAAAATATTTTAGAGCAAACGCTTACGCCGGAACAATATGCAAAGAATGTAAAAACAAAAGAAGGCAGTAATGCAATGGTAGAGTTTGCCATAAAGTTCCCGGGCAATAAAGACAAGACCGTATGGCTGCCGGTAGATTCGAAATTTCCCAAAGAAGATTTTGAGTTGCTGCTGGAAGCTTACGACCATGGTGATGCAACACAGATAGACGACAGGCGCAGGGCTTTTGTAAGAGGTATAAAAAAATGCGCTTCGGATATCTGTGGCCGTTATATTGACCCGCCGAACACTACAGACTTTGCCATATTGTTCCTGCCGTTTGAAAGCCTGTATGCCGAAGTGCTGCGAACACCCGGCCTCTTCGAAAGCATACGCACAGAATGTAAAATAAATATAGCAGGCCCCACAACACTCTCTGCATTCCTGAGCAGTTTACAAATGGGCTTTCGCACACTCGCTATAGAAAAGCGCAGCAGCGAAGTGTGGCAATTATTAAGCGCCGTAAAAACAGAGTTTGGCAACTTTACTGAGTTGCTGGATAAAGCCCAGAAGAATATACAAACAGGCTTGAGCCAGCTCGAAGATGTAGCAGGCAAGCGGACAAGAGCCTTACAAAAAAGATTGA
>JBDTSD010000166.1:0-9403 GCA_039931355.1 Ginsengibacter sp.
TCAGAAGGAAAATTTAAGAATCTCAAAATCACTCCTTTTTAAAATCATGTTAAGCCGTAACAAAACTATATAGTTTGTAAGACGGGGAATGAAAGCACAGCATGTGTTGATGAAAGCATGTAGACAGCATCTCAATATTATTATCTAAACAATGACAAACCTTACTTACATATCACCTTCTTTTATTGTTTCAAACCTAAAGACTTCAATTGCATTTTATGTAGATAAACTTGGATTTGAAGTACGGTTTATTGGACCTGATAGCGATCCCTTTTGGGCGATTGTTGGGAGAGATAAGATTTCTATTTTTCTTAAAGCAATTGCCTCTGATGTACACCCAATTCCAAATCATACACGGCATAAATGGGCACGATGGGACGCATATATTTCTGCATCAAACCCGGACACATTATTTGAAGAATACCGGTCAAGGGGTGTAGCGTTCCATCAGCCTGTCAAAGATGACGATGATGGTTTACGTGGTTTTGAAGTTGCGGATGCTGATGGATACGTTTTGTTTTTTGGGCGACCGGAGCTATAGCAATCGTAATTTATATGAACTATCAAAAAAAAATTATATGAATAACGCTGACATTATCGACCCTTTATTTCGCAAAGCAGTAAAGGCAATTGACAGTGGAAATATAACTGCATTGCAACATCTGTTGGAAACAAATCCTGAGCTCATAGCAAAGAGGTTGGATACGCCAGGGGAAGAAGGATATTTCAAAAATCCTTACCTGCTTTGGTTTGTGGCTGATAATCCCATCAGGCATGAAAAACTGCCGCCAAATATTGTTGAGATTACAAGAACAATTATAAATGCATTACAAAAAAATCCGGATGAAAATTATCAATATCAACTCGACTATACCCTTGGTCTTGTTTGTACAGGAAGAATTCCAAAAGAGTGCGGATTACAAATTCCTTTAATGGATTTATTAATCGGCGAAGGTGCGAAAGTAAAAGGAAGTGTGCTTGGTTCGATAGGACAACATAATTTTGAAGCCGCAAACTATCTTCTTGACAAAGGTTCTGATTATAACCTTGCGACTGCAGTTGGTCTTGGCCGAACTGACGATATAAAAGAGCTTGCAAAAAAAGCAACTGCTTCTGAATTTTATGTGGCGCTTGTAGTGGCGTCTTTCTTTGGCAAAGCTGATATTGTCTTTTTCCTGATTGATGCAGGAGCTGATGTAAATGGTACTGGAACGAAAGAAGATTTTAGTGGTTTTCATTCGCATGCATCTGCATTGCACCAGGCAGTATATTCAGGTTCCTTAGATTGTGTAAAGGTATTGGTTGAGGCAGGAGCAAGTCTTAATGCAACGGATAAAGCGTATAATGGAACTCCTTTAGAATGGGCAATACATATGGAAACAGAAGAAGGAAATGAAGCGAAGAAAGAAAATTATGCTGCGATTGAAAATTATCTTCAACATCTAAAATAAATAAGATGGCACTAAAATATCTTAGTCCGATTTTATGGACAAAAAGCCTGGAAGAAACTATTACATTTTATGAAAATGTTTTAGGATTTACCAGCCTCAGCAATTTTCCAAATTTTGTTTCGCTCTGTAATGGTGATGTACAAATAATGTTTGTCGTGCCAATTGAAGAACCGGAAGATTGCAAGGGCCCAAATGATAAGGGAGAGTTTTTCCCAAAACCAAATCTTACGGGAGATATTTATATTACAACAGATAATGTGGATGCCATCTGGGATTCTATACAGGGGAAAGCATCCATAAAATCTGAAATTGCCGATAGGCATTATTTGATGCGGGATTTTTCAATTTGGGATAATAATGGGTATGAACTTTGTTTCGGACAAGATATCAGTAGTGCAGTCGAATGAGCTGGTAAGAAGCTATCATAAGAGACCAGGAAATTTCTGAAAGTATTTCCAATCCTGTATTCGACTGATGTATCAACTTAATTTTTTCTTCCTGCAAAATTTCCTTTTTTCAATAAAAAGTTTATCGCTCTCTTTATATTGCGATCTACACTTTCAGGATTTTTTAAATGAGCGATGTACCTTATTATTTCACGTTGCTTTGAAGGTGTAAGTTCATCAAAAGCGGCTTTGGCTTCTATGTTTCCCTTAAGCGCTTTTAAGAGTTGAGGATGTGGTTGTATTGTTCTGTCGGAAGGATCAAATGTAACCGTGACCGTTATGATTTCACCAATTCGTTTTGGAGAATTTTTAAGCATGGTGCCGTTTATGTAAAGTCGCCAGGCTCCGCCATATTTCACCAGGGTTTGTTGATATGCGTTGCCATTAATGGCGCCACAAATTGGTATCGGCCCTTTATCTTTCCCTGCTTTTTTAAAAATAATCGCGAGGATTTTTTCAGGCACGAAAACGAATGGATTTATCCCTATAATTTCTATGGTGGTTTTCAATTTAGGCATCTGTTAATCTCCGATAATACTCTTGAAATGATTTTGCTTTCTTCTTCTTTGAAAGAACATATACTTCAAATTTACTTTCAAAATAGTTGGCAAATAGCGATTGCGAAAATGTTGCAACAAGCAAGCTGATCCTAAAATGACCGCCGAAACCGCACATGACCTGTTCGTTTCCGAACACTTTTGAAAACACTTCCGTTCCCAAACGATTTACCAGCAAGGATTTTTAGGTTGGCATAACGGTTGACGCATTTGCCTTGTCCGCTATGCCCTTATGCTTTGCTAACGGTTGGCTTCCCGGCAATAAAAGCAGTAATTGCAAATCCGGTGAAGAGTTTGAGGAGTGAATAAAATTATTTTGAATCATAAATTTTGACTGTTGAATGAAGAAACTTATACCTCATAATTCATAACTCTAAACTTAATAAAGTGTTCAAAAATTATTTCAAAACAGCCTGGCGAAATATAACCCGTACGATTGGTTACAGCACATTAAATATTGCTGGCCTTGCAATAGGAATGGCTGTGGCATTGCTCATTGGCCTTTGGGTGTATGATCAATATTCGTATGACAAATTTCTTCCGGAATATCAATCGGTGTACCGGGTGCAACGCAACTATGACAGCAATGGTGATACACTTACTTTTCAAACAACATCATTAAAACTGGCTGATGCATTACGCACCCAGATCCCTGAAATAGAATACGTAGCTGAAAGTGATTGGACAGGCAATCATGGATTTAATGTTGGTGATAAAAAGTTATACCTGGGTGGTGCAATTGCTGGTACTGATTTTTTTAAAATATTTCAACATCAATTTGTAAAGGGAAATGCAAACACCGCTTTTAAAGATCCATATTCAATTGTGCTTACCGAGTTCTTTGCAAAATCGCTTTTTGGGAATGAAGATGCAATGAACAAAATGGTACGCTTTGATAATGCACACGATCTTAAAGTAACAGGCATTATAAAAGATGTACCACGTCATACAACTTTCAGTTTCAATTATGTTGTTCCATCTTCTTATGTGTATGCGGTTAATCCTTCCGAAAAAGCAGATGGGCTGCGTAGTTTCGGTAATAACAATCTTCAAATATTTGTAAAACTAAAACCGGGAGTTTCTTACGCACAGGTTGCCCCAAAAATCAGAAATATAGAGCATACTCAAAAAGGCAGCATCAATGCAATGAATTCTTATGTTACACTGCAACCTATGGAGCGCTGGCATTTGTATTCTAATTATGTGAATGGACAAGACACGGCAGGTTTTCTCGCCTATGTAAAAATGTTTTCTATCATTGGATTATTGGTGCTGATTATTGCCTGTATCAATTTTATCAATCTCACTACTGCTCGCTCTGAAAAAAGAGCAAAAGAAGTTGGCGTAAGAAAAGCGATCGGTTCACGAAGAAAAGATTTGGTGATACAATTTTTGATGGAAGCATTTTTGCTCACCGCAATTGCTTTTGTTTTTGCAATATTGTTTGCATGGATGTTATTGCCTTCATTTAATACATTAACCGAAAGCTATATTTACTTTCCATTTGATAATATATATTTCTGGTTATTGATGATTGGATGCTTATTGTTAACCGCTTTGCTTGCCGGCAGCAGGCCTGCGTTTTATCTTTCTTCATTCAATCCTGTAAAAGTTTTGAAAGGCACCATGCAAGCCGGTAAATCTTCCTGGTCAAGAAAGATATTAGTGGTAATACAATTCAGTTGTTCCATTGCTCTAATCATAAGCACTGTTATTATTTACCAGCAAATTCAATATGCTAAAAGCAGGCCCACCGGCTATAGTTTAAGCAGGCTTTTATCAACGAGTAGGAATGATGACCTGGATAAAAACTTCACCGCTTTAAAAAATGAATTAGTAACAAAAGGGATTGTATCATCCATAACGACTGCAAGCAGCCCTGCAACAGATGTTTATTGGCATTCAGATGTTGATCAATGGCCTGGCAAAAATCCCGGTGAAACAATAGAAATGGGAACCATAATCGTATCGGAAGATTATTTTAAAACAGTTGGTATGCATATGAATGAAGGAAGAGATTTTTCTAACGCTTATGATAGTACAAGTGTAATATTTAATGAAGCGGCTATAAAAGGCATGCGCATAAAAAATCCTGTTGGGCAAAAGATAAGCTGGCAGGATAAAGAGTTTACAATTGCAGGCGTCGTTAAAGATGCTTTGATGATATCACCGTTTAAAGCTGCCGACCCAACTATGTTTTATTGTGCCCCCGTTCCGATGGGTAACCTTATATACAGGTTATCGCCGAATATAAAGACGCAGGATGCGATTGCAAAACTTACTGCCATCTTTAATAAATATTCTCCCGCTTACCCGTACGATTATTCTTTTTCAGATGAAGACTATGCTTCGAAATTTAATCTCGAAATGTTGATCGGGAAACTTGCGGGCGTATTTGCTGCATTGGCCATTTTTATTTCCTGCCTTGGTTTGTTTGGGCTTGCTGCTTATGTTGCTGAAAGGCGTACAAAGGAAATTGGTATCCGCAAAGTATTGGGCGCATCTGTGCAACAGGTTTGGCTATTGTTATCAAAAGATTTTATTGCATTGGTTATGATAAGTTGTTTAATTGCTGCGCCGATTTCATATTACTTTTTACATAACTGGTTATTAAATTATGATTATCGCATTAACATTGGCGCAGGTGTTTTTGTTGGAGGTGGATTGATGGCCTTGCTCATAACAATCATCACCATAAGCTTCCAGGCGATAAAAGCAGCATTAGCCAACCCTGTTAAGTCTTTGCGAACGGAGTGAGCAAAACGAATTCCGGTTATTTCGGGATGAAAAGTTTGAGAACGGAATAGAAAACCCCGTAGCACAACACATGAAATGGATGTATTAAATAATAAGCCAAAGTCTACATTTTATGCTAAAAAGCTATTTTAGAATTGCATGGCGCAATATCGTTAAATACCGTTTCCATTCCCTGGTAAACATTGGTGGGCTTGCCATTGGTATTGCATTTGCATTTTTAATTGGCGCCTATGTGTGGAGCGCCTTACAGGTGAATGGCTCGCTTAAGAATGACGGCAATCAATATATTATACAAAGCAGGTATGGCAACGACCATACCCTATCGCTTACTACGATTGGCAATCTCGCAAAAGCATTAAAAGAACAATACCCGGGATTGGTGGCGAATTATTATCGCTGGGATGGCATTACATCAACCGTTTCAAAAGGTGATAAACATTTCAGGGAAGGTATGCAGATCAATGACAGTACTATTTTTTCCATGTATGGTTTTCCTGTTTTATATGGCAATGCTAAAACAGCTTTTGATGATCCTTTTTCTGCCGTAGTCACCGAAGAAATTGCAAAGAAATTTTTTGGCAAAACAGATGTCGTAGGGCAAACAATTACCATTGATAATTTCTCCGGCGACAAACATGATTTTATGATTTCGGCTGTACTAAAATCATTGCCGGATAATTCCGTAACAAAAATTAATGATAATAACATTAACGGAATTTTTTTGCCGCTTGCTTCCGTAAACTTTTTTAACAGGCAGGTTGATAGTTGGCTTAATACCTCGATCGTTAGTTATGTTGAACTTCAAAAAGGTATTAAACCAAAGCAACTGGAACAACCCATTCGCTACCTCATTCAGCATAATACAGTACCTGGCCTTAGCTCCCAGATACATACGGCGCTTATTTCGCTGAATGATTATTACCTGCAGGCAAATAATAATCTTGTTGAAAAAATGTTGTACACGCTTTCATTTATTGCGGCATTTATTTTACTAATGGCTATCATCAACTTTATTAATATTTCTATCAGCAAAGCATCTTCCCGCATGAAAGAAATTGGTGTGCGCAAAGTGCTTGGAAGCCTGAAGCGACAATTGGTGCTGCAGTTTCTCACCGAATCAATATTGCTTGTTTTATTTGCAACTATCACCGCACTTTTTATCTACCAGTTTGCACGCCCTTATTTTAATAGCATATTGGGCAAAAATATTCCATCACTTTTTAGCTTTCCGCTGTACGTCTATGCTGTTCCGTTAGTGATGACATTTATTATTGGCGTGCTCGCCGGCCTCTACCCGGCAATGGTCTTGTCTTCCTTGAAATCCGCGGAAGTGATAAAAGGTAAACTTACGGCTGTAAAAGAAAACATCCTGTTGCGAAAATCATTAGTGGCTTTCCAGTTTTGTATTGCTGCTGTTGTATTAATTGGCAGCATCATCATTGCCAAACAGGTAAATTATTTTTTTAGTAAAGACCTGGGCTATGATAAAGAATACCTCTTGTCCGCACAGGCGCCAAGAGACTGGAGTGCGCAGGGAGTTGCACACATGGAAACTGTTCGCGGAGAATTAGCTGCCATGCCGCAGGTGAGCGATGTGACATTATCGTGGGAAATACCAAACGGTAATAATGGCAATGGCGCTGCATACAAGCCTGGCCAGGATTCAACAAACGCCACTTATACTGAATTGTTGACAACAGACGATAATTATGTATCGACTTATAAAATACCATTGGTGGCCGGCAGCTTTTTTAATACCACCAGAACAAACGATTCAACAAAAATTGTTATTAACGAAACACTTGCAAAAACTTTTGGCTGGGAGAACCCGCATGACGCAATTAACCAGCCAATAAAATTGCAAGGGCTTAATAATACATTTACCATTTCAGGCGTGGTAAAAGATTTTCATTTGTGGAGCATGCAGGGAACCATACCGAAAATTGCTTTTATAAATGTGAGGCTTACCAACCTATACCGCTATCTTTCTTTCAGAATAAAACCAGGTAATATCGGCGATGAGATGGCAGCCTTGCAAAAGAAATGGTCTGCATTAATGCCGGGAGCCCCTTTCGAATATACATTCATGGACGATACGCTGCAAAAAATATACAGCGCGGAATTACAACTAAAACAGGCTGCTTACGCAGCAACTGTTTTATCGCTAATAATTGTGCTCTTAGGTGTGCTTGGCCTCATATCATTAAGTATTCAAAAACGCATAAGGGAGATCGGTATAAGAAAAGTATTGGGTTCATCCGTTGCAGGGATTATCTCTTTATTTATGAAAGAATTTTTATTGGTGATAATAATCGCCGTTGCTATCGCCTGCCCTTTAGCCTACTTTATCATGCGTCATTGGTTAAATGACTATGCTTACCGGGTAAATATTACGGCATTACCTTTTATTATTTCAATCTTGTGCTTAGGATTTATCACGGCGTTGCTCATTTGTTTGCAAACCATTAAGGCAGCAACCGCAAACCCCGTGAAGAGCTTACGAAGCGAATAAAAATTGATGGGAGATAATTCAACATTAAAAAATTGGAACAAGAATGTTTCCATTTAAAGTTTACGCTACAATTATTCCTTGCCTTCTACAAGGAGGATATTTCTTTTAACTGCGTTCTTCTACCGAAAAATAGATTGCCAATACCTTCCAGTAGTTTCCTCCCGCTAAAAATTTTATAAAAAATACTTTAGCACTAAGAACGAACGAGCTCGTTATTCTAATCAATATCTCTCTAAATACTTACCACCGCCTTTTGCCAATTGCAAAAAAATTTGCAATGGAACAGAGCATTCTGAATCAATCACAATTAAAATCTATCAATCATGAAAATGTTATTTTATTTCTTAATGTCGGCAACTGCCGCCGCGTTGTGGCTGCCCATTTCTATTAGCAAAGTGAATATAACGCCTGTTGAGCTCCACGGGATATATTCGTCAACAGCGACTCCTTCGATAGAGCTTGTACAGGTTTGGCCTGTTGATAACTCAGGTAACATAGTATATTTAACTTCCGGGCCTAAGTCTTCAGCAGGAAGTATTTCAGCTTTGCTATCCGCAAAGTTTAAGATCACTAATAAGGAAAATAAAACACTTACGCTCAATAAAATTGAGTACGGGTGCAGCGGAAATGGAAATAATAAGAAATTTTCATTTACCCCTAATAAGGATAATGCCAGCGAAAACATTGCCGCTTCAAAACCTTTTAGCTGGCAAAACAGTCGTGATTATCACAAACCGGGAGATGTAATTGAACTTTCGTTTCCTTTCCCAAACCAACTTACGATTAAGCTTTACTTCGATGGCTTTACGACTCCATTTACAATCACGAAATCGCTGAAGCCTTACATTAATGAAGCTGTATATTCTTTTCCCGGCAAACAAAAAGATCTGGGTTATGGTGAGTACTGGTTCGCGGATGCGTCCCATGGTGGCGGATCGCAGGTGTTTTCATACGACATCACAATTAAAGCATGGGATGAAAAATCAAAAACATGGAACAATAAGTACACCGGAAAGGATGGAAGTAAAAATGAAGATTTTCGTTGTTTTGGAAGACCTGTTTACGCGGTTGCAGATGGTGAGGTAGTTCACTTTAATGATAAGATAAAAGATAATGTACCGGGAGTTGATACTGATGGTGGCGGAAATACTTTTCATATAAAAGTTGGCAACACGGTAATCCGCTACTATCACCTCAAACAATTTTCATTGAATAAAAATTTTATGAAGATTGGCGCTAAAGTGAAACGAGGTGATCTCCTTGCCCACGTTGGAAGTACTGGAACTGCGGGCACACATTTACATATTGACTGTGTACCAGCGGATGATACTGAGCCGCCAGTTGTTTTTCCTCTTCAATTCAGCGATGCATATATAATAGCACAAAACAATTTGAATGAACCCGATCCGAATGCAAAATGGGTTAAGTTAAATAAAACTGGTTTGCCCTATGTTGACAAGGGAGGATGCTTTATATGGCCTGGCGATAAACCCACATGGTATCCTGGCGGCTGGGGTGAAATAGGAAGGCATGGCATTCCTGAAAAAGATTACCAGGAAGAATTTAATAAAATATGGAGTTCCGGCTATTATCCTGTTTGGGTAGATGGATATGACGTAAATGGCAAAACTTATTTTAATGCGATATTCCGGTATAACGACAAGGGTTACAAGATAGCCG
>JBDTSD010000167.1:0-9379 GCA_039931355.1 Ginsengibacter sp.
CGAACATTTTTATGAACTCTTTGAAGCCGGCTTTTATAAAAATCTTTTTTGGAAGAGAGGGAAGCAATTTTATTTCTTCAAAAATGGTGGTGTCATTATCTAAAAACTTCAAGACGGTTGAAGCACGGTTTTTTTCAAAGAGAGTGGAAAAAATTTCTTTACCCCCTAATAATTGTTTGGAGAGAATATGCAGCAAAGTGCTATCATAAAATTGAAAGCGTTTGTGTGGTCCTTTTAAATTTATTTCTGTCTTGTTTTTTACTAATTCTTTTACAATTTCGTCCGCCTGCTTTTGGATAAACCGAAACGTATACCCTGTGGAGGCTTTTGTATTGCCGCCGGCTGTGCCTATATGGTACATACCTTTGTCGTAGGCCGGGAAAACGGCATTTGTCATAGGAATAACACCATATTCTTCTTCAGTGATTTTATAATTTTTAAGTTTTAAAAACGTATTTATGTAAACATTTAAGGCGGTATTATATTCATTTTGAGGCAGCAATTTTTCCGTAAATAAAGTGTATTCTACAAGAGCTTTTTGTGGTGACAACGGCAACACATACACGAAAGTGGTGCCATGGTCCTGCGCTACCCTAAAATCCATCAGAGTTGCCTTTTTATCATCAAAACAATTTTCATTTGTTTCAATTACCCAACCTTTAAAATGCTGTAATAAATAAAATTTACCTTGCTGCGGCTTAGCTGGAAAGTGAATTGAATTAAAAATAAAAGCTGTCTTTTTGAAAATTAATTTTTCTTCATTAAAAAAAATTTTGCCTTCATTAAAAGAAATATTTCCATTAAGGACATCAATATTATTATCAGCATTTATTACTGAAAAGCAATACTGGTAAAAATCAATCCCTCTTACCATTTTATACCGATATGGGCTAATCTCTAACGCGATATTTTTATCATCAGTTATAAAAAAAAGATGTTCCCAATTATGACAAACTATATTTTCGAAAAAGCCCTCACCTTCTTCCCAAAAGCACCACGTTCTGTCATTTTTCTTTTTATCATCTTTATCAATTAAGAGTATTTTTTTATCGCTGAATTTTCCGGAAGCTAACATGCGCATTACAATACTTAGCGTTGCGCACCCCGCGCCAAGAAAGATATAATCGTACTGTTTAGCCTGCATGTAAATTGCAATTGTTGAATGGACCTATCAATTGAAGATAAATTTTTTTACCTCAATAATATGAGGGAAGAGATTACGTACCGGGATTTATTAGAGATGGAAAAGGCTTATCAATTTTTTGAAGCCAAAATAGCAGAGGACTTTATTTTATTTTCTCCCATTCTTTTTTTATCGGCCTTTACTTTGTCCCAATATTTTTTTGCCACCATCAACATGCCGAAACTTTCGCCGTCTGCCTTCTCCAAATGTTTGTGATGCATTTTGTGTGCCCATCTTATACTTCTTACATATAAGTTATTGGTACGCGTAAATAATTTTATACGCTGATGAATAATTACATCGTGAACTATAAAGTAAGCAAGCCCATACATAGCGATACCCGCTCCTATAGCGGCCAGCCAGTATTTATCATCAAAAGTTCCAAATAAAATACAAAGAATGCTTGGTATGGAAAAAATAAGAAAAAACGCATCATTTTTTTCGAAAAAGCCAGGACCTTTTTTATGGTGATCTGCGTGGAGATACCACAAAAAGCCATGCATTACATATTTATGCGTAAGCCATGTGATACCCTCCATGGTAAAAAAAACGGCCAACATAATTCCTATAAAAAAAGCGATTTGCATAGCAGCACAAAAATAAGATTTAATAAAATTCTCAGCTTACTCTTACTGTTAAGAATAAATCATACAGTGATAAACTGCCTTACGTAAAATTCCTTTACCGACGGCAATGCCAACTTAAACCATTCAGTATATTTTTGAGGATGCGTATCAAGTGACGCCTCTATATCTTCTATTGATTTGAAACAATAATCACTCACTTCACTTTTGTCAATCTTAATTTCACCATCATATTGGCCTGTAAAAACGTGATCAAATTCATGTTCTGTCAGCCCATTACTGAAAGTAGCTTTGTATGTGAAATTGAATGCGGGAGCGAGTTCTGTAGAAAACCCCATTTCTTCTTTCAGCCTTCTTTCAGCGGCAAACAAAACTTTTTCCCCTGGCAGGGGATGGCTGCAGCAGGTGTTTGTCCATAAACCGCCATTGTGGTATTTACCGGCAGCGCGCTGTTGCAACAATAGTTCTCCCTTGCAATTGAAAATAAAAATACTGAATGCACGATGCAGCAAACCCTTCACATGAGCTTCCATTTTTTCCATTGTTCCAATTTGCTCATCCATTTCATTAACCAATATTACCTCCGTCAAAATATTATGCAATTGAATTGTTTAAATTAAATTAAGTTGATTTTTTAGCCCGGCCCTCGCCACTATAAGTACTTTTGAGTAAGCAGGAATTCTTATGCGCTGTTCCATAATTTTTGCAGGCTGCACCTTTTTTATTCTCCTGAATAAAGAGAAATAATATTTGTACGCCACATACACACCAAACCTCGCCTTCAATGGTAGTTCAATAATTCCTTTGTAGGCATTTGCAAAATCAGCCATTATCTCATCTTCTATTTCTTTTTTTGTTTCAGAAGTAAAATTTGTAAAATCAACATTCGGAAAATAAGTGCGCTCCAGTATTTGAAAATCTGATTTCACATCCCTCAAAAAATTTACTTTTTGAAAAGCGGCCCCTAATGATTGAGCACATGGCTTCAGCTGCGCGTATTGCTCACAATTATTTTCGCAAAAAATTGTAAGGCACATCAGGCCTACCACCTCAGCGCTTCCATAAATATAATCCTGGTAACCTGTAGCATCATACGTTGATCTGTTAAGGTCATATTCCATGCTTTTGAAAAAAGCATCAATAAGATTTATGTCAATCTCATACTTATTTACTGTTAGTTGAAAGCTTTGAAGAATCGGGTTAAGGCTTATTCGTCTTTCAATGGCCTGGTAAGTTTCCTTTTTAAATTCTTTGAGAAGTTCTTCCTTATCATACTCATGAAAGGTGTCCACGATTTCATCAGCAAAGCGTACAAATCCATAAATATTATAAATAGGCGTCCGTAAATCTTTATGAAGCAGCTTGATAGCGCTGCTGAATGAAGTGCTATATTTCTGTGTTGTGAGCTTACTGCACTGCATGCTGACATCGTGAAATAATTGCATCATAAAGAATAAATTGTTTTCAGTAAAAACTGTTTATAAAAATACATTTTAAGCGTGAAAATGTTTCATCACTTCTTTGGCTACTACTTCACCAC
Source organism: Ginsengibacter sp. (assembly GCA_039931355.1). Taxonomy (GTDB): domain Bacteria; phylum Bacteroidota; class Bacteroidia; order Chitinophagales; family Chitinophagaceae; genus Ginsengibacter. The sequence goes on from JBDTSD010000167.1 coordinate 3,308, forward strand.
TAATAAGCGAAGGAGGCACACCCGGCCCCGGAACCGTCAACTGCCCTGCATAGAAAAGGTTTTTTACCTTTTTACTACGGCAGGCTGGCTTTAATACTGCTGTCTGCAGCAAAGTATTCGCGAGCCCATAAGCATTTCCTTTGTATGCATTGTATTCATTTACGAAATCTGAAGGGCCAAAAGATTTTTTATAAACTATATGTTCCTTTACCTGTTCGCCGATTCTTTCTTCAAATCTTATTAGTATCTGTTCAAAGTATTTTTCTCTCAATGTGTCATCATCGCCACTCAAACCTGCCGCTACAGGAATTAAAAAAAATAAATTTTCACAACCCGCTGGCGCAGCTTTTTCATCTGTGACGGATGTTGCGCTTACATAAAACAGCGGATCATCCGGCCACTCTTCTGTAACATAAATTTGTTCACTATGGTTCTCAAAATCCACATCAAAAAATAAGGAATGATGCGTAATATTTTTAATTCTTTTATTCAACCCAATATAATACAGCAAACATCCGGGCGCCATCACCCTGCTTTTCCAATAACTTTCACTGTAACTTCTTAAGTTTTCCGGAAGCAACTTTGTCTCTACAAAGTGGTAATCTGCCGTTGCAATTATAACATCGCCTTCATAGCTTTTTAATTGTTCTTCGCCGTTATTTTTCTTTTTAGTAACAATTCCAGTGGCATCTTTTCCTGCAAAATTGATTGCCGAAACATTTTCATTAAACTTAAACTCCACACCTAATTCCGTAGCAAGTTTATACATTCCTTCCACTATACTATACATTCCATTTTCAGGATACCATGTGCCGCCTTTTATATCCGCATAGTTCATTAAGCTGTAAAGAGCCGGCGTATTTTTCGGCAGCGCACCAAGGAACAAAACCGGGAACTCAAGTAATTGCCTAAGCTTAGGGTTTTTAAAAAACTTTTCAACATGCTTTTTTATGGAAATAAAAACATCCAGTTTCCATATCCCTTTGGCTAGGTCCCAATCTAAAAACTCCCGCCATGACTGACCAGGCTTCTGCACAAGTTTGTTTATACCTATTCTGTACTTATATTCTGCCTGGTTTAAAAAATCATCCAGCTTTTTTCCACTTCCTTTTTCTGTGCTTTCAAATAACTTCCGTAACTCTTTATATTCTGCAGGTATGTCCATCACTTCATCTTTCCAGTAAATCGTGTAAGATGGATCAAGTCTTTTCAACTTGTAATAGTCTGACCTGTCTTTTCCGAAGCATTTAAAATATCTTTCAAAAACGTCCGGCATCCAATACCAGCTCGGCCCCATGTCAAATACGAAACCATTTGCTTCCAGCTTTCTGGCACGGCCCCCGGGTATAGCATGTTTTTCAATCACGGTAACATTCCATCCTTCTTTTGCTAAAAATGATGCCGTTGACAAACCGGAAAACCCGCTTCCTATTATAAGTGCTTTTTTCAAATATGAACTAAAGTTAATAGAAAAGATTATGGCGTTTTAGTCAAGGGTGTCTAAAACCTGCTGATCTTTTCTTTCAAAAGCTTGCGGGCAAAATGAATACGACTTTTAATAGTGCCAAGAGGTTCGTTCAACATTTCAGCAATTTCGTGGTACTTGTATCCTTCAAAATATAGTAAAAACGGATTTTTAAAAATGGAGGGCAGGTGATGTACTTCTTTTTGAATTTCCTTAAGCTTCAGCCTGCTCTCCGCAAGGTTAGCAACTGCCGATTGATTATGATCTAAATAAAAGTCATTAGGAGTAGCATCGAGAATCACATTTTGCTTCGCTTTTCTGCGATAATTATTTATAAAAATATTACGCATAATGGTGTAAAGCCATGCCTTGATATTAGTGCCGAAATTATATTTTTCCCTGTTAGCAACGGCCCTGTACATTGTTTCCTGTATCAGGTCTTTTGCGCTCTCTTGATCCCGTGTAAGGTTGATGGCAAAAGGTGTCAGGAAATCTGAATTTCCTAAAAGGAGCCGGTTAAATTCCACTGTTGACATAAAATCTTGTTTAATCTTTATTTTCCAAAGTTAAACAAATATTTAATATGACAAAACAATTTTGTTTAATATTTCAAATTAAAAACTAAACAATAATTTATTCTGCCTTTTGTCGCAATAAGAGAAAGAAAGCTAAAGAGAGAAGAATTAGAGGGTATTAATAAACTCTTTCACTTCACCAAGCGATTTTTTAAAACTAACATTGGATGGAATTTTTTTTCCAAAATTTTCAGTAAACCTGCCGGAAATTATTGCATGGCAGTTCTTAAATTTTTTGCCAAGAGTGGCAATGAAATTTTCGAAATTAAAATTCTTTGAAGAGGAGGTGACATGCGTGTATAGATAGTCTGGCTTGTGATGTTCTATAATGGTTTCCAGTTCAGTGAAAGGTGTGTGCGCCCCAAGATAGATAGTCTTTACACCATTTTTCTTAAGTAAATAAGCTACAAGCAGTAAGGCAATTTCATGGTATTCACCTGTCGGCAGAAACAAGCAAACTTTTTTTGCAGATACCTTTCTGGAAGGTAATGAATCGATTCCGGCGATTACTTTTTGCCTGATAACATTGCTTACCAGGTGCTCCTGCGCAGGGTTTACATGATTGGTGACCCACAGTGACCCTACTTTTTCTAAAAATGGAAAAATTATTTTAACTACCATTTTTTCCATTCCAAATGTGACGAGGCTTTCATTCAGAATGGTTTCAAAATTGTCGACTTCATAATCAACCATGCATTCCAAAAGGCGGTTTACAGTTAAATGATCTTTTGCCCCGGAGTCAGAAAGTGAAAGCACATTCTCTGCAATTGTTTCAGCACTCATTTTATCTATGTGAGAAACCTTAAAGCCATACTTGTTGAGGAGTGCGATATTCAGAATGGTTTTAAGATCCTCATTTGTATAGTAACGGATGTTGGTTTCCGAGCGCTGGGGCTTTAAAAAAGAATAACGCTGCTCCCATATACGAATGGTGTGTGCCTTAATACCTGAAAGATTTTCGATATCCTTTATTGTAAAGAGCATTATGAAATTATTTACTCTATTACAAAAAAAAACCTGTAAAGTTTGAATTCAAAAAATAAATCATATCGCTAAAAATGGGGGAAGCGATTTTTTTTAATCCTGGAATATCGCTTCTTTAATCGCTTTGAGATATGCATTTACTACAATTTGTTTATCGTATTCCTTTATAATTTTTTGACGGGCTTTTTTGCCCATGTTGTTTCTTTCTTCTTCGCTTAGCATGATCATCATTTCCATCTTTTCGGCAAGATCTTTTGCATCTTTCACGCGGCAAAGTAATCCCGTAATACCATCTTCGACGACCTCTTTACAACCGGTAGTGTTAGTAGTAACTACGGGTTTTTCCATACTCGCAGCTTCCAGTAATATGTTTGATGTGCCTTCCCTATAAGAAGGCAGCACGATACAATCAGCCTCCGCGATAAATTTCCTTACATCCTTTTTTTCTCCGAGGTAATCAATAATTCCTTCGTCTATCCAGTTTTGCAATTGAGAATGTGTAATGGTATTCTTTCTTAAAGTCTGCGTCCAGAAGGGACCAATTATATGAAAGTGTGTATGGGGAAACTTTTTTCTAATGCTTTTTGCTGCCTGAAAATATTCAAAGATGCCTTTATCTTTTATCAGCCTTCCAATAAATAAAAAGATAAATGTTTCATGATCCTTTTCTTTAAAAACACGGGGTTTAAATTTATTATAATCAACCCCTGAGCCGGGCACTGTTTCAGCAACTGCAGGATTTACAAAATTTCTTTCGAGAAACAAATTCATATCATCAACATTCTGAAAAAACACTTTTTTTGTTTTGCTCAGCGCATTTCGATACATACTGCGAGCCATTCTATACACTATATTTTTGCTTGTAAACAATGGCCCCACACCGGTAATATTGGTAATAGTGGGGATACGCAACTGCCGGGTGATAAGGTTTCCCCAAATTGCCGGGCGTATGCTGAAGGTGAGGCAAACGTCCGGATTTATACTCTTTAAAGTTTTTCTCAAATTAAATATATATCGTGCAACTCTAAACGGATTCATGTTACCTGAACCCACGTTATGAACTTTCAACCCCATTTTTTCTACCTGCGATACAAATGTATTTGTATGTGCAAGTATATGCACCTCGCAACCCTGGCCCAACAGGGCAAGCATCAGCCCTTCCCTCATGGTATAAGTTGACAAGAGGCCATTCTCCATTACCGCTATTTTCTTTCCCCTCAATTCGTTACCCATTTTTATAAGCTTTTTTGTACCACACTTCCAGGGAAAATAATGTCCAGAGTATTTTTGCACGTTTTTCAGATGATATCGTTATTTTTTTATTGAGAAGATCCTGCACAAATTTTTGATCTACAAAATTTTTATAATAAGCTCCCGGCGAAACGAGGTAGTCTGAAATTGATTCTCTTAATTGATCATCGACCCAGTTCTTTAATGGAATTTCAAAGCCTCTTTTAGGCTGATTAATTAAAGAAGAAGGCAAATATTTTTTTGCAAGTTCTCTTAGCAAATACTTTGTAGTCCTGCCTTTAATTTTACAGCTATCCGCAATCCCCGGAATATATTCCAATAGCTCTTTCGATAAGAAAGGGCTTCTGCCTTCAAGAGAATGTGCCATAGTAGCAATATCCATTTTTACGAGAAGGTCGTCAAATAAGTTAGTATCGAAATCAAGGTTCATTATTTTTTTTAACCCGGATAAGTTACTGTTGGCAATCATATCAAAATCGTTCTTAACCGGGGCAAGATAATCAAACCCGGGATCAATAATATGCTGCTGGTAATCTTCAAAAATATCAACGCCGGCAGAGAGATAAATTTCCAGGTTTGACTTTGAAGCCAAAGATGCAAGGCGATATAAATAATTGTAGAGACTTTTTTTATTGTGTGCCTGCGGCATTGCCTTTCTTACAAAAGTTGCCCCTTTTTTTACTAAATAATTTTTTTTAAAGAAGTCATAATGGGCAAAAGGCACATATCTTCTATAACCTCCAAACAACTCGTCGGCCCCATCCCCATTAAGCACGACTGTAACATGTTTTTTGGCCTCGCGACTTACATAATAGCTTGGTATAGCCGAACTGTCAAAAAATGGCTCACCATAGTTTGCTAATATTTTTTCAATATCATTACCAAGGTTATCAAAAGAAATTTTAATCTCCGTATGGTGTGTATTATATTTTTCAGCAACTAATTTGGCAAGTGGAGCTTCATCATATTCACCATCAAATGATACAGTAAATGTTTTCAATTTATTATTATACTCAGTGGCAATCGCTGTTACAAGGCCACTATCAATACCGCCGCTTAAAAAGCTTCCCACTTCAAGATCACTTGATTCAAGCCTTCGCTTTACCGCTTGATGCAAATAATCATCTGTTTTAAGTAAGCTTTCTTCAAAAGTATCTTTGCTCTGTGAAGTATAATAATCATGGATATCCCACCACTTATTTTCAGAAATACTTAATGTATCACAATTAACTATGAGAAAACTTCCTGCCCCCAATTCCTTTACATTTTTATAAGGTGTCATTTGCTTATAGAAAGAACCCAGCCGCAGGTAAGGGTAAAAGTTAGCGGTTTCAATTGCCGGCTTCGCTATTTTATGCAAACAGTTAAGCTCGCTGGCAAAGGCAAACTTTTTATCATCATGATAATAGTAAAATGGTTTTTTACCCGCACGATCCCGGGCTATAAATAATTCATTTTTTATTTTGTCAAGAATAACAAAGGCAAACATTCCATCGAGGTGCTTAAGAAAATCAGTCCCAAATTTTTCATACAGCAGCAGCAGGGTTTCTGTATCTGAAGTAGTAGTACCGGTTAAATTACATTGCTTACGAACCTCCGCATGATTGTAAATTTCTCCGTTGAAAATAATTACATACTTATCTCCGAGAAACATGGGTTGTTTGCCGCAGGCAATATCAAGGATAGCAAGGCGTAAATGAAAAAAGTTTAGGTTTTTATATGCATACCCTTTTTGCTCATCGGGCCCGCGATGCCCCATTGTTTCAAGAACATCATCATAAGAAATTAAAGAGTTGA
>JBDTSD010000168.1:0-9371 GCA_039931355.1 Ginsengibacter sp.
TTTTCTACTTTGGTAAAAAGTTTATCCGGTATCGTATCAGTTTTAGTATCGGTATTGGATTTGATGGTTATCTCTATAGCCCCATTTTTACCCTTGCTTCCATATTTTGATATTGCACTTTCACCTTTTAAAACATTGATAGACTGGATTGAATTTGGAGAAATTTTATTCATGTCGTCTTTTGTTATTTCTTTTCCATCAACAAATAATAAAACGTCAGAAGGAACTTTACCGTTGATAAAAACATTGGTATTGCCCGTAGGTGGAACTTTAGCAGTGAAATTGTCTGAAATCTTTTCAGATGTATTGTTTAAATAAATGGTATTTGCTTTTACAAATACATTGTCGTCATTTTTATTTTTTCTAATAATCTGAATTACTCCATTTTTTGCCTTTTCTCCATAAAGTGCAATTGCTTCTTTTCCCTTTAGAACAGTTACTCTTTCTATATTTTCAGGCGCAATTAATTTCGCCTGTGCTACTGAGGATATTTTGCCATCAATCAGGTATAACACATTGTCTGGAAGAGGAGCTGGAGGGGGCGGTGGAGGAAGAGGTGCAACAGCGGGAGTTGCAGGGGTTGGTGGAGCCGGAGCTATTGCAGGAACAGGAGGGACCGGGGCTATTGCAGGTATTGATGGCACCGGAGCTATTGCAGGTATTGGTGGCGGAGGTGGTGGGATGAACCCGCGCTTCTTTGCTTCCTGTGGGGTAATGGTTTCTTTTGAGCCATCACTATATGTAACGTTGAATTTCGTACTCGCCTTATTAACCTCTATATCGGTCACCTTTTTGTTTTTGTAAAACATTTCAGGTATTGTATCCTTAAAACTGCTATTGACTGGCGCTTTTAATTGTTCCGCATTTACCGCGTTATTATTTATACTGGAAGCGTATTTTTCTATTCCATTTAAAATATCCTTCGCAATTTTTTCCTGGTTTACCTCTTTTGTTATAAATGCTTCATCAGCAGTGTTAGTCAGGTAGCCGCATTCTACAAGTGCTGCGGGACAAACGTTTTTATCAATTACATAAATATTATTCTGCCTTACCGCAATAGTATTTTCTGTTGTATATGATTTTTGCAATTCCTCTATCAAGGCGGAAGCAAGGAGTTTATTTTGTGAGTTCTCATTATTTTTATCAATCAAAACGAAAAACCCTTTTTGATTTAAATGATCCTTGTCAGCCGAATTCACATGAATTGAGATAAACAAGTCCGCATAGTTTGCCTTTGCGAATTGCACCCTGTCTTGCACTGAAATTGAATTATCATCACTTCTTGAAAGCAAGATGGCAATATTTTTATTTGAATTAAGCGCAGCAATTTCTTTGGCAATAGAAAGATTAATATTTTTTTCTAATGAACCATTTACAGACATAGCGCCATTATCACTTCCTCCATGGCCGGCATCTATCACAACAGTAATTTGTTTACCGTTATAGCTTGCTGAGGCATTTATAGTTTTCATTTTTAAGGTGAAAGCGAAAAATATTATTGCAGCCAAAGGCAACGCCAGCAGCCTGCCGAGATAACTTACTTTCGGATTTTTATTTTGTGTGAGCATAAGAATTCTTCTTTTTAATGGTGAATAAAAAAATGGATTTGTAAGAGAAAAGTTTTGTCCGGGGTAAACCGCATGTAATATCATATCGGCAAAGGCACTAATGTCACTGTCTTCCAGCGCTTTTTGGTCAGCAATAAATTCATGGATCATATTCAGTTCCTTTCGCATAAGCCAAAAGAAAGGATTGGCCCAAAAAAAGATGAGCACTATGTTCACAAAAAGCTTGTCATAAGAATGTTTTTCTTTTACATGAGCGATTTCATGGTTAAATATTTTCTGTCCTTGCGAAGAGTGCAGATCAATAGCATTGTTCCAGAAAATTGAATTGAAAAATGAGAACGGGGTTCCCTTCACATCCGTAGAAATAAAACTGATTTCCTTCATTTTAGTTTCAGGATAAACTTTTCTAAGCCTTGAGATTTTATAAAAAGAAATAAATAATATTCCGAATAAAGAAGTGCTCACTAACAAATAAGCCGCTTCTGCAATTTTCTCCGATTCAATTTTGAAACCACGGTTCCTGCTATATTCTATCACTATTTCATCGCTGGTATTAATTGCCTGTAACATGCGAACCGCAGTGCCTTTGTCTTCGCCGGATTGTTGAAAAATATTTATTTTAATAATTGGTGCGGCCAATGAAATTACAATGGAGGCGAGTATATAAAACCGGTTCCAGCGATGGAAAATTTTATTGCGTAAGGCAACATGGTAATAGCCAAATAATACACCGGAGCAAATAGCTACTTTCAATAAATACCAGGCAAGTGTTATCATAGAATAATTATTTTATTTTCCTTTCTTTAATTGTTTTAAAAGCAATTCAAGGTCTTCTATGCTGAGATTATTTTCTTTTACCATGGAAGAAACAGCGTTTGAGAAAGACCCTTCAAAATATTTTTTTACCAGCGATTTCATGCTTCCTTTCGAATAGGAATCTTTGTTAACCAAAGAGTAATATTGATGATTTCTTCCAATCACATTTACCCCGGCAAATTCTTTTTCAACCAATATTTTTAAAATAGTTGAGACTGTATTTTGATGAGGTTTAGGCTTTGGAAGCGCTTCAATTATTTCTCTTAAAAATGCTTTATCAAGTTTCCAGATCACCTGCATTATCTGCTCTTCTGCCTTTGTCAATGTCTTCATCTTCTCCTGTTTTTTTTATTTGTAAAGCAAACTTAAACTAAATTTTTAGTTTAACAACTAATTTTTTAGTTTTACCTAAAAAATATTTTTAACACCTGTGTATTATTTCTTTAGAAAAAAATATAATTATAAAAGTAACTTTGCCGGCGTGGCGAAAGAGTTAGCAGAAATGATAAAATCAATAGTTAAGTAACAAATATGGCAGAGCAAATTTTAGAATTAAAAAATGCAAATATTTACCAGGGGGATTCACTGATACTGGAAGATGTAAATATTATTGTAAACAGGGGGGAGTTTGTCTATCTCGTGGGAAAGACAGGAACCGGCAAATCAAGTTTGCTCAAAACACTATATGGTGATCTTGGATTGAGAGAAGGCGAAGGCAACGTGGTAGGTTACGACCTTCCTACAATGGACTGGAAAAAAGTTCCTTACCTGCGCAGAAATCTCGGCGTAGTATTCCAGGATTTTCAATTGCTTACTGATAGAAATGTAAACGATAATTTGAAATTTGTTTTAAAGGCGATTGGTTGGAGAGATGAAAAATTAATGGATGAGAAAATTGCCGACGTTCTTGATAAAGTGGGTTTAAAAACCAAAGGTTTTAAAATGCCTTTTGAGTTAAGTGGGGGAGAGCAGCAAAGGGTAGATATCGCAAGAGCGCTGTTGAATTCGCCAAGACTTATTTTGGCAGATGAACCTACGGGAAATCTTGATCCCGAAACATCAGATGAGATAATGCAGCTGTTGTTCCAGATAAGCCGCGATTATGGAACTACTATTGTTATGGCAACGCATGACTATCCTGTGATTAATAAATTTCCCGCACGCACGATAAAAACTGAAAGAGGAAAAGTGTGGGACAACGCTACCATATCCAGTGACTAAGTTTTTCGATATTATCTTTTTTATTATAGACCTTTTCTAAAATTTCTTTTCTTTCAAAGATATTTTCTGCCGTAAAACTTTTCGTAAATAAATCCCCTAACAGTGTTTTATACTCTTCGGCTGTGTTTGCCGTTTCACAAATTTCCGCAAGATTCGTTCCTTCAACAGCCGCATCATTTGCTATAACAAACTTCCCGGTGAACAGAGCATTCAATAACTTTATTTTTATTCCTGTTTTATTGAAAGATGGTAATACATGAATGTGTGCTTTTTTTATCAGCTCATTCATTTCATCACTTGCAGGATTGGCCACGAGGCATGTATTTTTATTTTTGTGTGCACTTTTTTCCAGCCTTTTTGAAGGATTCTTTCCGGCAATTACGAAAGGCATTTCAATATTGTCGAATACGTTATGAAGTAACCATAGCGCGGCTTTTTCATTTTCAGGAACTGATAAATTTCCATGATAAAGACAATAACTTCCGCTACCTTCTTCTGATGTTACATGGTCGAATGGTAAAAAAACCGGCAGGTATTCTACCCATTTTGCATCAAGATTTTTCCTGTAAGTATTCTCGTCTTTTTTGTTTACCGCAATAAAAGTTGCTTTGTTGGCGATATTCTTTTCATACTTCTCCAATAATTTACTTTCAGTAAAAAAATATATTTTTTTTAAGATATTGCCCGTTGTTTTTCCCAGCTCACGGTAATATTCATATTCCACGTTATGAAGTCGCACGTATGTTTTTTTCGGCAGTTTATTTTTAAATAAAAAATAAGTGCAGTGAATGCCTTCAAGCAAAATGGGATGATCGTCTTGTAAAAGATTTTTTAGCAACTGATCATTTTGTCGGGAACTAACGATGTAGGGCAAACGTAAAGACAAGCTATTTAGAATACTTTTTCTCTTATAATAGGTTATCGTCTCGCAATATTTATTTAGATCATCCTGTTCTCCACGCCCGTATTCAAAACAATGCAGATGAACGGCTATGTTGGCCTCATGAAAGGCTTTCAATTTATAGAATAAGTCAAACACGCCTCCGTAGTCGGGTGGGTAGGGTACATCATGACAAACAATATGGAGATGTCTTTTATTAACTGTTATCGATTTTGTAAATGTTCTGAATTTACTTCTCTTCTATTTTATGATAAAACTCAATGAGTTTTTTTTCTTCATTTTGCCAGCAATACACCTTGCTGGCCTCCAGGCAATTTTGTTGTAAATGGCGGTACAAATCTTCATCCTGTAATAGCCTGTTTAAATTGCGGGCAATGTTTTCAGGTGATAAGTCATCTATTAAGAAGGCCACTTCAAATTCTTTATTAATCTCTTCGTAGGCGGGATAATTTACGCAAAGCTGTGGAATTCCCGCATGGATGTAATCAAAAAACCTGTTAGCAAGTGAGTAGTAGTTGCTGAGCGCGTTATCATCAAAAAGCGTAATCCCGATTTTTGCTTCCCTTGTTCTTTCACTTAAAGTACCAGGCTCAACTTTTCCTTTAAAAATTATTTTATCATTGAGGATATTTTTTTTTACAAGCGCTCTCGCCTGGTCATAAAAGTTGCCATCGCCAAAAATAAGCAGCCGGGCATTCACACGCTGCATAGCAGGAATCAACGTTTCAAAGCTTCTTCCTTCATTTACGGCGCCCTGGTATATTATGATGTCCTCTTTTTTTGCAGTCGGTTCGAACTCTTGTTTCAATGAAATACTCCTTATTATTTCGTAGTTAACATCGTACATTTTTTTGAATTCCCTCGCAATCGGTCGATTCACCGTATAGCCGTTAGTAAATTTTGGTACAGAAAATTTTTCTATTTTTTTCCAGGTAGAATAGATTTTTGGCCTTGTAACGATTTCCTTCATTTCGCAAAAAAGCTCGTGGGCGTCATACACTCTTTTTACTCTTTTTAGCTTGGAACAAAACAGGACGGGCAATATGGTGTCAAGATCAATTGCGCACATACAATCCGTTTTTTTAAATAACAGGTAAAAAAATAAACGAACGTTGTACTCGAGGTAAAATAATTTTCCTTTCTCAAAAAAACATTTTAGTCTTTTTTGTTTGAAGGGGTACTGAAAAAGCGGCACTGATTTTTTTAGCAGGCGACCAATTAGCTCAATTTTATGTCCCGCTCCGGCTAATGACGAGCAGATGCGAATCATACGCTGGTCGTAAGAAAGATCATTGGTAACAGTTAAGCAGATGGTCATTTAAATATCTCCAAATGTAAATGTAACAATTTCAGTGTGTCCCGAAAACGCTTCTGATTTATACTTCAAAACCATAATAGTTTTCCTTTAATCATGTAATATTGTTTATATAAGAAATTTATGGAATCAAATTTATCGGAGTTTGAAGAAGAGCCTTTCTTGCGGCCTACGCTTTTGAATGTTCTTTGTATACTTACTTTTATTGGTAGCAGTTGGGCAATTATTACTAATATATGGGCGTACAATACGGCTGCTAAAACCGCACAGATGGTTTCATATGTACGTGGCAGGAATCTCCCGGACTCAATGAGTAAGAAAGATTCCATTATCTATAAAGTCGGTGATAAGAAAAGATCTATGTTTGGCGAAAAAACAATGCTTTCATTTACAAAATTATTTACGGCAGATACAATAAGGAAAAATGCTTTGGGTGGCATGGTCTCGGCGGTATTCACTCTCCTGGGGGCTTTATTGATGTGGCGATTGCGTAGAATGGGATTCTATTTATATATCGTTGGGGTTATTATAGGCGTCATTGTCCCGTTTTATTTGTACGGGAATAATGTGATAGCTGTAGGTATTGCCGCCTTTAGCAGTTTCTTTGGATTCGTATTTATTGCCTTATACGCTTTGAATTTTAGGGCTTTAAGGAAGTAGTTTGAATGCATTGGCGGGTTTATCTAATAACTTTATTTTTGCAAATTGCAATTAAAGAGCGGCAAATAAATAAAATATAATTACTAACTTCGCAGCCATTAATAAATTTATAGAACAAAAATGTCTTATTTAACATCTGAAAAAAAGGCGAATACATTCGCAGAATTTGGCGGAAGTGCCACAAACACAGGCTCAATTGAAGCTCAGGTTGCTTTGCTTACAGAAAATATCAATCACATCTCCGCACATCTTAAAGAAAACAAAAAAGATTTTAGCACACAACGCGGACTAATGCAAATGGTTGGTAAAAGAAAAAGTTTATTAACTTATCTGAGCAAGCATAATCTTACGGGTTATCGTGCATTAATTGAAAAGTTAGGACTTCGTAAATAATTTTATTTCGATGATATTGTAAGCTATTCCCAACTGATTTATACGGTTGGGAATCTTTTTTTACCTAATAATTAAGAATAATTTAATATGACTCCAAATCCCATTTCTGTAACTTTTGATATTGGCGAAGGCCGCATGGTTACAATAGAAACAGGCAAATTAGCCCGCCAGGCAGATGGCGCCGTTACAGTGAAATTAGGTGACTGTGTGATACTCGCTACTGTTGTTGCGAACAAAGAAGCCAAAGAAGGCCAGTCTTTCTTCCCGCTGATAGTTGACTACCAGGAAAAATTTGCTTCTGCGGGCCGTATACCAGGGTCTTTCTTTAAGAGAGAAGCCCGGCTTAATGATTACGAAGTATTAACGTCCAGGCTTATTGACCGTGCGCTGAGGCCGTTATTTCCGGAAGATTATTTATGCGATGTGCAGGTGCTGGTTTCCTTAATATCAAGCGATCCGGAAGTGATGCCTGATGCAATGGCTTGCCTTGCTGCTTCAGCAGCATTGGCTGTTTCCGATATTCCTATCCAGGAAATAATCTCCGAAGTAAGAGTAGGAATGGTAAATGGTGAATTTATAATAAACCCAACCCGCTCGCAACTTGCAGAAGCAGACATGGATTTTATTATTGCTGCTACGGATAGAAATATAATGATGGTAGAAGGTGAGGGTAAGGAATGCCAGGAGGAAGATTTAATCAAGGCAATTGAACTTGGCCATAACGCAATTAAGCTACAGGTAAAAGCTCAGCAGGACCTTCGTGATAAGGTTGGTATTACCGCAAAACGTGATTATACAAAGCCTTACCGTAATGAAGAATTAAATGAAAAAATTATCGCATTTGCGAAAGATAAATTATATGCAATAGCATCTGCCGCGTCGGCAAAAAATGACAGGTCAGAAGCCTTTAAAGATCTTGTAAAAGAAATAGAAGTCTTTCTTGGTGAAGATTTGCCTGATGAAGATAAACCGTTGATTAAACATTATTTTGGGGAACTCCAATATGATGTGGTAAGAGATATGATTCTTAACGATAAAAAACGCCTTGATGGCAGAGGTTTGGAAGATATACGGCCACTCACTATGGAGGTGGATTATCTTCCTTCACCACACGGCGCTGCATTATTTACAAGAGGCGAAACCCAGTCCCTCACAACCGTTACATTAGGTACTCCACTTGATGAACTGTTGGTGGAAAGTGCAGCTACAAGTGATTATTCGAAGTTTATTTTACATTATAATTTCCCTCCTTTTTCCACGGGCGAAGTAAAGATGATGAGAGGAGTTGGCCGCCGGGAAGTTGGACATGGAAATCTTGCTATGCGCTCTCTTAAGAAAGTAATGCCGGGCTCAGATTATCCATATACGGTAAGAATTGTGAGTGATATTCTTGAAAGCAATGGTTCTTCATCTATGGCTACGGTATGTGCCGGTTCGCTTGCCTTAATGGATGCAGGCGTTCCCTTTAAAAAACATGTGAGTGGTATTGCAATGGGCTTAATTTCAAAGCAGGAAAAATTTGCAGTGCTTTCTGATATTCTTGGGGATGAAGATCATTTGGGTGATATGGATTTTAAAGTAACCGGTACAAAAGAAGGAATTTGTGGTGTGCAAATGGATATAAAAGTTGATGGGCTTAGTATGGATATTATGCGGAAGGCGCTTGCGCAGGCTAAGAACGGAAGGCTGCACATTTTAGAAGCAATGTATAACTGCCTTCCCGAACATAGAAGCGATGTAAAGCCACATGCTCCGCGTATGGAAAAATTAATTATTGACTCGGAATTCATTGGTGCTGTTATCGGGCCAGGCGGAAAGATTATCCAGGAGATACAAAAAACCACAGGAGCTACTATAAACATTACTGAAGTAGGTAAAACAGGTGAAGTAAGTATTTTCTCTGCTAACAAAGAAAGCCTGGATCAGGCAGTAGCATGGGTAAAAAGTATCGTATCCGTTCCTGAAGTGGGAGATGTATTTGAAGGAACAGTTAAAGGTATAAAGGAGTTTGGCGCTTTTGTTGAATTCTTACCGGGCAAACAAGGGCTTCTTCACATTTCAGAAATCATGTGGAAGCGGCTTGAAAATATGGAAGGTGTATTGACCGAGGGAGATAAGGTGAAAGTAAAACTTATAGGGGTTGATCCTAAAACCGGTAAATTTAAACTCAGCAGAAAAGCGTTAATTCCTAAGCCCGAATCTAACGCATCTGCTCCTCAACAACGATCAAATAGAGATTAAAACATGTATTTAATAAATGCCACGCCTGTAGAAAACTGCAGGCTTTTTTTATGGAGAAATTTTTAAAGGTTGAAATAGCAGTTTACTCACAAGAGGAAGCAGATATATACGTGGCAAGCCTGGCCGAAATTAATTTTTATGCCTTCGAGCAAAACGAAAGATTTCTTAATGCCTATATTACCGAAGGAGATTTTAGTGAGAAAGAATTTAAAGAAATATTGCCAGATAACGTTGTGTATAAGCTAATGGTAATTGA
>JBDTSD010000169.1:0-9364 GCA_039931355.1 Ginsengibacter sp.
AAATGGAGAAGCGGAATCTGTCCGCATTATTCTTACGCCCGGCTGCAGCGCACGCAATAAGGAACTTGACTTTGAGTTTGAAACCATGGACATCAGGAGCCGGGGAAGTATCGGTAACCAGGTAACAAAATACCCGGTAAAAAGTATCCGTCTTCTTGAAAAAGGCAAGTCAACACTTGACAAACGCAAGCTTTGGTTTGATGAAACTTTTGGGAGACTGAATGTAGAAGAGAATGGAAAATTACTTGGCAACTTTGATGGTGATGACAAAATTCTTGTGATCTATAATGATGGCAATTATGAAATAACCGGCCAGGAAATTAGCCAGCGTTTTGATACTGATACTATTGCTCTTATTGAAAAGTATGATCCTGAAAAAATTATTACTGCAGTATATCTTGACAATGAAAAATTGCAATATAACGTTAAGCGATTTAAAATTGAAACTAACACGCTGAACTCTAAATTTCTTTTTATAAAAGAGGGAGAGGGCAACCGTCTTTTGAAAGTAACTACCCAGGCGGAGCCCTTGCTCGCAATGCAAAGTGGCCGAGGGTCGCAGGTGCGTAAAGCCAAAATAAAATTGAATAAAGTAGTAGATGTGATGGGGTGGCGTGCGATTGGAAATAAGTTAACCGATTATTCAAAAAGCGATCAGATGGAATGGGCTAATATTGAAAACCAGTCTGCCCAGCAAGAATTATTCGAATAGGTTTGGCTGACCAAAAATTATTTTATTTTATAAAAAAAAGGTCGTTCTTTAATATCGAATTGAAAGCTTGCCTGGGAATGTGCTGTAGAAAATTATTGCTCTATTAATCTTTCAGAACTTTTTTAGTTTTATTTCTGATGACATATTCTTACATTTTTCTTCTTCCAATACTTCTATTATGAAAAACATTTACCAATCTATCATTTCTTCTGTTGCAATTTCAGCGCTGTTACTGTCCCTTAGTATTTCCTGTAATGTAAACTCGCAAAAAGAAAGCGACGAAGAAAATGAAGAGAAAGAAAATCGTTCTCTTACTATCAGGGAAGAATTTCTGCAAGAGTTTGAAAAGACAAAAGACCCTGCTACGAACACAGTTCCGAGGGAGCGCTTGCTTGTTGCCGACCAGGAAGTGAAACAATTTTTTTCAAATAAGACTAATGCAATATCCGGGATTAGCTGGCAGGAACAAGGACCATTGAACGTTGGCGGAAGAACACGTGCCATCTTGTTTGATAAAAATGATGCAACAAATAATACCATTTTCGCAGGCGGCGTCTCCGGTGGCATATGGAAATGCTCAAACCTTAGTAATGTAAACCCGGCTTGGGTAAAAGTTACGGATATTTTAGACAATATAGCAGTGTCCTGTATAGTGCAAGACCAGGCAAACCCCGCAATCATGTATTTTGGCACTGGCGAAATCTGGGGTAATATTGATGCACTTCGAGGATTGGGAATTTGGAAAAGTACCGATGGAGGCACGACATGGAATCACCTTGCTTCAACGACCAGTTCTCAATTTAGTTTCATTCAAAATTTAATTGTTACACCCAATGCGGTTTTTGCTGCCACCGGCACAGGGCTTTTAAAATCGGCGGATGGAGGTAATACCTGGATCACCGTTCTCATCGGCCAAATGAGCGATGTGCAGCTTGCTGCAAATGGCGATATATATGCATCTAACTTCCTAGGCAATGTTTTTAAGTCGACAAACGCACAGCAGGGCTCACCGGGTACGTGGGCAAATATTTCTGTGCCGGGAAGCCATCAAAGATTAAAATTAGCCACGGCTCCTTCTGATGCTAATAAGGTGTATGTACTTTGCCAACAAGTGGGCGGAGATGATGTGGATGCAATATACCGCACAGACGACGGAGGTATAAATTGGATAACTTGTACAGTGCCCAGGATTATTGACCAGGGGAGTAATTCTATTTTTACAAGAGGCCAGGCCTGGTACGATCTTGCGGCTGCGGTAGATCCCAATGTTCCCAATACAGTAATCATAGGCGGTGTAGATGGTTTGCGTTCTACAAACGGAGGTATTACCTGGAACCAGATAACGACCTGGTCTTTAGCTAGTGCACCCGCCTTTACCGTAATTGTACATGCTGATCAGCATATTATTTTATTCGTACCCGGCAGTTCAACCAAAGCAATTTGGGGAACTGACGGTGGAATTTTTTATACTGCTAATGTAAATTCTACAAACCCAAAACCTGACTTTACAAATAAAAACTCAGGCTATAATGTCACACAATGCTATGCAGGAGCAATGGATCCAACAGCCGGTTCATATTATTTTTTGGCGGGGGCGCAGGATAATGGCTCGCTGCAATTTCCAGGCACAATTGCGGGTGTTCAAAACACTACGCCCGCAAGTGGTGGCGACGGTGCATTCTGTCACATTGATCAGCTCACCCCTGCAAACCAGTTCACGTCTTATGTGTATAATGTCTATTATCGTTCGACGAATTCCGGGGGATCTTTTACGAGAATAATAAATGACCAAAATCATGGGTCGTTTATCAATCCAACTGCCTATGACGATGCAAGTAAAATATTGTATGGCGATTATACCAATGCGGGCACAGGCGCCGGGGGATCATACGGCAGATGGCTTACCACCGGAGCAACTAACGCGGGTATTTCCATATCAAACTTCAATGGTGCAAGTATTACTAATTTGTATGTTTCGCCAAATGTAAATAACAGGGTATATTTTGGCCTGGCCAATGGGAGTGTGGTTTATGTTAACAATGCTAATACAGCTATTTCCGGGGTAGCAACCGGCACAATCATAAAAACCGGTACGGGCTCTGTTTCAGGAATTTCTATTGAACCGGGTAATGAAAATCATATACTGGTAACCTATTCTAATTACGGAGTGACGAGCGTTTGGGAATCTATCAACGGAGGCACCAATTGGATAAATGACGAAGGTAATCTTCCCGACATGCCAGTGAGATGGGTTGTTTTTAATCCCTTAAATTATGACCAGGCATTACTTGCAACTGAACTGGGAGTTTGGAGCACGGACAATTTAAATGGGAGCGCAACTTTATGGTCGCCGACAAACCCGGGCCTTGCAAATACACGGGTAGATATGCTAAAGGTGCGTACTTCTGATAATACCATTTTAGCCGCTACACATGGGCGAGGCCTATTCACCACTACACTTACTAACACAACATTGCCTACAGTTTATTTTGAAAAAAGTGGAACATCAATAAATGAAAATGGAGGTACTGTAGATCCTTGTAATCCGCTTACTACCGTTGTGCCGGTAAAATTGTATTTATCATCGCCGGCATCAGCACCTGTAACAGTACAACTAAATACTTCTTCATTATCTACTGCCACAAATAATGTTGACTTTAGTATTGCAAATAATTCCGTCACATTCCCTATCGGAACTACCGGCCCGCAAACCGTGAATGTCACTGTAAACGATGATAATTCATTTGAAGGGAACGAATACCTCAACCTTGCTTATTCAATTACAGGGGGTGCATCAGCAGCAACCAGGGGAAGTATTTATCAAACATTTGATATTGAGATTCTTGACGATGAAGTTGCTGCCCATGACGCCTATACTAACACTGTTAATAGTGGACCATATACCACAAGCCTTGGTGCATCGAGTCCTTTGGAAGGATCGCAAACCGATAAAAAAATACAATATCTCTACCTTGCATCAGACCTTGTTTCTAGTGGTGTAAGGCCGGGTTTGATAAATGATGTTGCTTTCACAGTAAATTCTAAAGCAAGTGCTGCACCTTTCCAGGGCTTTACTATAAAAGTCGGTACTACCAGCGCCACCAATCTTTCCACGGGATTTGTAGCATCAGCGTTTCAGACGATCACATCCGGGGATTACAATACTTCTTTTGGCATAAATCAATTTACCATTCCTGGTGGCTTTAATTGGAACGGATCAAGTAACCTGGTATTTGAATTTTGCTATGATAACTCGGCGGTTTCTGCAGATGATATATTAACCGGGGAAGGCACATCTTATGTTAGCCAGGCAAAAAAAGCGTCAACTGTGGCTTCTGATGCCGGCTGCGGCTATGCGGCTGCTACGCTGGTAAATAGTTACAGACCGGTATTGACCTTCAATCAAACTATTTCGCAAACTACAGTGAGTGCAGCATTGAACAGTACCAGCCAGGCAAAATTGGGAGCAAATGACAAGGTTTACTATTTTGATGGATCAGGAAAAATTATTGCATCTATCCAAAACCAAAGCTCGTTTAATTATGGATGTACATCAGTTACAATAGACCGCGCAGGGACAGGCACTTCCCAGTTTGTAGACTTCAGCGCTTCTAATTATTTAATGAATAAAACATTTAGGGTAATACCAGCAACAAACAACCCGGGTGGCAGCTATACAATCACTCTTTACTACACAAAAGCCGAAAAAAATGGATGGGAAGCCGCTACAGGTTTGCAATGGAGCAATATCCAGCTTATTAAAACATCAAAGGCAATATCAGGCGCTACGCCAATGAACCCCGCCGGAGCGGGAACAGTTGAAGAAGTAATACCTGTACACGGTACATTGGGAATGGATTTTACTTTAAGCTATACTTTCAATACCGGGTTCTCGGGCTTTGGTGCCGGTTTAATCAGTTCCACTTTACCGCTTACCT
Organism: Ginsengibacter sp.; assembly: GCA_039931355.1. GTDB lineage: Bacteria > Bacteroidota > Bacteroidia > Chitinophagales > Chitinophagaceae > Ginsengibacter. The sequence continues at coordinate 4,651 of JBDTSD010000169.1, forward strand.
TATTAGATTTCAATGGGGCTGTGCAAAATGCAAGTGTGTTATTAAAATGGAAAACTGAAAATGAAAAGAATATAAACTATTACGAAGTGCAGCATTCATTTAATGGCAGGGATTATGAATTTTTGGGAAATGTAAAGTCACTGGGTGAAAGCAGTTTAGAAAATAACTATTCGACATTAGATGCCAGGGCTGGGGCCATTAATTATTATCGCTTAAAAATAGTAGATAAGAATGGCAGCAGCGCCTTCAGCAAAATAATTTCTGTAAATATGCCTGGAGCTCGCCAGAAAATATACGTTCTTAATAATCCTTTTAAAAATGATATCAATTTGAGATTGGTTAATCAGCCTAAAGGACAGGTTAATTTAAAATTGTATAATACCGCCGGCAGCCTGATTGCCGCGAAAAACTTCCAGGCGGGAAGCAACTTTATTCAGTTTGATTTGCCATCAAACACTTTAAGCAAGGGCATTTACTTACTTGAGGCTAATGTGGATGGGGAAGTATTTAATTATCGTCTTGTAAAAGAATAGCAGCTATTTAATAAACACGCTAAAGATTTACTTAATTATAAATAGGTATCTAACCAATTCAGTATTATTAAACGTTTATTAATATGATTTATTAAAATTCCATTTAGTTCTTTCAGGATAAAACCAGTCATTAATTAATTTGATCATTATTGGAATTGTGTGCCAGGCAAATCGCCTTGCAGAAATCATTTGAGCAGCCATCACCTATCAAAATATACCAATCCATTTTTCATAACAAGCGTCACATTTCTAATGTCATGAATGTCTTTTGAGGGATCACCTTTCACAATGAGTATGTCAGCAAATAAGCCGGGCTTTATTCTTCCCACTTCATCGTTAATTTTAAACACATCAGCATTTACTGATGTTGCTGACTGCAACACATTAATGGGCTTCATTCCATAATCAACCATCAGCTCCATTTCGCGGGCATTATCTCCATGAGGAAATACGCCTACATCGCCACCCATGCAAATAGTAACGCCTGCTTTTAATGCATCCGTAAAACTCTTTCTCTTTTCTATTATTCTTTCAGGCTCGGGGTCACTGCGTTTATGCCAGCCGTTATACTGAGCTATTGCATCGCCGGCGGCAAGGGTAGGGCAAAGGGCAATATTTTTTTGTTTCATCAAACTAAAAATTTCAGGTGTGCCATTGTCTCCATGCTCAATAGTTGTAACACCCGCTGTTATCGCCCGGCGCATCCCTTCTGCAGTCGTAGCATGTACTGCCACTATGCGGCCACTGCTGTTGGCAACTTCCACTGCTTTCTTTAATTCATCAATGGTAAAAGTGGGCATCGCTTCATGATTTATTCCCCAGCGATAATCTGCATACAACTTTACCACATCGGCGCCTTTACCTATTTGCGTTCTCACTTCTTTTGTTAGTGCATCCATTCCATCTGCCTCGGCTGCTCCCTTTGGTGAATCAAAATCATTACTTAATTCTTTTGGCCCATAACTTCCCGTGGCTACTATAGCCCGCGTAGCTACGAGCATACGTGGCCCGGGAATAATTCCTTTTTCGATAGCCGTCTTTAAGCCTACATCATCATAACCTGCGCCTTCCGTTCCAAGGTCACGCACTGTGGTAAAGCCCGCTAACAAGGTGTTGCGTGCATGCACCGTCGCCCTCGCAACTCTTTCTGCACGCGATTCCTTTAGCACCTGGTCATTCCATGGCGTTTCATTGTATGGGTGCAAAAAAAGATGACTGTGCCCTTCAATTAATCCCGGCAATAAAGTAGAACCCGGAAGTTCAAGGATCTTTGCATGCGAAATGGTTTTGGTTAGTACGCCTGCAAATGCGATCGTATCATTTCGTACAACCACCTGCCAGCCTTCATGCATTTGTTCACCATCAAAAACCCGGGAAGGTTTTAGTACATACACAGAATCATCACGGAGTTGCGTAAACGAAATAAGTGGTACAAATAAAATGAATAAAAAAAATATTCTTTTGATTAAAATCATGACGACGATTGAATAATAAATTTAGTGGTTGAAGTTGGAAAGTCAATAAAGACCTGTTGGTATCTCACAATACCATCAGCATACGGTAAACTCATTCCGTGTAGTTATATTTTTTGCCAGCAGTGATGCCTTTAAAATTATCCGTTCGGAAAGGCGCCACAGGCAAGCCATCCTTATTATACAAATCAACATCGCCAGGATTACTGCTCCATAAATATCTTAACGCAACAGGAGATTGTATGCTGGAATTGTAAACTACAATTGAGTTGTCATTTCTTACAAAAGCCTTTGCCCAGTGGAATAAACTGTCTGCGCCCGCAATAGAAAATCCACGTACATAACCATATTTGTCTTTGCAAATAATTTTACCGGTAAGGTTTACGATGATGCTATCGCCATCAACCTGCATATTTTTATATACCGGGCTTATTTCAACGCTATCTATCCCATAAGCAATTTTTAACGCCGTAATGCCCAGCCTGTTGCCTATGGCAAGCTTGTTATGCGGATGAAGATTGTCTGCTTCTCCAACATCAATTGTCACAGCCATGCCTGTGTTGGGTAATGATAACGCTGCTGCCTGTGCTTCACGTTCTTCAGCCCATTCGCTGGATTCAGGCTCCTTAGGATCTTCGCCTAAATTCGGAAGTTGCACAAATAAGAATGGCAGTTCAGCGTCGTTAAATTTTTTGCGCCAGTCTATTATCATTGCAGGAAAAAGTGATTTATATTCTTCCGCTCTGCCTGCGTTCGATTCACCCTGGTACCAGGTAAATCCTTTAATGGATAACTGCGTCAAAGGTGCAATATTAGCGTTGTACAAAACAGTTGGCGTGCCGAATACGTAGGCATTTGCAACCAATGGCTTTTTAAATTTCGTTGCATCTATTTGAACGCCCTTTTTATATTTCCATTCTCCCGCCCAATATGGCGACCAGAACATATTATACATGCCGCCTTTGCCACCTGCATCAAACACACGAACAACCACAACATTGTCTTTTGGCTTTATAATGCCTGTAGGAATTTTATAAGAGTCCATGTTTTGATTTCCGTAACCTTCACCCACTTTCACACCATTCACCCAACAGATATTATAATCATCAACTTGCCCGAGGCCGATGTTTACATTGCCTAAAAAATCTTTGGGAAAAGAATCATAGCTTTTCCTAAACCACACAGATCCATCATAATCTTTTAACTCATTATCTTCCCAATGTGAAGGCTGGGTCATCGTTTTCCAGTCACTAATATTTGTTCCGGGGTTGTACCATTGCTGTTCCAATCCCGGATCATTTTTTAAATAATATTTTTTATTCCATAATGGTTTTATTTTTTCAAAATCATCGTTCATCTCTTTCATACTCTTATGCGGAGCAAGATAGGTGTTGTAAAAATTATCAAACTGCGGGAATCGATGCACTGCCTCATTGCTCATCCATTCTTCAACAGCAGTAGCGCCAAGGTTATCGCTTATTAAACCGATGGGAATATTCAAATGTTGCTGCAAATAGCTTCCGAAGAAAAAACCAACAGCCGTAAAATTATTTACATCTTTTACATTTGCGATCTTCCACGAGCCGCCTTTCAAAGTATCCTGTGGTGTAAAATCCGTTCCGACACCTACTGCAAAAAGCCTTATGTTATTGTTGTTGAAAGTGGATGTGTCTGGCTTAGGTAAAGCCTCTCTCGTACTGAATTGCATGTTGCTTTGCCCGCCACAAATCCAAACATCGCCAAATAAAATATTATCAAGTTCAATGGTGTTCTTTCCTTTAATAATTATTTGGTACGGCCCACCTGCCGCTTGTGCAGGCAAAGTGATTTTCCATTTGCCGTTAGCAGTAATTGTATTATACGTTTCGTTGTTGAACGATATAGAAATGGCTTCATTATTATCCGCCGTTCCCCAAATATTGCAGGGCTTATCACGTTGCAAAACCATATTGCTTTGAAACAAGACGGACAGTTTTACATTTGCTTGTGCATGGAGAGATAATGCAAGAAGCAATACGGGAATAATAAGCTTATGTTTCAATTTCATTAAACAAATATTAAACAACTAATTTATTTTTTCAATCGTTGTGATATGGGCAACAGCTCGTGCAAGTTTATACATTTCTGTCTCTATTTCCTTCATTTGTTTTTCTTATGGCACCACGCTGGCTTTTTTCATGCGTTTGCAAATAATCTTCTTTTTTATTATTGATGAAAGGGTTTTTTTTCGCTTCAGTCATGATCGAGTCTATGATTGCACATCTACGGCGCAAAATTGTATCATTAATTGCAGCGATAATAAATTTGATCCTGAATATTACGGGCCCCATGCTATTCGTGTACCTTTAAATTTGTTAGGTATAAATTAAAACTCGTTATTATGAAAAAAGTTTGCTTGATAGTTATTAGTGTTTCTCTTTTCTTTATTCACGCATCGGCACAATTGCAATTACCGGATATTATTAGCGATAGCATGGTATTACAACAAAATACCAATGCACCAATCTGGGGCTGGGCTTCACCGGGAGAAAAAGTTGAAGTGAGTGGAAGCTGGTCAAATAAAGCCACGCAGGCTGTGGCAGATAAAGATGGCAAATGGATGTTGAAGCTTGCAACGCCAAAAGCCGGCGGCCCTTATGATATAACCATCAAAGCAAATGAAACAAAAACATTGCATGGAGTTTTAATTGGCGAAGTATGGATATGTTC
>JBDTSD010000170.1:0-9297 GCA_039931355.1 Ginsengibacter sp.
CTGTTGAAACAGTAATTCTTTTCGGGCTCATAGCCAGGCCATCATTGGCAGTAATACGCTCAATCGCTTTTAATACGTTTTTATAATTAAGCAATGGTTCGCCCATGCCCATAAAAACGATGTTACTCAATTTCTTTCCATAAGTTTTTTCTGCTACCTGGTTTAGTAAGGCTACTTCATCATATATTTCATCAAAGGTGAGGTTGCGTTTTCTATCCATATATCCTGTTGCACAAAACTTACAGCTAAGGCTGCACCCTACCTGTGAAGATACACATGCAGTTTGCCTGCTGTCTACTGGAATCAAAACACCTTCCACCATGTGGCCGTCAAAAGTTTTGAATCTTGTTTTTACGGTTCCATCTTCGCTGTATTGTGTAGCATCGGTGTTTATAGCGGGTAAAGAAAAGTTATCTGATAAATGTTGTCTTAGTTCTTTACTAAGATTCGTCATGTCCTCAAAACCTTTGGCGTGCTTTTGCCAAAGCCACTCCCACACTTGCTTTGTCCTGAATTTTTTCTCACCTATTGTTTGAAAATAAGCGGTGAGTTCTTCCAGTGAAAGTGTTCTTATATTTTTTTGAGTGTCCATTTTGCAAAAGTACTCTTTTGGTTTTTGAGTAAAATAGGGAAGGGGTTAAAAAATTTACAACAATGCGAAAATGGTTGTTATGCTTTGGCAAGTTTTTTTATAAGCAAAGTGGCGTCCGGGCATATAAAATAAATCTATCAGCATTGCCGGGTAAGAATAGCTTAAATGAATGAAATGATTACTGGTATTAACTTTCACGGCCCTCTCCTTCGGAGAGGGGTCGGGGTGAGGCCTTGGGGCTGCAAGACATAAAATAAAAATCTATCAAAAAATATAATTAGGTTTATAGACATTATTATGCCATTCAAAACCCAAAATAAATACTTAAGATTATGACGAATAAAAATATAAGATTTTGTTTTTCATGCTTTCAAAAATTGATCGTCGTCTGTTTGTTTACCAGCATCTCCAGCAGCATTCTTGCACAAAAACCCATACGGGTAGTTGTGGCAGGCATGAATCACGATCACGTTCACGGTATATTAAATCAATACAATAAAGGTTTAGTAGATATTGTTGGTATCGCGGAACCTAATAAACAGTTACAGCAAAAGTTTGGTAAGCTTTATCACTTGCCTGATTCATTATTTTTTGAAGACCTTAAAAAATTGGTAATAGCAAAAACGCCCGATGCCGTTTTAGGTTATAATGCAGTAGCACATCATCTTGATATTGTTCAAATATGTGCTCCCCTGGGAATTTCAGTTATGGTAGAAAAGCCCTTGGCAGCAACCTTAGCACAGGCAAAAGAAATGGAATCTTTAGCGAATAAATTTCATATAAAAGTATTGACCAATTTTGAAACCACCTGGTATGCTTCTTACCAGGATGTTTACAACACAGTAAACGCAGACAGTATTGGGCAAATAAAAAAAATGGTTGTGCATGACGGGCACCAGGGCCCAAAAGAAATTGGTTGCAGCCCGGAGTTTCTACAATGGCTGACAGACCCGGTATTAAACGGGGCAGGTGCACTCAATGACTTTGGTTGCTATGGCGCTGATCTGATGACGTGGCTTATGCATGGCAAAAGGCCTGTTGCCGTAACTGCCATCACAAGAAATTATAAACCTAACGTATATCCGAAGGTAGATGATGATGCCACAATATTATTGGAGTATCCAAATGCCACCGGACAGATTGAAGCATCATGGAACTGGCCCTTTTCAATAAAGGATTTGGAAGTGTTTGGGGAGACTGGATATTTACATGCCCTTAATGGAAAGGACATCGTTAGCCGCATGCGGGAAAATATTAAAGGCGCTAAAGTTGCAGAGCCATTACCGTCGCCAATCAATGATCCTCTCATCTATTTAACAGCCGTGCTGCAAAATAAAATTCCCGGAACAGATGATCAATCTTCTTTGAAATACAATATGATCGTGATGCAAATATTAGATGCTGCTAAAAGATCAGCAGCGAGTGGTAAGAGGATTGTTTTGTAGGGAATGCGATCCGGCAAAAATTGATTTAAGGCAACTTGTAAACAAAAAGCTTTCAGCAACATTGGTAAGTGCTCAAAGCTTTTTTAATGATAACGCTATTGCCTGGCGATGGTGCCACTGTACATATATTCACTTCCATTAATAGTAACATTGCGATAGCCTGAGATAGTGGTGGAAGTTGACTTTGTTATATTCAAAAGGAAGTCAATTGTTGCAGTTTGAAAGGTAAGCACTTTGCTCGCTTTATCATAGTTCCATGTGCCTTGTTGTGTTTGCGGGTCTGCTGCGTTGCATTTTGTTGCACCTTCATCAATATAAAAGATGCCATTATCTGCGTATTGCCAAAGATTATCACGCAGGCAAGGAGGCTGTACTGACAAACCATCTGTAACCCCATTGAAAGCGGGTGATATGTTGAAGACTGCGAATTTCCAGTTGCCTGTTTTTAAAAATTCTGCGGTGCTGTCTGTGCTTAAAGCTGGTGGCGCTGATGCTTTGTCTTTACTACATGCAGCAGTTACTATAACAGTTAACGCCGCAAAAAACATTTGGGGAATTGCTTTCATAAAAAATCTTTTTGAAGTTTGTTTAAATTGTTTACAGATAAACGATGTATCGTATTACCTGCTACCAAAGTACAGCGTACCTTAACTTGATTTTCGATGAATGAGCAAACTATGCGTCTTCTTGAGTAAACAGTATGTTTTGAAGGAATGGGCTAAGCATTTGGCGACTTTTTGATACTAAAGCTAATGACCTGGATTACCTCTTGCTTGCGCTGACGCGAGATTGGAAGCTGTGCATCATTTGTCATTTCTATGCTTCCGCCATCATTTTTTAAATATCGCTTTACGTGTTGCAGGTTGATGATAAACGAATGATGAATTCGATAGAAATGATAATACATGAGCACTTCTTCTACTTCTTTCAATGTTTTAGAGACAACCAGTTTTTGATTGTTTGCAAAATATAAAGTAGTGTAATTGCTGTTTGACTCGCAGTATAAAATGTTTAAAGGGTCAATAAAGTGGATAGCTTCCTGGGTACTAAAACTTACTTTAGCGGGCAATTGTGCAGGGCCGTTATATTGTTGCATTAAAAGCTCCAGTTGTCGCTTCACATCGGTTTGCATCATTTTTTTTTCATAGCGTAATACAGAAGCCGCGAGGTCATCCGCATCTACTGGTTTTAAAAGGTAATCGAATGCTGCAAAGCGAAAAGCTTTTATAGCAAACTGGTTGTAAGCTGTCGTAAAAATAACATCAAAGAAAGGTTCTTTGAAAAAAAGCAATACTTCAAATCCGTTCTTCAGTGGCATTTCAATATCGAGGAATACAAGTTGCGGGCGGTGCAACTGAATAGCTGCAATACCCTCTTCTGCGCTGCTGCAGGTTGCCTTTACTACCAGTTGGCTGCAATATGTTTGTAACTGCCATTCGAGCATTTCTAAAGCATTCTTTTCATCATCTATCAGCACAGCGTTTATCATAGATGTGTTTTTATGTTGGTGCTAAGCGCAGCCATTTCTATTAAGGGCAATTGTAAAGTTACTTTTGTGCCGCGGCCCATTCCCTCGTCATCATAAAGGTCTTCAATAACCACTGAAGATTTTATAGGCTGTTGCGTGTTTATAATTTGTAGGCGTTCTTTACTGATCTGCATACCCCACGATTTTGTTTTGATTGCATCTTTGCTTCTCAGCTCAGCAGCCCTTTGCCGGCCAATGCCGTTGTCTTCTATCTCTACCTGTAAGGCATCATCATTAATGGGAATAAACCGAAGCCATAGCCTGCCGCTCCTGTCACCATCCGCTGGCAGGTGCAGTAAGCCGTGCCATATTGCATTCTCAATATAAGGTTGAATAATCATAGCAGGTATGGCAGTATTATCAGTACGCACCAGCCCTGTTTTCACAATTTCATATTCAAACGCCCCTTCAAAACGAAGCGACTCCATGTCCAGGTAAAGCTTCAGTGTTTGTATTTCTGCATCTACGCTTATCAATTCATTGAACGAGTTATCGAGTATAAGCCTGATGAGCCTTGAAAATTTAGTAAGATATGCAGAGGCTGTTTTTGTATCGCTTTTTACAATATACCTGTTGATACTGGCAAGGCAGTTAAAAATAAAATGCGGATTCATCTGTGCACGCAGGGCCCGCATTTCTATTTGTGAAAGCTGTTTGTAAAACCGGTTCTTCATTCTTGCGCGGTAAGCAATTCCAATCACTATTAGTAGCAAAGCAAATCCCCCCAACGCATACATTTTCTCCTGCGACCTGTATTTTTCTTCGCGGGCCGCGAGCTCCTGCAACCTTAATGTTTCATTGAAATAAATATTATGAACCTGCTTTTCTTTTTCTTCTGTAAATAAGAGATCCTTTTTTTCGACCACGAGTTGCTGGTAAAAGAATGCGCTGTCAAAAGCTTTTTCCTTTTCAAAAAGACGGGCCAGCACTTTACTTGCGCTTACTATATCCGCCGGGTTGTTCACCTTTGCAGCGATCACGAAAGCTTTTCTTGCAAAGTAAAAGGCGGAGTCTTTTATGTGTAACAAATCAAAAACTCCGGCCACCTTCCCGTACGACTCCACGCCATTTGTATATGCCACAGTTCCGGCCGTGCCTTTGGTACTTACCATCGTGGCTGCCCTGTAATTTTCAAGTGCCTCCCGGTAGTTATGCCTTGCAAGCATAATATCGCCCATGGTGATTAACCCTATAAATTCGCTGCCATTTATAGCAAGTGCCTTCTTCACAAAAAATAGTGCGGAATCTGCATTTCCTTCAGCTAAGAACAGTTTGCCAATACTTGCATAAGCCACGCCTTTATAGAGTTCGTTTGTTTTGTTCAGCCAGCGTGATGAATTGAGGTAATTTTCTTTGGCTTTTGAAAACTCCTGTAAACCTTCAAAAATCCTGGCTATGCTGGAATAGACAAAGGAGGTGCCACCGGCTGAATCTTTTAAATTCTTTTTTATATCAAGACTTTTAAACAGTAGTTCCAAAGCTTTATCCATATTTCCCTGGCGCGTAAAAACTGCTGCCTGCAGGTCCAGGGCACGGGCTTCTTTGTATGGGATGTGAAGCTTTTGAGAAAGGCTGTACAACGCAAGCGCATACTTATAACTGCTGTCAAGGTTTATTTCCAAATAATATCCGGCCCTACTCATCATCGCGTCGTTCAAAGTAGAGTCAGGTAATCCTTCCATGCTAAAATAGCTGTCAGGCCAGGCTTCTACCAAAACTTGAATGGTTGTGTCTTTTTCCAGGGCAATCTCCCGGGGCCTTATGTTCATTCCAATTAAAGAACATTCAATAGTTGCCGCATCACCCCGCGTAATTTTAAATTGGTATTTACCTGCCTTAAGGTTATTAATTATTAGCTCCCTGTGATTGCCGGAACTCCTTTGCAATTTGTACCCATTATCTCCCGGGTTCCAATTGTTGAACGAGCCTGCAACAAATGTTTCATTTGTGTTTACAGGTACTTCTGCTATGATATGTAAACTGTACTGGGCAACGGCATACTTGCAGCAAAAGATAAAAAGCAGGAACCATAGTATTGCACACTTAAGTAATTGCATAAGCTTATTGCAACTATTTCTTTTAATAGCACAATAAGGTAAAACTAATTATCGGGATTTAACAGCAATATCAAAATGAGTAAATGGTAGTTATGTTTGATCAGGCAGTGGATCGACAACTTGCTAAATCATTAGTATGAATAAGCAACAACTTCGATGGCCGGGCTTCGGAGCAATCAATAGAAACTAAGAATCGTAGCCAATCAATTAAATTAAAGGTTCAGGCCATTTTCAAATAGTTCATGCAGCTTTTGCTGCAATAACTTTTTATCGGGCAATTGTGTCCTGTATTCAGAAACCATCGTTGGCGAAGCAATTAAAATTTAGAAGCTTGACTTGGTGTGTCTGACTCTGATATTATTTTAAGTATTCACTCAAGTTTATTTGGAAGTGATCTTTCAATAAAGTTGGAAGATTGCAATGATCAATACTAAGAATAGTGCAGATCTCCGGTAGCTTCTTAAAGAGCTTATTGTCGTTCTCACTTTTCGTTTCTTCTGTTATTAATATTGGTTTATCTAACTCTAAAGAGTTTTTATCTTTCTCACAAAATAGAATCAATTTCGCATCGGCTGTTTCTAAAAATTTCTTTTGTTCAATTTCAAATTCTGTTGCGGTTAGTTTGTTTCGTTGAGCTCCGTAACAGAGTTCGTTTTCAAGGCGCTTGAAAAATTTTTGTTCGGGAAGCAGTATTTCTGTCTTGATAATCTTCGGTGACTTTGCAAGAAAAGTTAACTCTTTACTTACAATTCCTTTCGCAACAAATTTTGATTCTTCATAAACCTTATCCAACACAATCATTTCTCCTGAATTGAATTTCTTTTCAAGGAGTTTTTTCAGTTTGTCGGCTTTATCAAATGGCAGATAATAGCGAACAAAAGAAACAAGTGATGTTGTGTCTATTACTGCTCTCATTTAAGATAATAGTCAATCCTTTCGGGTTTAATATTTAATCTCCTGCAAAAATCCGCTTCGTTAATTACTCCCTCATAAAATGCCGATTGGATTGTGCTTATATACAAAGGTGAAAGAAGCGGTTTAGCCGCTGCTCCACCTGGTTTTCTTCCTTCCTCCAATGCTTTCATTCTTTCTAATTCATATTTGCGTTGTTCTTCCGCTTCCCTGGCTTTAATGCTGTCTGAAAGTTCTTTGCAAACTTTTCTGTAATTGCTCAGAGAGATTTTTTCATTAATGAGCAACCTTGTATAAAGGGCAAACACACTCAGGTTAGTTTGCGATGCAATGGCATCTAATATGTCGTGGTGATAATCATTGTTGCTAGTTGCAGTTGCAAGTGCCGTTAAAGTTTTGTCTAATTCCCCAACCAGAAAGTAATACGCAAAATCATTACACCATCTTTCTACTTTACTCAACGATTTGTAGTCTGCTGTATCTTCATTAATGCGTTCATCAATTTCTTCCTCGTTTAGCAGATAGTGTCCCAATTCGTGAATAAGCGTAAAAATTTCACGACTGAAAGATTTTTGATTTCGTTTGAGAACAATCGTATCGGGTTTCAGATAAAAGCCATTGATATTAACTTTTTCCTTTTTGTTCCAGTTTTCTACAAATTCAAAAACAAGAATGTTGTGTTCGGCAAATTTTGCAATTAGTGATTTCAGGAATTCTCTTTTACTGTTGTTAAATTCAGGGTAGAGTTTTTTCCTGATTTCTGTTGCAACTTCTTTAGGTCTATCTTTTATAGGGAAAACAGGCAGCAATCTTTCATGCCTTAAATCTGAAAGTTTGGAAAGAGCAGAAAGAGAAATTTTTTCTTCTTCAAAATGATTAACAATTTTCTTCGCACTCAAATTAAGATCAGCATTAAATTTATCTTTTCTGAAAAATATACTTTCTTCTTTTGCTTCCCGTAATTTCTTCGGGTCTACGTAGAAATTCAATCCTTTGCCGAAAATAGTATCAATTTTTTTCAGTAAACTGGCTTTAATATCACTTTTAAAAACTTCCTCTGCCGTAAGCTTCTTTTTTAAACCCTTGCTCACAAGTAATAGAAATTCCTTCTTCTCCAATTTGTAGAGTTTTAGAAGGTGATTTATCCGTTCGATATTTATTTTAATAGTTGTCAAGAAATCTTCCACTTTGAGATTAGAACTTATTTATTTTCTCTTTAGCCCCGTTATTGAGTTTGTGAATAAAACGAAAAATACGAAGTAAAGCTCAATAACGAAATCCGGGTTGATACGTTTTGATATTTGTGATTAGAATTCCTGCTTTACTTGCACATATTTTTTTCCTAAAAAATTATTGCCACAAATAAATCAACAGAATCTTCTCGCCATAAAAGATTCCTAATCTTCTTTCTCTCACTTTGAAGATTTTTGCAATAACACGAAACAATTATCTTGCAAAAGTTTAAAAAAAACTTCAATGGAAACAGTATATGTGATTGATGCATTAAGAACACCTGTTGGCAGATTTGGAGGCTCGCTCAGTACCATTCGCCCTGATGATCTGCTTGCGAATGTGATAGAAGCCATCATGAAAAAAAATGGTAAGATAGATGTAAATGACATTGAAGATGTGATTGCCGGAGATGCTAACCAGGCGGGGGAAGATAATCGTAATGTGGCACGCATGGCGGCATTGCTGGCGGGTTTGCCGGTTTCCGTTCCTGGCAATACGGTGAACAGGCTTTGTGCCAGCGGCTTGCAGGCTATCATGGATGCCTCACGGGCTATCATGTGCGGCGATGGAAGTATATACCTGGCGGGCGGAGTTGAGAGCATGACGAGGGCGCCATTTGTAATGGGCAAATCGGAAGGCGCTTATAGCAGGAAAGCCGAAATATATGATTCAACCATCGGGTGGCGTTTTCCAAATAAAAAATTGATTGATAAATATTATCCCTACTCCATGGGAGAAACCGCGGAGAACGTAGCGAAGCAATGGAAAATTTCCAGGCATGCGCAGGATGAATTTGCATTCAGCAGCCAGCAAAAATATTTTGCCGCACTTGCCGCCGGCAAATGGAAAGATGAAATAGTGCCGGTAGAAATCACGCCGAACAAAACGGACAAAATTATTTTTTCTGTAGATGAACATCCAAGAAAATCATCTTTGGAAAAATTATCCGGGCTTAAGCCTGCCTTCATAAAAGAAGGCACTGTAACTGCTGGAAACTCTTCGGGTATAAATGATGGCGCGGCAATGTTGTTGCTTGCTAACGAAAGTGCTTTAAAAAAATCAGGCCTTAAGCCAATGGCTAAAGTGATAAGTATGGCAGTCGCCGGGGTTGATCCCGCTATTATGGGCATCGGTCCGGTGCCCGCAACAAAAAAAGCTTTAGAGCGTGCAGGCCTTACTGTTAGTGACCTTGATTTAATAGAAATGAATGAAGCCTTTGCCTCGCAGGCCATTGCCTGTATTCATGAGCTTGGCCTCGACCTCGAAAAAGTAAATGTAAATGGCGGGTCTATTGCAATAGGCCATCCGCTTGGTTGCAGCGGTGCGAGAATCTCCACCACTCTTTTATATGAAATGAAAAGGCGTGGCGTTAAATATGGATTGGCAACTATGTGTGTAGGAGTGGGGCAGGGCGCTGCAATTATTTATGAGAATGTGCTGTAAGGATTAGTGAGGGCTTCCCTTTTTTAAAGGAGCCAGTGGTTGTAACAAGCCGACTTAAAGTATGAACAACTTCTAACCAGGGTTTGA
>JBDTSD010000171.1:0-9294 GCA_039931355.1 Ginsengibacter sp.
AATTCATCATACAAACCAGCAGGTGACCAGCCACAGGCCATAGAACAATTAACAAAAGGTATTCTTGAAGGTGAAAAATACCAAACCTTATTGGGCGTAACCGGCAGTGGTAAAACTTTTACCATGGCCAATGTAATTCAAAATGTACAACGGCCAACTTTGGTGCTTACGCATAACAAAACTTTGGTTGCTCAACTATATGGCGAGTTTCGTCAATTTTTTCCGGATAATTCTGTCGGCTATTTCGTCTCATATTATGATTATTATCAGCCCGAAGCGTATATGCCTGTTAGTGATGTTTACATCGAGAAAGATTTAAGTATAAATGAAGAGCTTGATAAGTTAAGGCTTGCGGCAACTTCGCAATTGCTGACCGGAAGAAGAGATATAATTGTGGTAGCGAGTGTAAGCTGCATTTATGGTATCGGTAATCCAAAAGATTTTGCCGAAGGTGTGGTGAGAATAAAAGAAGGACAGACAATCAGCCGCCAGGGATTTTTGCATTCACTGGTTAATGGCTTGTATTCACGTACGCAGGGCGATTTTGCAAGAGGAACTTTCCGGGTAAAGGGTGACACGGTTGATATCAATCTTCCCTACATGGATAATGGGTACCGCATCACTTTTTTTGGGGATGAAATAGAAAGTATTGAAACGCTGGAATTAAAAACAGGCAAAAGAATTGTGAAGGTCAATGACGCCGCTATTTTTCCTGCAAATTTATACATTGCTCCAAAAGATAAGCTTCAACAGATTCTTTATGAAATACAGGACGAAGCGGCAAGGCAGACTGAATATTTTAAAGGCATCGGAAAATATATTGAGGCGCAAAGAATATCAGAAAGGGTAAATTATGACGTTGAAATGATACGTGAGCTTGGCTATTGCAATGGCGTTGAAAATTACTCCCGCTTCTTTGACCGCCGGGAACCCGGCACAAGGCCGTTCTGTTTACTCGATTATTTTCCGCCGGATTTTTTATGCGTAATAGATGAGAGCCATCAAACCATTCCGCAGGTGAGTGGTATGTATGGCGGCGACCGTTCCAGGAAACTTATTTTAGTTGACTATGGTTTTCGTTTACCCTCGGCGTTAGATAACCGGCCGCTGAATTTTAATGAGTTTGAAGGCATGCTTAACCAAACCATTTATGTAAGCGCCACGCCGGGTGAATTCGAGTTAGAAAAGACTGGGGGTATAGTGGTAGAACAGGTAGTAAGGCCAACCGGGTTATTAGATCCGCCGATAGAAATACGCCCGTCAGTAAACCAGATAGATGATCTGCTTGATGAAATAGATAACAGGGTAAAGAAAGGTGATCGTGTATTGGTCACCACCTTAACGAAACGCATGGCGGAAGAGATGGATAAATATTTACATCGCATAAATATTAAATCCAAATACATTCATAGCGAAGTGCATACGCTGGACCGTATAGAAATACTACGGGAACTTCGTCTAGGTGAAATAGATGTATTGGTAGGAGTGAACCTTTTGCGTGAAGGCCTCGATCTTCCGGAAGTTTCATTGGTTGCCATATTGGATGCAGACAAAGAAGGCTTTTTACGTAATGAAAGATCGCTTACACAAACTGCGGGTAGGGCTGCCCGTAATGTTGATGGCCTCGTGATATTTTATGCAGATATCACGACGGAAAGTATGCAAAAAGCTATTGATGAAACTACACGGCGCAGGGAAAAACAAGTCGCATATAACATAGAGCATAATATAACTCCGACAACCATCAAAAAATCTATAGATCAGATAATGGGTCAAACTTCAGTGCTTGATATAAAAGGAACTACTGCCTCTCCTTATGCCGCTGATGATCTTATAACCATTGCTGCAGAAGAACAGGGAGAATATTTAACGGCTAAAAAAACTATTCCTCAAATGGAAAAAACCATCAGTACCATAAAACGCAATATGGAAAAAGCCGCCCGTGATCTTGACTTTATGGAAGCTGCAAGATTGCGTGACGAAATGTTCAGGGTGCAGAAAGAATTAGAGGGAATGAAATGACCCCACATCCTTAAAGCCCGTTTTTCTTAAGCCAGCCAAGTGAGTAATCAGCTACTTCCCGCCAGCCATGGTCTATAATTAAAGAATGTCCGCGGTTTTCAAATAATTTAAACTCAGTAACAACAGAAGTATTGTACTTTTTTACCGAGGCCTTTCCAAGTATCGGCGGAGCAATATGATCCTTTTCCCCACCTGTAATCAGTAATGGGCCGCGTGTAGTATTTTTCGTATTTGCCTTCGTTTCTGCCCACGGGTTGAAAGTTGCCGTCGCTGCCTGGAATAGTGGGCGTCCTGGAGCCGGCATCATCCATTTCGTGTAAAGTTCCTTTGCTTCATCTTCCGGAACTGCATTTGCAAAACCATATCTGAATTGACTAAACGTAAGCGAAACGGCTTTTGTAAGGTTGAAAGGATTGCCCAATACGGGAAGGGAAGCTTTTAACGCTGAGAGCGGAAGTTGCCACACACCTTTTATAGGAGCCGGATCTATTGCTATGCCGCCTGCAGCAATGCCACGCCCTAAAATGACTTGCGCAATAAGTCCTCCGAAAGAATGTCCTATCACAATCGGTGGTTCAGGTAATGATGCAATCACCCTGGCATAACTGTCTGCGACTTCTGCTACGCCGTGGTTGGCAATAGGCTTTGAATTGATACGCGATTCTTCGACAGTTGCTGAGTCACCCGGCCACGCAGGATTCAAAGTGTCGTAACCATTTTCGTTGAAGAATTGCATCCAGGGTTGCCAGGAGCTGGCATGTACCCATAAGCCATGTATAAACACAATTGTTCTTTTTGCCATGATATTTTTATTCTTTGGTTGAAAGAGTTTTGATTTCCCGGACTTCTTCATTACTAGCATCCGGATAAATACTATTCTTAAAAATTATAATTAAGGTGATCAGGAAAAGCTGCAATTTTTTAGGGAGCAACTTGTTGGTTTTTAGAGGTGGCAATTAATCATGTTGGAAATTTGCTGCATTTCAATTTAATGCGGGTAATGGCGTAAACTTTTAAAACTATGCTGATAAATTTTTTTTATTCTTTAAATGTAGTTTATAAAAGCATCAGTTGCAAGAGGCTAAAGCGGGCTGGAAGAAAAAGCGTTGGAATAATTTTGCAAAAAAGATTCTTCGGTAATAATATCTCCCAATCGTTGAATTTATTAACCAACTTTTATTCATGACTCCCTGCATTTCGCTATTGTTTTTATTGGAATGTTTATTGGAATTATGCACTTAAAAAAGATATTATGAAATCAGCGAATTACTATAAGCAACAAGCCGAAAAAACGGCAGAAAAGCATAAAAGGATACAGGACCAGGTTTCCCGGGCCGATAAAAATGATACTTCAAAAAAGAAAGAAAAGCCAATGCAGGCAGGTGCAAGAAAATATCCTGAGACGCCCGTGGCAAAGCAACACCTTACAAAGCCGGGACTAGAAAAAAACCTTGAAGTAAAACCGATGTATGATGCGCCTTATTACAAAGGGTCAGGCAAATTGCAGGATATGGCCGCGATCATCACTGGAGGCGATTCGGGCATTGGAAGATCAGTGGCTGTCCTCTTTGCAAGAGAAGGCGCAGATGTCGCAATTGTATATCTCAATGAACACGTGGATGCCGAAGAAACAAAACAAATGGTGGAGAAAGAAGGCAGATCGTGCATATTAATGCCAGGCGATGTATCGGATAAAAATTTTTGTGAGCTTGCCGTTAAGCAAACGATTGACACATTTGGTAAGTTAGATGTGCTCGTTAATAATGCTGCTTTCCAACTTCATGTTACAAAGTTTGAAGACTTAACCGAAGAGCACTTTGACACAACTTTAAAAACAAATTTGTATGGATATTTTCACATGGCTCATGCCGCCGTGCCCTTTATGAAATACGGAAGTGCTATTGTAAACACAGGTTCCGTTACGGGTATTATGGGTAATAAAGACCTGCTGGACTACTCACTAACAAAAGGCGGTATTCAGGCCTTTACGCGTTCGTTAGGCTCTCATTTAATACCAAAGGGAATACGTGTAAATGCAGTGGCACCGGGACCGGTCTGGACCCCGTTGAACCCTGCAGATAAAAACAAAAAAGATATTGCAGAGTTTGGCGGTGATACACCCATGAAGCGGCCCGCACAACCTGAGGAAATTGCGCCGGCGTATGTGTTCCTCGCCTCGCCTCAATGTTCCAGCTATATCACCGGGGAAATACTTCCTATTATCGGCGGTTACGGTGGAGGCTAATGCATCCTGCCCACTTATCATACTAAGTTAAGTTTGGCTTGAGCAATTTTTAAATTATGAAACTTTACTAAGCCAACCCAGTTTGAACATGGAAGGAAAATGTAATTGCCGGGGCCTTAATTTATATATCCAGGCTTTAGCGGGTTGCGCCAGGTTGATATTTGCAAGTGCATTGTTAGCCTGTAGCTCAGCAATTAATTGCTGTTTTATTTCGAGGTCAAAGATTGTAGCAATTCGGCATGCTTTATTGAAGTTAGTGTGCATTGCATAGCTTTCAAGAATGGGCGGAATTTCTTTATACTCAGAAAACACCTGGTATTTTTTTACAAAAAAGAATTCTTTGCCATTGACTGTTCTTACATACGCTGAGTAAAAATTTTCCATATTAATAATGTTTAGAGGTTAAACCCTGGTAAAAGTTTTTACACGAATAATGGAATATACCTGCGGGGTATACGAGAATAGAGATTCAAAGGATGGATTTGCTTAAAATAAATTTCAAAAAGAAATCGTACGGTTCATCAGGAGGAAATGGGAGAGGAGGATTCTGTGTGTAAGTTGAAACAAATGTAAAGGTTTTTTTAGAGAGGCGCAATGGTTGTGGATAGTTTTGGGTTTTGGACGATTACTGTTTTTATCATTACCAATATTGTTCTTTAATTTTAGAGAACAAACACTTCAATGAAATTTTACCTCGGTGTTACGGATAACAGATGGTACAATTACCTAAGCTCCATTAATCCTGAAGATATCAATTTCTGGCAACCCGGAGGTAAATCGAGGTTTAAGGTTTTAGAAAAAGGAGCGCCATTTTTGTTTAAGTTAAAACATCCAATAAATGCGATTGGTGGTGTGGGATTTTTCTCGAGCCATAGTTTATTGCCGATGAATTTTGCCTGGGAAGTATTTGGCAACAGGAATGGCTGTGATACTTTTTATCAATTTCAAAACCTGATCTTTCAATACAGGTCTGATAAAGAAAATAGTAATCCTCAAATTGGCGGTGTTATATTGAATCAACCTATATTTTTTAAAAGAGAAGATTGGATAGAAGTGCCGTCAGATTGGAGTAAAAGTATCGTTCAGGGAAAATCTTATGATAGTGAAAGTTTGATTGGTAAATCTCTTTGGAGTAAAATAGAAAACCTGTTGGAAAAATACCTGCAACCTGTGTCTGTTTTAGAATATGAAAGCCAGTTGGTACAGGAACCGGAAGCGATGTATGGAAAGAGTATATTGACAAAAGTACGATTGGGTCAGGGTGCTTTCAGGGTATTGGTGACAGACGCTTACACACGAAGATGCTCAGTAACCGGTGAAAGAACATTGCCTGTTTTGGAAGCTGCTCATATAAAGCCATATGCTGTTGATGGGCCACATGCTATTTCAAATAGATTATTACTGAGATCCGATGTACACAAACTTTTCGATACAGGTTACCTTACCATTACAAATGATCATAAAACGGAAGTAAGTAAGCGCATAAAAGAGGAGTATGAAAATGGTAAAGAGTATTATCAATTTCATGGAAAGAGTTTATTGTATTTACCCGAACAAATTGCCAACCGACCAGAATAAAGTTTATTCAGTGGCATAATGAGAACGTATATAAGAGATAGGCTATAATTAACTATGACCTACTGATATCATATGGGCTGATCCGCATTCACACTCTCAAAAACGCCGGCCCAGCCTTCACCATCTTTTTATACACCGGACAACTTTCAACATGTGCTCCAGCTAAATATCCGGTGCTCATTAAAAATTCGTTCACAATTTCACCACCGGTAAAGCGAAAAGTATTTTTAAAAACCTTCACCCATTCTTCTTTTGTTTTGGGATGATGATGATCTATCCATTTTTTAAATGAGCCATATTCTTTTTGAATTTTCAACAATGTTTTGGCATTCTCAATCGCTGCATTTATTTTGAGGCGGTTGCGGATGATGCCTGCATCGTTCATTAATCTTTCAAAATCCTTCTCTTTAAAAGCGGCAACTTTTTTAATATTAAATTTTTTATAAGCCTTCTTAAAATTTTGCTGCTTATTTAAAATGGTTGACCAGCTAAGCCCCGCCTGGTTTATCTCAAGCACAAGCCGCTCAAAAAGTTCATCATCACTGTCTATAGGAAATCCGTAAGCAGTATCATGATACACACGATGTACATTATTTTTATCCATTGTACTTACTACGTCGCAATAAGATGAGGCCATGAGGTTGATGTATTTTATGAAATGAATGTGCTTCTAAATTAATTAAATTATTAACCTTGTTATCTTTAATTAAGCCAACAAAAATAAATTATACTATGCCGGAGAAATTTGATTGCAGTAAAGAATATATACTTGAGGATGATCTTGTACTGTTGCGCCCTTTGCAACAGGAAGATTACATGCACCTGTTACCTTTTGCCTTACATGAGCAAGGTTTGTGGAAGTATTCATTGGTAGGCGCAGAAGGTGAAGAAGGTTTACAGAACTATGTGAACATTACTTTAAAAGCAAGAGATGAAAGTAAGGAATACCCATTCATTGTTTTTGATAAGCGCAGTAATGAATATGCAGGCAGCACAAGGTTTTATGATATACAAAATGACTTGCAAACGCTGCAGCTTGGTTACACATGGTATGGAAAAAAATTCCAGGGAACAGGATTGAACAAGCACTGCAAGTTTCTTCTTTTGTCTTTTGCGTTTGAACAGATTGGCTTCGAGAGATTTGAATTGCGGGCTGATAATAATAACGAACGAAGCATTGCAGCTATGAAATCTTTGGGATGTAAAGTTGATGTTATTTTGCGAAGCAATATGCCAACCAGAACGGGCGGCCTTAGAAGAGACAGTATCGTATTAAGCATTCTAAAAGACGAATGGTTTGGTGGTGTGAAGGAAAACTTGTGGAGGCGCATAAGTAATCTAACATAAAGTGGAAAGCTCTTAGAAATAAAATTCAAACCGAAGTGCAGGCCAAAGATTTAATGATCTCACGAGAATAACCGAGGAACTTTCGCTTTCGGGTAAATAAAATACCCCGGCGTCTATTGTAATACCGTTTTCAATATTTTTAAATGGGAAGTCTTTGCCTAACGTTACATTCAAAGTAAATTGTTGGTTTGATTTTGCTGATGGGAAAAAAGTTGTTCCCTGCCGGAAAAACCATGTTTTCTGATTCACTCTTTGGTTATTCTTTCCTAAATATAGCCGGTGTTCCATGCTTACAGAAGTCCATACACTTCCCAATGAAGGGCCGGCCCCCACATTTAAGCCAAGCATGCTGATGTTGGCTATTCTATAAGTTAATCCTGCATGAAGAAGTTCAGGAGCTGAAAGGCCTATTGCAAGTTTTGTTTTGTGTATCGCTTCCTTTTGGGCGCACAGCTTTAAGGTAAAAGAAAGTAATAATGAAACTGTCAGTATTGTAAATTTCATAACAAAAGATTGAAAAAATTTATTGATAGAATTTTAATCTGCCTGGTATTATAAATTAATTCTTATTGTAAATGCTGGCTGTGTTATAAAACCGGTGCTATTTTTTTGTGGCCATCGTTGAACTTTTTGATCAGTAAATGCTATTCTTGCGGCTCTTTTTTTATTATGATGTGCACTCAAAAAGAATGGAATGCTGGCAATATCTGCGGCAAACCCTGTTATCCAAACATAATCCCAGAAGTGAAGTTTATCAGAAAACCCATATACATTTAAAGAGATTGCGGCCCCGCCGAAAAAGCAGGCTGTACCGCCACCCAGTAAAATCCATGCAACAGTTCTCTGGCTTTTTGCCTTTTTCAAAAAATAATCCCTGGAATCTTTCTGATTTGTTATAGCCTGCCCAAATGATATGGTAATAAATAGCGAAAGCAGCAAAGACAAAATAATTTTTTTCATTATAGTCTCAAACATTTATTTGGTTATCCGATCCTATTTTTAGAAACGGAGCAATACAGTGCTCCGTTTCTAAAAATATTAATTACACACCGGCAAAGGAGCTGGATAAGCAGTTGAGTATGTATTGTTCTTCCAGCAATTATTAACTCCATTGCCATCCCACAAAAGATCTACGCCGGGCAAAGGCAAACCAGCCGGCGGCATAGTGCCATTGTGTAAAAGCGCGTTATTAGTTATTTGAGCGCCATCTACATTGGGTTCTATTCCTGCAAATGCTTCCGGTGGAAGACCTGCCAATGCGCCGAGGATGACAGTACTTACGGTTGCGATACCGGTGAAGTTGTTATTAACGATCCTGTTATTTTTAATAACTGCATTATCTACACCCACCAAAAGAATACCGGCACCGCTTGGTACAAAGGCTTCGAAGCCGCCATTAGGATCAGCAAAATTTACATGATTATTATTCTCTATAATATTATCTGTCACTAAAACATTTGATGAAGCGGTAACGGTAAGCCCCGGAAGCAATACGATCGTTAGGCCGGATACATTATCATAAGAATGATTTTTTATCACTGCTGCATCTGTGCAATTTTCTACCTCAATGCCGTTTACATTTCCGTGCGCTTCGCAATTTTGTATGGCTACACTTTCAGATTGGCCTACATAAATACCGGTATCATTATGGCCAACAGCGGTACAATATTCGATGAGACCGTTTTTACAAAAAACAGGGAAGAGGCCATACTCACCATTATTAATAGCAACAACGTTGGATAGTAAGAAATCATCCACGCTGGTAAGAAGCACGCCATTTTCTTCAAAGTTTTGAACGGTAACATTTTTTAAAACGAAGCCGTCACCTTCATCCGTCACGTTTATTCCATTGTCTTCGTCATCGGGATTTTCTATAATTACTTTATCGCGTGAAAAGCATGACATACCGATTAAGGTAATGCCGGGTTTACTAACTAAAATCGCTTCTTTATAAGTACCACTTTCTATTTTTATAATTGTTCCGCTGCTTGCAGCATCCACTGCAGCTTGTATGGAGCCGCCCCTGTGTACAATAATTACCTTGGCTTTTCCTTTGCCGGCATCCTTATCGCAGGATGAGAAATCCTCTTTTTTACATCCTG
>JBDTSD010000172.1:0-9078 GCA_039931355.1 Ginsengibacter sp.
GAGGCTTATTGATAACCCTGTATTAAAAGAAAAAACTAATTTTTCATTCAGCTCCGTCCTGGGTGGCTCTTTGCACTGCAAAATTCCCAACATTCTTTCCTACTTCTAATCCCTTATCACAATCAAGTTTTGTATGTATGCCGGAAATAAACCTTGACATAGCAGCCTCTTCTGACATTGCTTCATACTTAGTTGCATTGGCAGGTAAAATATGGCTCAAGATCGTAGCAGCAGATTCGCTAAAAGTAGAATGCCCCGATATGTACGAAGGAAAATTAGGAATCCCCGTTAATGTTTTTACTTCAGGGATAATCTGTGTTGGCCTCGGATTAAAATAATAATATTTTGTATT
This sequence comes from Ginsengibacter sp., assembly GCA_039931355.1. Taxonomy (GTDB): domain Bacteria; phylum Bacteroidota; class Bacteroidia; order Chitinophagales; family Chitinophagaceae; genus Ginsengibacter. Next base: position 353 of record JBDTSD010000172.1, read on the forward strand.
CCAACATACAATTCCGGCATCCATTAAAGTCATATTGAGTAATGCCATATTCCTTGCCCACCTTACCTCGCTATAATTTTGTTTTATAAAATCCTCCGCTGCAATAGCATTCCAATGCCCCGGCGGCGTATAGGTGCCAATGCCATCTGCCCAATATTGAACAATTCTATTCTGCTCTCTTGTTGGATTTTTTATCTGCGCATAAGCAGCTTCGTTTTCCTGTTTAAAATCGTCACTTGAAGTAGAGGGCGGAGGGCCGGGTCGTAATGCAATGACCGTCATGGAATCAAACAAAAATGGAGTAACGTTCCCAAAAAGTGGCAGCATAGGCGGACGTTTGGGGAACTCCAAGCTTATCCATGGAATTTGCCCCTGCGCAGTTGTGGTAGTAACAAAATTGCTCCATATTTGCGGTGAGCCTACCGCTGCACCAGCATGATCGGTCCTGGCCCTTGCAACAAATACCGCGGCCACCTGCCGTCCAAGCGTTTCACCGGCTACAATGTCGCTCCTTACATTAGCCCCACTCAGGAGCCTATATTCTTCTTCTTCCTCAAGTTTTTGTTGAATAAACGCAATTTCAGTTGGAAATAAAAGTTTCATCATTTCTGCTGTTACACCTGCTATCACTGCATCTTCAGAAGGGTAAGCAGGCAAAGTCGTTTTGGGTACCAACGCTTTTATTGTAGAGTCAACCCCGTAGGGCGCTGCACGGTTATATGATGTTTTATAATGCCAAGCAGCCACCAGGGCGTCGTATTGTGCTCCACTTATATACGCATAGGCTCTCGCTGCATAAGGAGGGTTGGCAAAAGGAAATTGTGGATACGCAAATGGATTGTTGGCACTTGGCCCGGGGTAAGTACCGTCGGGGTTTCGAGAAGGTGCAAGATTATATTTCGCAACCAACTCCCGCATGATTTCATTCCAGCGTAGAACGGCTCCCGCACTCCAATATTTAATAATATTTTTTTGTGCGCTGCTTATATTTCGCTGCAATCCCTTAATCTCATTTAACTCAGCAATAAATGCAGGAGAACTTGTAGAGGCAGGTGCAGCAACCATAAAAGTATCCGGTCGCTTTAGCAAAATAGTTTTCCAGGTGCCGGCATTGATGTCAATATCAGAAGGAGTGAGCGATGGAATATTATCCGTTCTTTCAACAATGTCTTTTGAACAAGAAGCCAATATTGATCCAGCTATAAGGAAAAAGTAAAATGTACGTGTCGCTTTCATGTTAGTTTGTTTTGGCATTAATATTTTGATTGCGTTTATTTTTAAAATAGAAAGCATAAAAGGCGCCCACATTGAATGCGGTTCCCTGGCCAACATTTCTTCCGGCAACTGTGTAGTTTGCTCCCGCCAGCAGCGACAAGTGCGTGTATTGTTTCAATGTATATTTGAAGCTGGCGCCTACTGTTGTCATATTCATACGGTTACTCGGGAATGGCATATTGTTCCTGGTAATATCAAAACCACCTAATGTAATCCAGTTGGTAACAAGTGCTTCGGCAAGAAGGTATTTGCCACGCCACCCTGTCCGCAATTGGTATTGAGCAGCATCAGGCATTTCTACTTCGTTGGTAAGATGCATACGAGTATCAAAATAAGCAGTTCTGTCTATCTTCACGTTGCTTCGCCTTAAATAAGTGGCGGAAGCAGTGACCGTAAATCTCCGGTGTTGAAAATCGAGCATACCTCTTGCAATTTCATTGGTGGAACCTAACCCGATGGTTAAGGGTAAGTAGTCGATCTGGTAATTTGTGAGCGGTGTTGAGAAACCACCAATAAGGAATACCGATAGTTTATTTTTTCCAAATGAATAAGTAATTGGTTTCCATTTTACAAATAGTGAAACATCCTGGATACCCCTTGAACTGTGCAATGTGCCTGCAGAAGATTTGGTAGCAACATATGGCGCCCCAATCATTACATTGAGTTTGCTTGTAATGCCATAGTTGGCACCATACATTACTGATTGCGTAGTTACCGCACCGAGATTTTCATTTGTTCTTTTATGGGTGCCTTCCCAATAGTGATCCCATGAACTATAGTTATACATTAATCCATTGCAGAATTGATTTTTATTCATCATGATGGCATCAATATCTGTCTGCGCAGCTACCAGGCTGCAACTAAGCACTGAAAAAATAAATAAGCAGGCTTTTGTTGTTGTATAAACCTTATGCCGGCTTACACTAAGAGTTTTGGTATAGTACATAATTAAGATTTTACTTTCATTATTTAATTAGAATCGTGCTGTAAAACCCACATTAATTGTATAATCAGCAAAGGCAGCATCGCCTTGCGAATAGACTCCAGTCATTTGTGTTTTTATTTTATCGGGAACGCTTTGCGTACGATTACGATCCAGGGCGATTGGAACAAAAGCATATACATTTATTTTTTTGAAATTATAATTAATACCGGGCTCTGCAGATATGATATAGCCCGGCCTTCTGAAACCGCCACTCTTTCCGATCAGGTCATGAACAGGCAAACATTCATCACGGGCGCCCAAAGACAGTGTGAGATTTTTTGTAGAAAAGTTTATTCCTCCTCTTAACATGTATTGATCCGGAACACTCATAGTACTGCTTCTATATATGATGCTGCTTTGAGAAGGAACGCCTCCACGTGCAGTAGATGTACCGTTTTGCTCACGTGGGTTTGCGAGATAATAAAGATTGCCATACGCACTTACATGCTTTGAGAAATTGTAGTAAGCATTTATTTCCGCAGTAAAACCGGTACCACCATCGCCTAACTGAATTGACTGATCAACCGGGCCCAGCAAATAAGTTGAATCATTTTTATGAAAGAAATCCTGGTATTTGTAATCGCCCGTTGGCAATTTAATTCCTAAGCCGAATTGCACATTTCCTTTATGCAACTTCCCCGGATCAAGCATCCACCTATACGCCGTGAAGCGCACATCACCAAGGCCAAATGAACTGGTGCTGAAGCGGTTCTTTCCATTATGTTCATACAAAGAAGATCTTGTATTTGCAACTATCGGTGCATCTGCTGCGATAGACCACCATTTATTTAAATTGTAAGTTAATGATACGTCCAGTGTATAAGAATGGTTAATTACTTCTGTGCCTCCTTCTACCCTTTGCTTTTGTTCTTTCGTTCCTACAAAATGGCGAAATGATTTAAAGTATCGGTTATTCAGATTTAAAGACCACTTGGAAAGCGTATCCATTTGTTCTGAATGATCCATAGAACAAACGCCCCCGGTGCTACGTATTGCAACGCATCCCTGTGCATTAATTTTACCGGAACTAAGGATAAAGAATAATGCACTTAATAAAATTGATAGTATTGATTTCATAATTGTATGTTTTTGGTATTTGTGTTCGCTTTTTATGATTTTTTTTCTTTGGTCGCTGATAATTTTTGCATTACCAACGCACCGATTTTTTTTCCCTGGATATAAGCATCGTTTACGGATTGCCGGTAGTGAATACCTCCATAGAACCTGCTGAAGGAAACTTCAATAGCTGCTGAATCGGTATTTTTAAAACTCCTGTCAGGCCAGCCCCATACTCTCTCAGACGAATCTCTAAAAGCTGTGTTCTTATAGATAGTTGCCAATACTGTAGCAGCAGCAGCGGAGATAGTTGAGTGTGCACTGTTATACTCTGGAAATGGTGGTGTCTGCAAATAGGGCTGCCAATCCTGGTCTATATACTTATTTATGTAGGTTTCAGGTCGTATAATATCTGTCCTGAACTTGGTAGCCCACGAACTGAGAAAAGCATCATATACTCCAAGGCTCACTCCCGTATATGCATACACGGTCTTGTAAAAATCTGCGTGATTATTTTTTGAAATTGTACCCACAACTTCCATCCAGTGCCCAACAGGCGTCATGGCCTTTGTGGCAAACATCGCATGACCCTGCACGTGCAATTTAAAGGCATTACAATCCCAAAAATTAGCAATCCATTTTTGATCATCATTGAGACTCGTACCTGTATGCATAACATCTGTGGCCATCTTATAAAAGGCGCTTGTACTGTCTGTACTGAAAGGTGGTAAACCGGGTGCCGGAAACATGGTAGCCGAGTCCATTACAACACAACGCATGGTTTTCCACATTGGTTCTACGGCATCAAAATAGCCCGGCGGTGTGGGAGACCAATGGCCTTCCTTGCCACTGAGTGCAAACCTCGAGCCGCGTGTTTGTGCGTAGTTATCTTTCTTGCTCCACGCAATTATTGAATCACCAACCTGCTCACCATATTTTATGGAGTTTGAAAAAAGTTCGTCAGGCATTCCTGAGTCCTGCGCCAACATCTTTACAGAATCTATGATGTTCTGTACCGTGTCATCTGAAAAAGTAAACTGCTTTCCCACCTTCATCATAGCGATTATTGAAGCGAATGGAAAATCGATTTTTGCATCTTTAGGAGGCGCAGGAATATTATTTAGCCCATTTACTTTACCTTCTAACGAGCTATAATGTTTGCCTTCATTGGCAAGTACTTCGAAGGCAGCAAGGTTTGAATAAGCAAAAATTCTTGATGCTACTGGCGGGGTGAAAATATCATAGATAATTACATAATTAAGTTTATGCATCACATCGCAATACAATTGCGGGTCGCTCATCACTTTAGCATAATTGCTCTTTTTGGGCTTGCATGAAGAGAAAAAAATAACGCCGCAACAAATGAATAAAAGGAAATAAAAAATTGAACTACGTTTCATGTTTTGATTTTAGAAAATTTGTTTTTTGAATGATTGTTTTACTGTCAGGTCGCGACCTGTCCCTACTAAAAAGGCCAGAATGAAATTTTATCTTTTGCCGGATCATATCCCAGCTTGATGCTGTCCACCACTACATTTCCGCGTTTATACCTGGTTTTATAAGAAACATTTACCGTAATGCTTAATATGGAATCAGGATGTTTGGAAACAGCTATGATAGAATCAAGGCGACTTTTATTATGAACGGAGTCAAAATTATTATTGGAAAGATGGTCATACACAAAGCGGTAATCCTCTATTTGATCTGCCACACGTTTTATTACCACCTTTGCACTGTCTATTTCATAAGGCTTAGGGTCAGACATTTTAGGTACTACCGTTGTTTTCATAAAATCCTTTGCCAGTTGTTCGACATGGCTGCGATCTATTGCAGGTGTCTTTTTGCCAGCACATGATGATAAGATTAAAAGTAGAATTACAATTTTCTTCATTTCGTGTAATCATTATTGTTAGATAGGGAATAATTCGTTTCCGCCACTTTTAAATTCAATGAAAAATTATTTCTGCTTTCGGCTAATGTGTTCTTTGTGAAAACGGGCACCAGATCCAACGCAAACCACAATGCAAGTAACGCACCGTAGCTTCCGCCACGCTCCACCCATTCAAACACCTCGTAGTGTGGATAAAAAAGTTCGCTGCCTGCTTTCCAAATAAAAAAGATAAGAACAAGAGACCGGAATGGACGAATTAAAATTGCAAAGGCGCCGATGATTTCGAACAAGCCTACCAATTGTGCAGTGGCTGTTCCGTTGGAAAAACCCAGAGATGTATATTGATTTACAATGTTTTTCTTTTCCATTAAATTAAGCCCGCCATGCCCGAGCAGCAAAAGAAATACAACAATTCTTAAGCAGGAAATCACTTTGTGTAATGTATCCGCATTCAATTGAACATTCGCAGTGACAGGCTTGAATAATGTCCTGATATTTATGATAGGACCTGATAAAAGTAAAAGGGCCAAAGGTGCACCGAAATTTCCGGCACGTTCTATAAATTCTGCAAAAGGCTCTCCTGATAAAGGGCGAAGTAATGCAGTAACCGCGCCCCATGCAACAAGCCACAACAACACTGCTCTTACCGGATAGAATAATATTATAAGGCCAAACAAAATATCAATTGTCCCTACATACGGCATTAATTGAAAAGAAAGATCGTGGCTTATACCAAATACGGAAAAATAATTAGTCCATACTTCTTTAGTAATTATCCCAAATGAACCGTGGCCTATAAAGCACATTGCAGAAGCAATGCGTAACGTATAATGAATTTTTTGTTCAGGCGTGAATTTCAAAACCGGTAATTTAAAAATTGTACAATTTAGATTTGATTTCATTTTTTTTTCAAAATCTAACCAGGTGAATCTTAAATAATTTTCTGCAAACTGTTGCATTAAATCATTTTTTAAAACCAGGAAATAAACAGATTTGAAGAATAGTAAATGAATGTTGAGTGACGACGCATGAATTAATCATGGCCACCCATTTAAATTTTTGAAAGGAATTTATCCTAACTGTACATCCGGTGGTTGCTCCGGCGAAATGTGAGGAGAAGAAAGTAAATTTAAAGATGTATAAAAAGAGGAAGCTTTTGGCGATGACGCTAAAGCATTGAATTGATAAGTATAATTATGATCATCAAAGTCGCTGGTTATTTTTTTAAATACTGCAGTTTTTGAGTTGCCGGATTTCTTAGAATTGTCCTGCGCAACATCATTTGTATTCTTAAAGAAATCATCCTTTGCAATTTCAAGGTTCATTTTATTTACATTCGGCAGGCACTTGAGATAAAGCGTATCATTAGATAATTTACGTTCAACATATTTATACAGCTTACCGTCAATTTCCACCTCACCATCATATCTTTGATAAGATGACCAGCTTGTTTGATAAGGAAGATGAACGGGCAACTTAAGTTCTATGAGCTGCGATTCGTCGTATTGGTTATTATCTATCTGCGCCACCAATTTTACATCTGATTTGTGTTGCATATAATCAACTACAAACCTGTATCCAAACATGTTGAAGGAAAATATAATCACAAGCAATATCGCAGTTAGTTTCTTCAATTATTTCGCAGTGCAGTTTTGTTTATCAAGTCAATTATCGTTAAAGTTAGCAATTTTCACTATTAGGACAAAGAAGTTTTATTTGGTGGATAATTAAAACTTGCATCATTATGGAAAGAACCGATAAATTTCCTTCCGATGCAAAATTCTAACAAGGTGAACCTCCTTTTTCCCAATCACTATACCAATCCGGTAATCTCCTATCCTGATTCTAAAATGAACGTCAGAGCCTTAGGTCTTTTATATTCTTTATTTCTGAGATACTTTTTGAACCAAGAATATTTTCAATACAGGCTGCGACTTTTTTATCAAGGGAATTATTATGTATTTTTTTCAGATCCTTTTCAAAAGACTTCTCGGTTAGTACGGTCATTTATTTACCCTTAAGTTTTTTTAGGAAAACATCTGTGTCAATGTAATCACCTTTTCTTCCCTTGTTAATAGCATTGATCATAGCAATATCTTCCTTATCAGATGTTGATAGAGTGGACACGCTTTCTATCCCATTCAATTCTTTTAATAATTTTTTTAAATATTTAGAAGTCGTCTTATTGTTTGATTGTATTACTATTGTTTCCATAAATTAAAATTATTTCATTTTATCATAAAAGTTTTTCTTTTCTTTTTTATTGCTTGTAGAGTTAGTAATTTGCGAATTCCCGATTTTTAGTTTTTTTCACTTCACTACATAAGTTTTTTTATCCTTGCCAATATTAGTAAGCGTCAATGATTTCCATTGTTTTGGCAAAGAAGTTTTTAATTGAATAATTCCTGCAGGAGTTATATCCAATCCTCCAAAACCAAACAAGGCGCTTTGTAAAAACCCACCAGCCCCAGTCGCGAAATATGGATTGGTACCACCGGCAGTCTCTGCCAGTACACCAAATGGATTTTTCTTATTTGGAACATGCGCTTCCTGGAAGGCATCAAAAGCCTTCGCCGGATCATTCAATCTTGCATATAAAATAGCAAAGATTCCATGTGTCATTGCTGGTGATCCTTCTCCTATGCGGCTTTCATAATATTCCAAATCTTTTTTTACCTGCGGAGGTTCCGCTACTTCTTTTAATGGATACGCTAAAAGGTTTACATCCGCCTGCTTTATTTTTATTCCGTCATATCCTTCATATTCCGCGGTAACGCCATTGCTCATTTTTATTATGGGAATATTTTTTTCAACAACAGCCCAATCTGTATCCGGTTGCTCTCGTAAAATATTTGCAGCCATCGTTGCATATTGAAGATTGGCTTTTGCAGCGGCATTGGTAAAAGCATTATTATCAACGTTCTCCGCCCACTCATCTGCAGCTACTACATTTTTTATATCATAATGGCCGGCGCCGTTTCTCTCTACACGGCTTGCCCAAAAATCCGCACATGCTTTTATAACAGGAAAACCTTTTTCTCTTAACCAAAAAGTATCCTGTGTCACGGCAAAATAATTCCACGCAGCAATAGCAACATCAGCAGTAATATGATGTTCGAAAGGGCCGCTCAAAGCCCACACTGGTGTCTCTTCATTTCCGCTTGCAGCGCTTTCCCATGGATACATTGCGCCCTTATACCCATGCGCAAATGCATTGTGCTTTGCCTCTTCTAATCTTTGAAAACGATATTCCACAAGGCTCCTGGCCATGTCAGGATGAAGAACGAGGATAGCGGGAAACATCCAGAGCTCCGTATCCCAAAATACATGGCCGTTGTAACCAAGCCCGCTCAAACCCATTGGTGACGGGCTGTAGGATGTACCAGCTCTTACAAATGAATACAGGTGATACATGGCAGAGTGAACATCCTGCTGGCTTTGTTCATCACCCTCAATCACTATATCACTCTTCCAAAGATCATCCCAGGCAGCGTTATGAAACTGCAGCAATCGTTGAAC
>JBDTSD010000173.1:0-9040 GCA_039931355.1 Ginsengibacter sp.
ATCGCATACATATTGAATGGTGGGTTTTTGTTGTTGCTGCATTATCAGCCATTTTAATTGCATTACTAACGGTTAGTTTCCAGGCAATAAAAGCAGCGATTGCAAACCCTGTAAAGAGTTTAAGAACGGAATAATTAAACTGCCAATTTGATAATAAGGAGTTACAACAAATTATCATAGTATTAAATTTCAAAAATGAAAAATATACTTTCAATCTTTCTTTGTACAATTATCTTTTCGTTTACTACAAATGCACAGGATGCAGCGCAACTATTAAAGGAACCTTCTGCATGGGCTTTTGAAAGGTTTGAACTACCACCTGTTTTTGCTCCTGATATCCCTTACAAGGGCGCGGAGGAACTTCGTTTTTCGCCAGGCATGTTTAAGAAAGATTCGCCTGATTATTTCACTTATGCCTTCGTGGCACAACTTGACAATACCGCAACTATTTCGATGAATGATATCAGGAATTATTTATTGGATTATTTTAAAGGCTTATGTGGCAAAACTGCAAGTGATCGCAAGCTTACAATTGATACTTCTAAAATAAGTGTTGGTATAGAAAAGAAGAATAACACACAGGGCGATGAAATTGTTTATAATGCATTACTGAACATTTTTGGTGTATTTACTAATGGCGCTCCTGTAAAGTTAAATATCGAAGTAAAAATATTGAAGGATGCTGCAGCCTCAAAGATCTATCTCGTTTTTATTGGTTCGCCACATGCAAAAAACGATGAAGTTTGGCAAGAGCTTTATAAAATTCAAAAAGATTTTGTAATACCTGCCCGGGAAAAGTAAATAAGAAAATAATAAATTATCGAAATCCAAATAGGGTAAATCACACATCAGAAATTATCTTTTATGTTTGAAAATTATTTTAAACTGCTCTCAGAAATTTTAGAAAAAATAAAGCTTTTTCTTTTATCAACATCTTTGGTTTAGCAGTTGGTTTAGCGTCATGCTTATTGACTGTTCAAAGATTGATTAATACTAACCTGGAACGCCATCCGTTCACAATACTTAAAATGCGATGCAGATAAATATTATAAATTATTGGGGGAATGCTACTTAAGTCACGACGGATTTGGTAAAGCGTTTTAAAATAATTTTTTTTAAAGGAATTTCATAAATGTAGTACAAGATAGAACAGACAAGAATTAGAAATAAAACATAAGTGGAGAATTGAAAAATAGTGGTAAACCGTTTGTTGCCTGTAAACAGGTATTCAAAAAAGTGCTCTACAGGCGCTTGCATTATATATATTCCATAGCTAATTTCTCCCAGGAAAATAAAAGGCTTCCAGGAAAGAGCTTTAAGCAAATTATTTTTTGAACTGCACAAAGACAGCAGTAAAGGGAAATACAGGAAGCACATAATACCCGCTTTATAGAAAATAATGCTTACGATATCGTAGGCGTAAAAAAATACAATTAGAAGAGCTGAGAACAATAAAATGGTAACATTGTATTTTTGAAACAGCTTCATTAACGGTGATTCCAGGTAAAACCTTCCGCAAAGGCAACCGAAAATAAAAATCGTGAACTTAAAAACCGGGTGAAGGTATAGAGAGTGTAAGGCATATTTGAAAATAGTAGAATGATGATGAATTAAAAGAGCCGGTATTAATTTCCGAAAGGCAATGGTAAATAAAATATTAAGTAAAAAGAGTCCGGTTGTTATTATTACTAATTTCTTAAAAGAAGTTTTGATTAACCAGGGAAGTGCGAAAGGAAATAGCATGTAGAAAAAAAATTCACATGAAACACTCCAATCAGGAGCATTTATTGAGCCATCATAAATCCATCTCTGGATTCCTATTATTTCCAGCCAAACACGATAAGGAATAGAATTATCAATTCTTTTTATTAAAAAGTGAAATAATATCAAAATGAAAAGGGCCAGCAAATACATTGGATAAATTCTCGCAAAACGCTTTAGCCAAAATTTACGTTTAGGAAATTTGATTTGGGCTAAACTTTTTTGGAAAAACTTTTGATTTGAAAAAACCAAAACAAATCCAGATAAGAAGAAAAAAAAGTTTACCGGCTCGCCGAAATGTTTAATGCCCGGTAATGCTGTCCGCATCGAAGGGCTACTATAGTGATAAAAAAGCACCAACAAGGCGGCGAGGAATCGCGTTAGATACAAAGGAGATGTAGAAAACACTCTCATTTAAAGTTTAGTTTGGCGGTATATCTAAATTAAATCGGAAAACGAAAAATTGCAATTATTTATTGATATTTTTCTCAGCAACGTCTCACGTAGTGGCTATTGGATCGCTCTATGAAGAAGTAGCATACCCACTCCTCAACTGTATCAATTGCATACGGGGCTATGCTCGCCTGGAATGAAATGTCTTCGGCACTGTGTCGATAATCTACTGAACTTTTAGATGGATGCCATTTGCCTAAATGGAAGAGTAGCTATGGCGATAGGATCACAGGCTGAAAAAATGTTGTGGTTTAGAGTGGCTTCTGTAGGAAGCTGGGGACAAATAGCCTGGGACGTTGAACTGGTTTGAGCCCGTTTGTGCAATAGTTTAAAAGTAAACTAACGTAAAAGGCTACCCGTAAGAGTAGCCTTTTACCATTATCATACCCCTCTAAGATGGGAGTAAAGGTCGATTACTTAAGTTTTATATTTTCCGATATCGCATCGCAATTAATAGTGATCTGCAATACTTGCCCGCCACCTGGTGGAAACCCAAAGCCATTATTAGAAACATATATTTTTCCATCAGGGCCAAAAGTCATCCCGGTAGGGAAAGTTAGTCCTGTTGCAATTACCTGGCGGCTGCCCCATGGATCAATTCTTACAATATCTCCTGATCCTGGATTGGGAAATGGACTGTTAGTAGTCGTCTCAAGTACATACAATGCGCCTATTCTATCGAAGGCAATCCCCAGTATCATACTAAAGCCTGTGGCATAAGTAGTGATCTGTCCCGTGCGGCTAATTTTATATACACTCGATCCGCCCGGAGGTACAGGAAATGTATTAAGATTTCCCACATAAAAATTTCCGTTTCTCATGGTATGAACTGTAGGAACTATGTGCCCCTGAGTAGCGGAAATATCTATAATGCGTGTGATGGTACCATTAAGAGATATTTTATCCAGTTCCCCATGGTTGGCTTCAATGGCATAAAATTCATTACCATCACTGCTAAGGCTATACCAACTTCCATCCGGCTCAAAGTCATCCTCCTCAGGTTGCGCTACAGGATGGTGCTTCAGGTAGTTACTTAAGTCAGCTACCTGGGTCCAGCTCCTGTCTGCGTTTATTTTTATAAGACTGTTTGGAATTGAAGGCACTCCATGGGAACACCCTGCCCCTGTTATTACTGCATAAAGAGTATTCCCAATAAATGCCACGTCCCCAACCCCACTTATGTCTCCCATTACGCTCATGCTTGAAGGAAGATGTTCTGCCGCTGTAGTACGGGTTCCAGACTGATTAATGCGGGAAATGCGACTGCCATTTACATCCCCGGTATAGGGACCTACGGGGGGAATTACCTGGTCGCACCCTGTAGAAGAATGAGTACCACCGACACCGCCTTCGGCAACATATAAATATCCATCGGGGCCAAACTTCAATCCTCTGGGATTATTAAGCCCTGTAGCAAAAACTTTTGTTGTAGTAGTAATAATATTATCGCCACCACAAAAAGTTTGACGTTCTCTTTTACAGGATGTAAAAAAGATTGTGGTAAGAATAAGCATCCACAATTGGAATATGATTTTTGATTTCATAATGATTATTTATTTTATTAAACAAGCCGGTAATATTCTCCGGAAAAAATTTCATGCTATGGTGAGATTCATAAATTAAGGCCCGTTGCGGCAATGAAAAAAGCCGGCACATAACTTTTGTAATTTCCCATTTATTGAAATAATGCGTATAGTTATCTTACAATGCATAAGTAAACAAAGAGGAGTTATTTGCAGGCAGCGAGAAAAGAAAAAAGTATTCAAATACAATGAACGTAAATGAATATTGGAAAGAAATTTCCCTGGTGTAGAGAGGTAACTATTTAAATGATGAAATTAATGGGGTTACTAATATATAATATTCTTTTATAATAAAAGAAAGTAATTCATAAATTTTTTGTCACTAAGCTATTATTTGCAGTGTTGACATATCACGGGGTCTCGCATGTGTAAGGCTATCAAATGAAATATTAAACGATATAGTGCAACTCTCTTAGTTTGGCAAAACAGCCTAAATGAAAAACCAGCGAGGGCGGGAGAGCATTCTATCTTGGCACATAAGAATTTGTTGCAAACCTATCGGCTTCAAATTCAAAAAAATTACGGTAGTGATGTGGGTAAGCATAGCGGCCATCAATATAGTAGGGAAGAAAGAAATAGGGAATATCTGCATACACATATTTTGAGAATATAGTTTGCAATGCTTTTGATCGTATTTTTTTTACAACAGGCTGAAGCCACGAATTGAAAACCTGGTATTCATTATATTGGAAGCGGTGTACGAGCTCGTGAGCAAGTATCCTGTCTTTTGTATAAACGCTTTGTGGAGTGTCCACGTATATGATAGCCCTCCCGAAAGTAACTCCGGCAGCAAAAGGTGTATTAGGCAAGTTCAATATATCACGGGTTTTAAAAACCATTTCGCCGGTTCTCAGGCTTGAGCCGAAGTCAAACCTACCATGATCTGAAGCAATTATTGTGGCTACGATAGCTTCAGGTAAAAGACGGACTTTAAATTTTCTTTGCATTCTAAAAGAAAAGTCAAATCGTAATAGGCCAAAATCAATATTCCAGTTTTGTAAAAAAGGTTCCTGTAAAGAAGCATTTTCTATTATAGAACTTCCTGCCGCATGTAGCAGCTTTGCGGGCCATGCATAAATATCTTTTTGTTGCCGGTTTACCAGGTACAAAGTTTTTTTACCGGCATAGTTCAGTAAGCCTCCAATATCTCCCTGCCAAAAACCTTTGAGAAAAGCCTTCTTCCAGTTTACCTGTTTTGGTTTATTTATTACAGCGCCAATACCCGAAGTAATGCCGCCGAGAGCAATGTTATAAACAAAAACAGTTCGTTCCTGGTGTTGAGCTGATGCGTGCAGATGGACTAATAAGAGTAAAAGGGTTACCACTTTCATTGAGGAAGCTTATTAAATACAATGTACCGAGAATTAATAACTCTTCTTCATCTCTTCAAATCCTTTATTATTTGAAAATTGCTAAAACAACTATCGCCGTTATTTGTGCTCGTCCAATACCAACAACTCTTAGTGAGTATGAATTTGCAACTAACTTTTTAGTGGATACAGTCAAACATGAATGGATTACTAAAACATTGGCGGGAATAAAGTAATTGATACGTTGGCTTCTAAATGATGTTAGTGCGGCCAAGCAAAGGGCCATGCGAAACACCGGCATCGGCGCTCTTTTAAGTTTGATAGAAGTTTTTGAACGAGGAGAACACCAAGGAGAAGAAAATTCCTTCTGAAAATTAAGTCAGCAAGTTTCGGATTGTTTCCATGTTTATGCTTTCTCAATTTTGTATTCTAAAATAAATAAATGGAAAAATTTAAAATCGTTCCGTTGTCGGCGGAATATGCAAGTAAAATTCAAAAAACTTTAAAAGACGATTTCGGTCATGCGGTTGTTGAACAACTGGCTACTGGTTTTGGTCCTTGTCGTGTGTCATTAAAACCTTTTAAAGTTGGGCAAGATGTCCGATTGCTTTTTAGTCATACTCCGTTTGAAATAGATAACGCCTTTAATCAACAGGGTCCCATATTTATTCAAAAAATGGAAGTGGAAGCCTATAAAGATATTTATCGTTTCCCACCTGAAATTAAAGCCGATAAAGAAAACTTTCCATTGTCTTTAATTGGTTACTCCAAAGAACAAAAAATGGTTTTTACAAAATTAGTTGGCGATGCTGATGTAGATAATTTGATTGTTGAAATTTTTGAGCAACACCCAGAAATTGAATACTTACATTCAAGAAATGCAGAAGCCTGTTGTTATATCTGTAAAATTGAAAGAATTTAAACTATGCACATACCTAAATTATTTGAAATAACTGACATTACAATTATTGAACTGTTTATAAAAGAGAATGGATTTGCAACCTTAATTTCTAAGGTTCGGATTATCCTGTAGGTACACATATTCTAATTGCGCTAGAAATTAACGAAAATGGCGAAAAAGTTTTGCTTGCCGTTGATTGCGTCGTGCGATAGTTTTTTCAGAATAGCAAATCACCAACAACTCTTAGAGAGATATTAATTTGCAACTAATTTTTTAGCGGATACAGTTAAACATGATGGCTTTCCAAAACATTGGATGGAATAAAGGAATTGAAGCACTGGCTTCTAGTTGATGGTGGTGCGCTATGTAAATAGCCATGTGAAACGCCAGCATCGGCGATCTTTAATTTTGGTAGAAATTTTTGAAGGAGACGAGCACCAGGGAAGTAAAAATGTTTAGTGACATGCACCATCGCGTGGGAATTCAGTAAAACGATTTAAAATTCGGCATTAGTAATGATTGCCGAATAAACCCCTTTCTCAAAAGCCCAATTATTATTTTTCAAATAGTCACGTTTTGATTGTAATTGTCCTTTTGTTACAGTAAAAATGATTAAGTCTTTATTTACATCACGGGAATAGGGACCTTTTGCCCCTTCAATACCATGCTCTGTCATAAAAAGGATTTTTGTATCATCTTTCGTCAATTTAAAAACAGAGTCAATCCTCACTGTTTTTATTTTAACGTCAACAGTTGTGTCGGACGAATTTGTTACAGAATAGGAATAAGTATAAGCATATTCGCAAGAGCTTATCAGCCTGGCCGATAATAGAATAAGAATTATTATTTTGAGCTTCATGGTGTCTCGTCCTGGTTACAAATGATTATTTTGAATTGCTGCAGGCACTGGATTTTTGCTGGCCAGGAGCCGGAACAGTAGTCAATGGAAAACGTAAAGTACAGATAACAGCAAAAGCCAATTAGATATTCATACTTGCTGATAGAGAAACTACGGCCGATTGTTGCAACGCCCAACCTTGCTTGCAGCATTTACAGTTCTAAACTAATTCCGAATAAAATATTTATTGAACTAAATGTCTGCTTGCCATTTGCCGTAGTCATTGTTTGTTGAATTGAATAAGCAGGCGAACCAGACGTTCCTTTTGTAGTCGTCAATGTTGATTTGATGTCCTTGAATTTCAGGGAACTTGTTCCGCAATAATCCAAAGTCGCGAATAGAAATACTTTCTTTGTCAACGAATAATTAATACCGCCGCCAATGGTATAAATAAGTCCAACTCCTGAACTTTTACTTTGTTCTATTATTGCTGTTGCAGTGTCTGTCACACTGCTGCCTTTTAAAAGTGGTGATGATGCATATACTGCCCCGACTGTTGCTTTTATCGTTGGCGACAATTTGTTTTGTCCGGATGTTGAAAATTCTTTCAGAGCTCCAACTTGTAAGGAACCAAGTAGCCACGATTTTTTTTCGAAATGCCAGTTTGGATAAACTGCGTAATTTGTTTGCGAAGGGGGATGGTTAGGGTCTGAACCAAAGGAGAAACCTTGATATATTTTTGCTGTTGAGAAAGTAGTTTCAAAAGCATTTGTATTAATGGGGTTTCTTTGCCCTGATAAACTAACAACGAATTTCCAGTTCTTTGAAAAAGGATGTAAGTACGAAGCAGAAATAGCCTCACCTGGTTTAGCAAAGCCAGATGTATTATCAAGGAAATCCGTGTTTGCGAATTTACCAACGGCAAAAGCAGGTCCAAATGAAAAAGAAATTTCACTTTTTTTATGCTCCTGAGCAGATGCCATTGTTGCTTGCAAGACGAGGGAAAATATTATGAATGATATTTTTTTCATGTAAAATTTTATACAGCTAATATAGGCTTGTTCTTGAAAAAAATTCATTACAACTTATAAAATATACCAATATTTAACCTCCAACCACTTGCGGAACAGTAAATGAGTTGCAAACCCAGGACAACAAATCTTTTATTCTTCGAAACAATTGAAATCATTTGTCTTTCAATTGCACTAATTCTTCATCCATTTATTTCTCAATAAAAGATATTCCAACAGTATTGTATTGTTATACGCCGGGCAATACAGGTAATAAATGCCCCGGCCTCTTTTTACAAACTCCTTCATTATTATTTTAGGGAAATAAGAAAAAATGTTTGCCAGAAAGAATGGCATTTTATTTTGTTCTATCGTTTTTTCGAGGTCTCTTATGGGCGGAATTTTTAATTCCGGAGGTAAGTAGCCCCATTTCAAAAACGTATTGCTCAACACAATTTTTTCCAGGAGATTATCCGTAGCCATATATTCCCGGGCAGCATCTTCCATAAGTGCAGGTTTCAGCTTTTCCAGTTCAGGAATCTCTTTTACACCCATCAAAGTTGCCAAATGATAAAGGATCAATGAAGTGCTGCCATAATAGGGAGAAACGAAAATAGGTTGGGTTACATAATCCCTGGTTTCGATTGTCTTAATAATTAGTTGTAGGCTGGCAGAATCAGCATGCGTCCATGGCAAATTATAAGATTGAACAAAGTATAGAATATTTGACAAAACAGTAACATCAAATGATACGGGAAACCATTTACCAAACCAGGTAGAATACGCAGGAATAGTATTATATTTTTTCGGCCAGCCTTTCACTTTTTTAGCGTCACTATTCACATAGTGTTGCATCAATTCATGAACTCTGCGGGCAGTAGAATCCGGGGCGTTTAAACTCATCAATGCATAAGAAGTACAATCTAAATCATCCGGTAAATTGCCTAATCCCAAACCACTTAAGAGAGGTACCCACCAGGTAAAAGGAAACACAAATGCAGAATCAGTGCGCCAATAATTATAGGTTGAGCGTCCTGATTTATTTTCGAACTTTTTAAAAAATGGAAGGCTTCGGGAAACCATGTTGTCGTACATGGATTGATTGTTAGGCGATAGCTCACCATAAACATCTTTTATGGTACAAAGAATTAGCCCATTATAAAACACATTATTATCGCCTTTCT
>JBDTSD010000174.1:0-8870 GCA_039931355.1 Ginsengibacter sp.
AGATAAAAAAGCAGAAATATCCCTTGTACCCTGTGTTTGATGGTAATCTAAAAATTGCGATTGCGAAGGATTCATACTTTCATACCCCCAGCTTATCACTAAAGGATCAAAAATATTCTGCCATTCCTTTTTTACATATAAAAATGAGCAACCCTTTGGAGCGCACATCCATTTATGACAAGCGCCAGTGTAAACATCCGGATTAAGCTCTTCAATATTCAAGGGAATATGCCCCGGCACATGCGCACCATCTACAATGGTGAACAGCCCTATTGCTTTAGCCATTGCGCAAATTTCTTTTACAGGAAATATCAATGCAGTTGCACTGGTGATGTGGCTTATGGAGATGGCTTTTGTTTTATCGGTTGCTCCTTTAAAAAACTCCTCTATGAATTTTTCTTTGGAAACAAGAGGGAGTGTGATTTCCTGCCTTACATATTTTGCGCCAGCCTTTTTACAATAGTAACTCCACGTGCGATCGAGGGCGCCATATTCAAGATTGGTGCTAAGTATTTCATCGCCCGCATTTAGTTCTAAACTTTTAGCAATGATGTTTATTCCGTAAGAAGGATTAGTGACATACACAACATCATCAGCATTGCAATGAATGTATTGCGCCAGCGCTTCCCGCGATGCTTTTAAATACAAGGGGCCCTTCACTGTTACGAATTGAACCGGCTCTCTTTCCAGCTCAAGTTGCCATTTTTGATAGTCCTCAAAAATTGGCTTTGGGCAAGCGCCGAATGAACCAAAATTTAAATAAGTGATGTCGGGATTTAATAAGAATTGCGATTGAAAATGATCTTGTTGCATGGATCAAAAATATAACTTTCGGGAAACAAGAAATGAGCAGGCATGGAGTTGTTTAATATTTATAACGAATTAGGAGCAGTAAATTAATTCCTATTATAAACATGGCTTGTCAATGTAAAGTCAATACAGCAATAGATTTCAGGACTCTATCCTTATTCGCCGATAATAATGATACATTTCGTTCATAGTATTTTTTTATTTTCAAACAGCTATTTGCAAATCCCATAAAATATGTTGAAATTTGTTTTTGATGTTGTTTTAGAAAGCGTTAACCCTTCCTCAGACAAAATCATTCTCCTCCGGGTAAAACTAAATGTGCGTTATTTCACCATTCTTTAATAGTGCTTAAAATTCTATCTATTTTATTATGAGAAAATTTATACTTCTTTCAATCTTTGCTTCTATATGCTTTTTGCAATCGAAGGCACAGGACATTCCCCAAAAAGTTCAAAGATCAAAATGGGTGCAGATTATGAGTAATGACTCTGCGTACAATTATTTTGAGGCACGTGAGGAATTTAAGAAATACTACACGCAATTTCTGAAAGAACAGAAGAGAGAAGAAGCGAGGCTTGAACGAAAAAAATCTTCATCTTCTGATGAAGGGCACCTCGAAAATCCAACTGAATTATTAGTTGCCGATTACCTGCGCTGGTCTATAGCCATTAAACCTTTCGTAAAATCCGATGGAACTATTATGCCGCTAACCAGGAGGATGGAAATTATAAATAGTGCAAAAAAGAAAAGTATTGCTGAATACTAAAGTCCCCGCCAATTCACATCTTTCTTAAACTTTGTCAATTTCTCTTTATGAATAAAACGCTACGCCTTTGCCTTACTGTTGTTTGCTTTATTGCAATTGATTTTTCCAAAGGTTTTTCGCAAACACTTTTGCCGGTTGGTAACACCAATTTTCCCATTAATGATAATACGGTATCAGCGCCTGTATCTGCAATAAATGGCGGGTGGCAAATAAATGGAATTGGAAAAGTCATTAAGATAATTCCACACCCTACCACACTTACCACCCTGTATGCGTGCACAGCGTCCGGAGGTATTTTTAAATCAGTAAATAGCGGTACCAACTGGTTGCCTGTATCCGGTAGCTTTTTGCCGGGCGTTCAATTTGGATCGCTTGCTATAGACCCTACTAATGCAAATATTATGTACGCGGGTACCGGTGAACCCAGCTATTCACAGGTATATGGATGGGGAGCTTTTGGCGTTTTTAAATCAATTGACGGAGGCATTACCTGGGCTCAAATGACCACCGGTATGGGGAATCTTGTGGTGCTTGATATTCTTATTAATCCCTCTAACACGCAGCAAATTATTGCTGCTACCAGCAATGGGATTTTTAGAAGTACTAACGGTGGTACAACGTGGGCGGCGGTATTAGCAGCATCCGGCTCATGGGTAGCGCAATTACTGCGGCAAGGTTCAGGTAGCAATCTTATTGCAGTTGGCAACACACATTTTTACCGGTCAATAGATTTTGGATTAACGTGGACAACTACAGATCTTGATGCATCTTTTTCTTCAACTTTCTCAAACGGACGCATAGCCGTAGCGTCAGGCAATAGTAATGTTGTGTATGCAGCCTGGGTAAATAATACTTTTTCAAATGCTAACAATGCATCAATATACTATTCAACTGATGGTGGCGTAAGTTTTACAAAAAAATATGCTTTTAGCAACGCGTTGAAATTGTTATCCTACGATGGTTCACCAGGCACAGGGTATGGCTGGGCTAATTTCTTTCTTACCGTTTCGAAAACAGATCCAAACACATTGTACACCGGAGGCCACATTATTTTTAAATCAACAGATAACGGTGCGAGTTGGGTTCAGGCAACTTCCAACTGGTACTGTTGCATACATACTGATATACACCACCTGATGTATGATCCGAATAATGCCGGACGTTTTCTTGCATCAACCGATGGTGGAGTTTTTCTTTCAACAGATGATGCGGCCAACTGGGCACCACTTAGTAACGGCCTTTCATGCAATCAATATATGTCTATGGGGCAAGGTAACCTTGACTCAAATTTTGTAATCGGAGGCTTGCAGGATAATGGAATTATTTACCAGAATACTGATGGAAACTATCATACTTATACAGGCGGAGATATTTACGACCACATGACCTGCGACTATACCAATACTTATAATGTTTACACAAGTAATGCAGGAGGCAAGGTGTTCAATCCTTACAACAGGTCCCAGGTAGCAAACCTTAATCTTCCTTCGAATACTTTTACGACCGGCACAGCGAACAGCAGGCAAAGTTTTTTTATAAGCGCAATTGATCCCACGATCGCTTATGCATGGGGTACAAATGTCTGGCGCAGCAGTAATGTAAACAACTATAATCTTGCTACCGGCACGTCGGGCATAAGCTGGACACAAATTTCATCATTCAATAAGAACATACTGGATGTAAAAATTTCTCCGGTAGATAATAATGTTGTGTACGCTTTGGGTGATAATGCAACAGTTTACAAGTCAATTAATGCTACGTGCGGCTCTCCTGCTTTTTCTTCAATACCCTTACCTGGCGGGGCATCCAGCAGTGTTGAAGGATCGCTAACCATATCTACATTAAACCCGAATGTATTGTATGCAACTGCGAACAATGCTGTATATCGCAGTAGCAACGCCGGTGCAACATGGACCGATTATACCGCCACGGGATTACCCGGTATTAATTTTCAAAAAATATTCATAGACCCGTACAGCAGTATAGAAAGCGTTTATCTTATTACGACACTTGGTATTTATTACCGGGACTTGAGTATGACTGCATGGACAATTGTAAATCCGCAGGTGCCTCTGCAACAGCAAAACAGTACTGCCAGCTACTCAGGCCTTATAAATGGAGTAAGCTTATTTAAAGGTGTAAGCTCTGCTACTTCACATGTTACTTTTGCTACATGGGGCAGTGGTATATGGAAGGCAGGATTTTATAGCCAGCTTAATAATGCGTTGTCTCCCGGATGGAGCAATACCGATATCGGTTCGCCCGCAATAGCAGGCAGTGGTTTTTATGATAACAATAAGCGATCTTATAATGTAAAAGGAGCAGGCACCGGCATCAATAACAGCAGTAGTGACCAGTTCAATTTTACAAAGAGCACCGTTTCCGGCAACAGTGATATTATCGCAAAAGTTTACAGCGTGGCTGAAACTGACCCAATCAACGGGTTATCAAAAACAGGTATTATGCTTCGTTCCAATACCAATGCAAACTCGCCTTATGTAATGGTTGCTTTAACGGGACATGCAGGCGCCGTCTTTCAATACAGGGTAAACCCGGGAGATGTAGCTACAATTATTGCAGCATCGCCGGCCCCGTCAAATAATTATCCTTATTGGCTTAAGCTAAATAAAAACAGCAGCAATATTATCACCGCGTCTATTTCTCCTGACAGCCTTGTATGGACGCAAGTGGGACAGGCCACCGTTAATTTTGGAGCAACTTTTTTAGCAGGAATTGCTAATACTTCAACTAATGCAGCGATGGTAAATAATGCCGCAGTAAATAAAGTATCACTGACTAATTTTATTACACTTGCTATAGATAACCTGCGATTATATGCAGTAGTAAAAGAGAAACAAAAAGTTGATTTATCGTGGAGCTTTACCACTGATGAAAAAGATAATTTGTTCAATATTGAAAGGTCTTCTGATGGAATAAATTTTACTTCTATTCTTCAAAGATCTTATGTGAACAACAATAGTACATTGCAAAACATCAGTGATTTATTTACTGATGAAACTCCTTTCAATGGAAACAATTATTACAGGCTGAGAACAACTCAGCGAGATGGGCAAGTGCGATATTCTAACATACAACATGTTACTATTGTTACAAACGTATTTGTGAAAGTAGAGCCGAATCCTGTTCTAAGAAACGGTGAATTAAAGATCATAATTTCCGGAGCGCCGCTTTCCAGGATGACGTTCAACATTTACGATTTTGCCGGCAAGAAAATACAATCGGAAATATTTACAAATGCGGGCACAAACAGAATTAACCTGAATAGTATTGCAAGTGGAGCATACTTTTATAAACTAATGTATGACGACCAGGTGCTAACAGGAAAAATAATTGTGAGGGATAAATAAGTAAAAAAATAATAAGCCATTTGGCCTTAAACTATTTACCTAATGGCCAACCCTTTTTTATATTAAATGAAAACTTAGTCCCTTTACCGGGTGTAGATTCTATGGTAACAATGCCACCGTTTCTTTCTACAATCTTTTTTACGGTCGAGAGTCCAATGCCATGGCCTGTTTCGCCGTCAGGTGCTTTTGAGGGAAGTGTTGTAAAAAGGTTGAAAATTTTCTGCTGATTTTCTTTTTCTATTCCAATCCCATTGTCAGTAAGAGAAAAGAAATATTGCTGGGGCGCTTCAGAAAAACTGATGTCAATTTTTATTACGTCGTTATCATTGTAATGAATACTGTTACTGATAAGATTGCTGAAAATCTGCTCAAGCTGTATCTTATTCATGGTGATAGCAGCGCCACTGGTCGGGTAAGTAAGTTCGTATTTTTTATTTGCAGGAAGTACTGAAAGTATTGATTCAAAAAATTCAGTGATATTAAATTCCTCTGCATCACCGGAATGGTCGCCACCTTTATAGTAGGATAAAATGCCATCAACAAGTGCCTGGATTTTGTCAGCTGAGCGCTTTGAAACATCTACAATGTCGATACCATCCTTGCCAAGCGCATCTTTGAATTGATCATTTAAAATCTGGTTAGCCATTGATATACCTGACAATGGCGATTTTATATCATGAGATACAACAGAGGCGAATTGTTCAAGCTCTTTATTTCTGATCTGCAGTTCTTCCTTTGTTTTTTGAAGTGTGATATTTGACCTCCGCATTTCCAACAGAGTTATTACCTGCTTTGATAAAATCTCAAGGGCCGTTATTTGCTCCTCCTCTAATTTGCGTGGCTTGTGATCGAGAACGCACAACGTTCCCAGCGGATAGCCATTTGGGTTTATCAAAGGAATACCAGTATAAAAAATAACATACGGATCACCTGTCACGAGAGGATTGTCTGCAAATCGCTCATCTTGCCTGGAATCTTCAATTATCAAAGCTTCCTTAGGCGAGTTGAGTGCATGGGCACAAAAAGAATATTCCCTTATTGTCTCGGTTTGTGCCGTGCCATAGTGAGATTTAAACCACTGCCTGTCTTTATCTATAAAAGTTATTAGGGAAATAGGAGTTTTGCAAATGGTCGCCGCTAACATAGTAATATCTTCATAGTCCTTTTCAGAAAGAGTATCAAGTATATTATATGTGCTTAGTTCTTCAAGCCGCGATGATTCATTCTGGGGCTGAGGAGGATGCGCCATAATTTTTATGAGGGTTAATCAGTAAATCTCTAAAATAACTGTTTTTTTTGTAAGGAAATAGCAGTGCCAGAAATTAAAATTTACAAACCTGTTATATTGTAAAAGAACCTATAATAACCGAGGCAATTAGATGAGCATATAGTTCTTCGGCACATATTTAGCAGTCAACAACCAAATCATTTTTTTTAAATGAAATATCTCCGCTACTTTCTCAAGCGCTACAAATATGAAATATTAGTTGTTGCACTTATCCAGCATTTGTTCATCGGTATTGTTCTCACCAATCTCAATAGCTATACAAAATACATCTGGCCGCTGAATATGGTGATATTAGGCATTGCCAGTATAGGCGTGTTTATCGAAAGCGGCAGGTGGAAAAGAATTCTGCGAAACTTTTTATTTATTATAGTCCTGCTGTTGCCTGTTGGATTACCGTTGGCACATAATTTTCCAACCTTTATGGTTATAACAAGCCTCGTCTATGTAGCTTTTTTCTTATTTATATTTTGGGAAATACTTCAGTTTTTAGTAAGCCCGGGTTATATTAATTCAGACATTATTTCTGCCTCAGCCTGTGGTTATTTTTTAATCATAGAAATAAGCTGTTTCTTAATGCAGGTCTTTTTTTATCGTCATCCAAATTCATTTAAAGGATTAGATATTTCCAGCCCTGCTGCCACCTTTATTGACTTTGTTTATTTCTCCAGCATATCGCTTACCAGCATTGGCTTCGGAGACATTACGCCAACCATGTATTACACAAAACTTGTGACTTCCTTTTTTGGATTGGCGGGGCAATTTTATTCTGTTGTGCTTGTAGGTATTCTTATAAGCAAGTTTTCAGCTAAGCAAAATAATCAACTTTAATTTTTTTCTTTCTGCCGCATAAATAATTACATAAAAAATCAAATCCATCTTTTGCGTTTGAACCAAAAATAAATGATTACAGTTACCAACGCCATCACAAATAGAACGGCTGGGTAACTCCATTTATGATCAAGCTCCGGCATAAATTTAAAGTTCATACCATAAACGCCCGCAATAAAAGTAAGGGGCATAAAAAACACGGAAAAAATGGTAAGCACCCGCATCACTTCATTGGTGCGTTTAGCTGAAACGGACATGCTAAGGCTCATAAGATTATTCACATCATCAAGTATCTGGTTATACAGCGTGAGCATTTTAAGATAGTGATCACGCATATCCTGCACAGCGGATCTCTCGTTTTTTTCGGGATGCTGGTGATTAATTGGCTCAGCCATTAGCATAAGCACTTTGTGCGCTACGGAAGCCTGGTGCTTTATAAGGTATAGTGTTTGCACCTGGTCTTCACTGCTTTTTCTAAGCATTATTTCTGATTCATAAAAATCAACTTTATCAGAAAGCAAAATACCAGGCTTTGAAAATGTTTCCAATGCATGCCATATTATTTTTACAACTAACTCAGTTATAGATGAATACTTTTTAACCGAGAATTTTTTGAGAATATCATCAACAAAAGAAAGCTCCTTTCTATGTATAGTGATGATAAATTTACCTGTATAAAAAATAGCAATCTTATTCGTTAGCTCCTGTATAGTAGGCACAGGCTTACCTTCCTCGGGCGCATAAAAACGCAGGATCAAAAAATGAACATCATCAACCAGCTCATACTTGGGCAAATGCTCCGGCTCCATACAATCACGAACAATGTGCTCGTCCAGGCCGTATTCTTTGCTTAGCTTTTCCATCTCTTCTTTAGATGGATTCAATATATCTATCCAGTTGGCGCCGCTACAGGCAGGGTAATCATTTCGTGTCATTTTTCGTGGCTGTTAACCACAAAAGTATAATGAATTAGTATGGTAAAGGTTACAATATTTATCTTCAGCTTCAGCAGGAAAAAGTTTCTTTTATTTTTTAAAAAGCGATCCTGGGATTTGCGCATTTCATCCAGGGTTATTTTGATAGCGGGCAACATCTACACGAACTATTAATCTTTTATTTTGTTAGCTTCTCTTATAAATGGGTATACATTTTTTAATTTTACACACTGCCACCAGGAAAACTTATCCGGTATTAAAATAACAAAATGACCATGTCTTCAGCCTTACCTGCCAGTATTATTAAAGTAGACAATACCGGCGGCACTCACCGCACCGATGATATGCTTGCCGTGGAAGAGCCATTGGAAATCCGCATTGGTTTTGACGATAAAGGCGAAAGAATACAGAAAAATATTTCAGTAACTATGCGCACACCAGGCAATGATTTTGAACTTGCCACCGGCTTTTTATTTACAGAAGGAATTATTAAAAATGCAGAAGAAATTCTCTCGATAAAACATTGCAACGGAATAAATGAAAATGTAGTGCGGGTGGAATTGAACGAAAATGTGAAGGTGGCATTGAACAAACTGGAGAGAAATTTCTATACGACCTCAAGCTGTGGTGTGTGTGGAAAGTCTTCCATCGAAGCAATAAAAACAGTTTGTCATTTACCCCGCACCGTTAGTAAGACACTTTATATTTCCGCTGAAGTTATTTATGCCTTACCGGGCTTACTGCGAAGCCGGCAGGATGTCTTTGATTTCACAGGAGGCTTGCATGGGTGCGGCCTTTTTGATGATTCAGGTAAACTTTTATTATCAAGAGAAGATGTTGGCAGGCATAATGCATTAGACAAACTCATTGGCGCT
>JBDTSD010000175.1:0-8683 GCA_039931355.1 Ginsengibacter sp.
CGGATTATGTGTTGCGAGGGATGTTTGTACCAGCCGGTGATCATGAAATTGAATTCAGGTTTGAGCCCACATCATACACGACAGGAAGGACTATAACTATCATAGCAAACAGTCTTGTGTTTATTGCGATCATTGTTGCCTTTGTGATGTATTTTAAGAAAAGGAAAAGGCCCAATGCGCATGTGTTATAGGCCAACCCCTCACCCCAACCCCTCTCCCCAGGGGGAGGGGGACAAGAATTGAAAAGAAAATTATAGCATTTCGGCTATTGTATTGAGCTTCAACTATTCAATACAATATCACGGTATTTTTTTTCGAATGCTTCTGCATTGAAATTTTCATAAGCATAGTCAATGGCATTTTGAGAAATGGTTTTTAAAAGAACGCGGTTATTGCAAAGCTGTTCTATTTGTTTTACGCCCTCAGCCACAATTTTATTTTCTTCTGTCTCATCTACAAGCAACCCATTGTAGCCATTGGTAATATGATCAACAATACCATCAACAGCTGTGGTAACAGGCACCACGCCCCTGCTCATTGCTTCCATGATTATTAACGGAAAACCTTCGAATAAAGAAGTCATTAAAAGAATGTCTTTACCGATAATAAAATCGTTCATTTCATTTCGCACTAAAATTCCATGATAGGTAATACCGGGTGGCAATGTTTGCGGCAATTCATTTCTAAAATCCCCGGCAAAGTAAAATTCAACAGGCGCTTTATTTTCAATAAGCTTTTTTGCTATTTGAATTATCAAACCAATTCTTTTTTGGTAGCCTCCCCTGCCCGCGTAAAAGATTTTCAACACTCTTGTTTTAATTTCAGCTGCAGGTTTTTGCTTTGGCAGATCAATTTTATTATTTATTAAAGTAATCCTTTCCGCATACTTATTCGGAATGTCTAATTTTTTATAAAGCTTTTTAAATTCTTCGACTACATTTTTTGTGATCATAACCCTTGCCTTGTAAAATTTTACGAAGGGAATCGTTATGTAATTAAAAGGCGCTACACACATGTGGATTAACTCTACCTGGCGGATTTTTGTGTTGATCCAGGGGGAAAGCTTATAGGCAAAATTGCATTGGCCGTTAAAAACTACCGGGCGGTTCGCTTGCGAATTTATTATTGATGAACAGATGCCCCGCCAGGTAAAGCTTTGCCAGTATTTATTTTTGTTATCCGCCCATTTACTTATATCGTGCCATTCAGTATTTGGCAAGGTGAAGTGCGTGAGCATTTTATCGTTCGCTGATTTTTTTGTAAAAAAAATACAGATTTGTTTATCAGGAAAACAGGAAACAATATCAGCATTTACGATTTCTGCGCCGCCCATTCCATAGCCCGGAAAGAAAAAGAAAAGATCAAATTCCTTCGATGAAAATTGGTCAGGAACCCTATACCTTCCAAATAAAATAAATGGATACATTAGTACCTGCTCTATCCATCTTTTAATTGTAAGTAAAAAAAATATCATTCTTTGGTTTAAAAATATACCATTTTGATAACTCAGGCGTTTAAGCAATAAATAATCATTAATTACTATTTTCGCCGCTTGTTTATGAGCAAATTTGCATTATTTTTTTATCTTATTTTATTTTAATGAAGACAGCACTTATCACGGGAATTACAGGACAGGATGGCTCCTATCTCGCAGAACTATTATTAAACAAAGGCTATAATGTGCATGGGGTGAAGCGTAGAAGCTCCTCCATAAACAGCGACCGGATTGATCATTTATTTTTTGATGAATCAATAGCTAACCGCTTTCATCTTCACTATGGGGATTTGAACGATGCCTCCAACTTGCTGCACATCATTCAAAAAACACAACCTGATGAAATATATAACCTTGCTGCGCAAAGCCACGTACAGGTAAGCTTTGAAACCCCTGAATACACTGCCAACTCCGATGGTGTTGGCGTATTGAGAATTCTTGAAGCAATAAGGATTTTAGGTATGGAAAAGAAGACCAAATTTTACCAGGCATCAACCTCGGAAATGTTTGGCCTTGTGCAGGAGATACCACAAAAGGAAACAACCCCATTTTACCCAAGGTCACCTTATGGCGTTGCAAAATTGTATGGCTACTGGATTACTGTCAATTATCGCGAAGCCTATAATATGTTTGCCATAAATGGTATTCTTTTTAATCATGAAAGCCCGGTACGTGGAGAGAGTTTTGTAACAAGAAAAATCACCATTGCTGTTGCTCAAATGGCTCTTGGCTCAGAAAACATTTTGCTTCTTGGAAACCTTGACGCTAAAAGAGATTGGGGACACGCAAAAGATTATGTGGAAGGCATGTGGCAAATGATGCAATATGAGAAGCCGGAAGATTTTGTGCTGGCCACAGGCGTCACAGTTTCTGTAAGAGATTTTGTAAAGATGGCATTTGAATGCATTGGTGTTGAATTAGCATTTTCCGGAGAAGGTATTAATGAAAAAGCTACGGTAGTAAAATGCAATAATCCCTTGTATCAACTTAAGGAAGGAAGACAAGTGGTTGGCATCAACGAAAAATATTTTCGCCCTACAGAAGTTGACCTGCTGATTGGTGACGCAAGCAAGGCTGAAAAACTTTTGGGATGGAAACCAAAATATTCACTACAAATGCTTGTGGAGGAAATGATGGAAAGAGAAATCAAGCTGGAGAAAAAGAAAATGTTATTTGCTAAGGATTAGAAGGCTTTGGGGAAAAACTTTTTGATAAGCAGGAAAGTGTTTCTTGAGAGAGAAGAGTTATCCAGTTGCTTAGCTATCCGTATCCTGAAT
The DNA here is from genome assembly GCA_039931355.1 of Ginsengibacter sp. Lineage (GTDB taxonomy): Bacteria > Bacteroidota > Bacteroidia > Chitinophagales > Chitinophagaceae > Ginsengibacter. Next base: position 2,773 of record JBDTSD010000175.1, read on the forward strand.
TCTTTTGAAGGATCGAATGCCTGCCCGGGAATTAAAATTTCTGCATAGTGCCTGCATTTGTCTATAAATTCACTCACAACAATTTCTCTTTGATTTCGCGGCGTTTTAAGCAACCTATGCGAAAGGCTTTCACAATAATATAGCATCATTGTTTTGCCATATCTCTCAGTGATCATTTTGATTTTATCATTGGTCTTTGCACGGTCAATAACGAATTGTAGAAAATTTTCAAACGCTTGCTGGTATTGCTGCCCACCAGTAGTTTTTGATAAGCTGTTATGAATGCGATACTGAAAAGTTATTTCCGGTGAAGTGGCCTTATAACCTTTTAGCATTAGATCAATCCATAAAGCATAGTCTGCAAAGATTAAGTTGTCAAAAGAGCAATCCATTCCACCCACAGCATCATAGTCTTTTGAACGCATCATATAACCCGTGCCGGTACTGTTGATCGTGTCGCACATAAAGCATGCAAGAAATTCATGTGCGTATTGAATCTCATCCATCGGCTTGCAAATATTCAGTAACGATCCGGTTTCATTTATGTATTTAAAGTGCGACTGGTAAAGGCTTGCTTCAGGATGTTTTTGAATAAGATCATTCATTATAGCCAGGTAATTGGGCTCAAGCAAATCATCATGCCCAATTAGGGTAATGAATTCATTTTTAGGAACAGACTTTATCCTACCCCAATTATTTTCTATTGACAAAGATTTTTCGGATTCATGTAGGACGATGCGGCCATCATTTAACGAGCGTAGCCATTGTAAAGTGCCATCAGTACTATTGTTATCAAGTACGATTAAATTAAAATCCTGCAGCGTTTGTGAAAGAGTACTGTTGACACAATCTTTTAGATAAGTGCCTCCATTTCTTACGGGTAATATGATGCTGAAATTATTTATGATTAGGCTTTTTGTCGAATAATCTCTTTTTTAGTTGGATAGATAATTCAAAAATATTTGGAAAGTTAAGCGCTAGTAAATACTTTAATTTCCATTTTTTAATGTATGGGATTTTAAATGCTTTGTTTGCGTAGGCATCAAAATCTTTTTCACTCATTTTGCTATCCCGAAGAAATTTTTTAAATGAAACTGCATATTCTACTACCCACCTTGCAATAAAAGTTTGCAACGTTTTTTTTAGTTTATTCAAATCCACGTCGCCTGGAAGATTTGACATAATTGAATTATAAAATGCTTCCGGGGTTATATAAAATTTTTCAAAATCTGCTTCTGTAAATCCATAATTTTGACCATGCACAACCTGGCAACCCAATGATGTGTTTAATAATAAAGCACCTTCTTGTGCACCAGTCAAGACTATGTACGCGAAATCGGCATTATAAGGCGCCCCAAAGTCAGGCAGACCGCCAATTGCAAGCGCAATTTTTCTTTTTACAATTCCTGTTGACCATAAAATATTACTCCCCGTTTTACCCTCAAAATATGCCAAGGGAAATTCTCTGCCATTGTACATTCTTATAGTTCCAACGGGTAGATTTGCCAGGCAGGAATTAGTGCCAACTTTTAATCTTGACGAACGGGCAACTTCAGGATTCATACACATTATATCGCATCCTCCATAATAAATTCCATAGCCAGGGTGGCTAACTGATAGGTCATATAAAGTTTCCAGCATTTCGGGATAAACCGGATCGTCATCAGTAATCATAACAACATATTCAGTGGTTGCTTTATGAAGACTCCGGTTAAAACTTTTTATCATTCCAAGATTACTTTCATTGCATTCATAGTGAATTCTTGGGTCATTAATTTCCTTCACCACTTTTTCCCCACTTGCTTCACTGTCATTATCCGAAATAATTATCTGGAAATTTGTAAATGTTTGCTTTAATAGAGAACGAAGTTGATTTCGTAAAAAATCCGGGCGTTTATAGGTAGTCATGCAAAATGTAACCCAATACTCACTTTCGCCATAGTTACCTTTATTTGAGTTTTCCATAAGCCGGAATAATTATTTTATCCTCTTTAAGTATCCGCCAGGGGCTACGCTAATTAATAATTTATGATCAATATTTTTATCTATAGTAAAATTTTTATTTTTCTTTAGAAACTCAAATACTGCTGTTTTAGGATTATCACCTACACCCCACAGCCTGTCTTTATAAAGATCGGCAGGAAGGTCTTCTACAATTGTATCAAATGCCACCAGGTATGAACCTACCGTAACAAACGGTGCATATAACTCAAGTTCTTTTAGAACGTGAGCATGGGTATGATTAGAATCCAGGCAAACTATAACAGTATTTTTTCCAGCAACATATGTTTTCACTTGTTCGATAATTTCGTCAATGATGGCTGAGCCCTGTAGCATATGTATCCGCTTACTCATGGGATGGCGCTCAATTTCGATTCTGTTGTGCTCCCTAATATCGATATCAATGCCCAGCACTTCGCCCTTACCAATCAATTCCAAAATAGATGCATAATAAATGATTGAACCTCCATGTGCAATCCCGGTTTCTATTATCAGGTCTGGCTTTACTTCCCAGATGATTTCCTGCATCGCTATCATATCCTGAGGATATTGAATAATAGGGCAGCCCAACCAGGTAAAATTATAAGAATAACGAGACATTATTGAGGCATTCATAAATGCAATGGCCGTACTTTTCAGTTGTTCATTACTTCCCTGTAGTAAAATATTTTCTTTCTTTTCTTTCTTAAATTTTTCTATTTCATCCATAGCTATAAGCTTAATGTATTTGCAGAAATGTTGTATTGTTTTAGTTGTTGTCTTATTTCCTCAGCATAATTTTCATTCATTATTAAAATATTTTGGACAGGTTGCTGCAGCAAAATATCAGGATCAAAAATGGGATGACCTGTTCCAGCAATAAATTTATTTTGTTTGGCAGGATTGATGTCAATTACATATTGAATTGCTTTCCGTTCTGTATCAAGGAGGTTGAGGAATGTAGAACCTTTAGCTCCGGCACCCCAAATAGCAAAAGAACCAGCATTAGCGAGCAGTTTTTTATAACTTTCTAATTTCTTGTAAAACGCTGAAGCGTCATACCTTGTAAATTTTATATTGCCGGGTATTGTATTTCGTATTTTACTTAAATCGGCAAATAGATAAATATACTGACCTCCAAAAAAATTACCGGTTATGGCATCTTCAAACATACTTCCTAAACTTTGCTCCGTAAAATAATTACAGTGCTCATAAAAAATATCCCAGAAAGCATTTTTATTAACTATCCAGTCGAATGTTGGCACCTCAATAAATAAAAGCCCTTTATAATCATTTGCTTTTGCAATGGTATGCAAAAAAGAAAAAGGCTTGGTAATGTGCTCCAATGTATGGCGCATTATTATTATGTCTGCCGCTATTCCCTTTTGCGTTTCGTCAAAATATTCTTTTCTTATTCTTTCATTATTACCCTCATAAGTAGGATCAAAGCCCCAGCAATCAATGCCTTCACTTAGCATCATGTCAAAAAAAATGCCTTTTCCACAACCGACTTCTATCACTTTTTTATTGTCAATACCAAAGGACTTAAGTAAATGCAAAACATGTAAGAGATGATTTTTAAACGCAACCGAATGGCTTTGTTCATTCTGGTAATGAACATCGTAATTCATTTTGTGAGATGTAAAAGCTTTGTTGAAAACAAATCCGGAGGTCAGGGATTGAACCAATTCAACTTCTCCTTTTTCTGCAATTAGAGCCATTTCAGAAAATGGATACACTTTATTTTGAAATACCGGAACATTTGCCTGCTTGAATATAGTTTCGAAATTATTATCACTATTTTCCGAAAAATTATCTTTAATTATCATTATCTGTCTATAATACTTTTTAATTTTTCATTATTACCCCAAAAACTCATTGGCTCACAATCTGAATAAGGATAATAGCCCAGGTTAAGTTGTATATGCTTTTGTTCCTGTTGTAAATAATTCATAACAAAGGTTCTCACCTTAATTGGTGTTCCGCTACAGCAGTTGATCACTCCCGTTATTTCATTTTGTAAGGCAATTTTAACTAAGTATTCAGCCACTTTTTCAACTGGCAAATAATCACGCTCCTGTTGCCCACCACTCATATTGAAAACCTTATCACTTTTCTGTAAAGCAATTTCCAGCTGCGAAAGTAATGCATTAGGATTTTGCCCTTCTCCATACATATAAAAAAGGCGTATCCACTTAAAATCAAAATCACGTGTTTTCTTAAGTTCAAATAAGAATTTGCGAAGAGTATCTTTGGCTAAAGCATAAGAATTTTGAGGATCGGTTACCATATCTTCTGATAAACATCCATCCTTCATTCCATATTCAAAACAGGTGCCCGTGACTACTAATTTTTTTAAGCCATTTGTAATTATATTTTTCAAAAAAGCATAATGTGAAATTAAATTTTTTTCAAAATGGAAAAGTGATTTATAATTTGGTAATCCTTGCCAGGCAAGGTGTATCAACATATCTGGATTACCGAAACAAGAGAAATAGTTTTCACTTACATCAATATTATCTATATCAAGAAAAGCATAACTTAATTTATTCGAAAAATCTTTTTCATTGATATTAGTAGTCGTAGCAACAATCGTATGTTCATATTTTAATAATTCATTTATCACATGCCTGCCCACAAAACCTGTAGCTCCAGTTACTAAAATTTTCATTTTAAATTATTTCAATTTGCGGAATTGGAATTACAAATTTGCCTCCCCATTCTTTAATATAGCTGAGTTGTAATGTAATTTCTGTTTTCAAATTCCAGGGAAGTATTAATACAAAATCAGGCTTGTTTTCTTTGATCTCACTTTCTTCGAATACTGGAATATGGCTGCCCGGCAGAAACTTATTTTGCTTGTGCGGATTTGCGTCCATTACAAAGTCTATAAGATCATTTTTTATTCCGCAATAGTTTAATAGCGTATTTCCTTTTGCCGCTGCACCGTAGGCAACAACTTTTTTATCCTTATTTTTTTGCTCAATTAAAAATTCCAACAAACCAATTTTTGCTTTAAAAGCCTTTTGCTGAAATCCTTTGTAGTAGTCTATCTTATTAATTCCAAATGATATTTCGTTATCAAGAAGCAATTGCACATTTTCACTTATTTCCTGGTTATCATTTTCTGCATGCGCAGCATAAATTCTCAGCGAGCCGCCATGCGTTGGAATTTCTTCTACATCAAAAAGTTTTAAACCTGCTGATTCAAAAATTTTCTTTACTGTATAAAAAGACAGGTAGGAAAAATGTTCATGATAAATAGTATCAAATTGATTATTGTTTATCAATTGCAGCAGGTGCGGAAATTCCATTGTGATAACGCCCGTCTCTTTTAGAAATATTTTCGTTCCTTTTACGAAGTCAACAATATCCGGTACATGCGCAAGAACATTGTTGCCAAGGAGAAGATCCGCCTTCTTTCCGGCCGCTGCAAGTTCGCTTGCCAGCTTCACCCCAAAAAATTCTACAATAGTCTCAACCCCTTTATCCATCGCTACTTTCGCGGTATTGGCTGTAGGTTCAATACCCAGAACAGGAATATTTTTTTCCTTAAAATATTGTAAAAGATATCCGTCATTACTCGCAATTTCGCTTACAAAAGAGGATGTATTGAAACCAAATCTCTGAATCATTTTTTCAACATACGCCTTACTATGCGCAAGCCATCCTGTGGAATAGGAAGAGAAATAAACATAATCGCTATTAAAAATCGCATCGGATTTTTTGTATTCATCTACCTGTACGAGAAAACAATTTGTGCAAGTATATACTTTCAGTGGATAAAATATTTCCGGCTCATTCAACTGCTCTTTGGTTAAAAAAGAATTAGAGGCAGGCGAATTATTCAAATCAATAAATACATGCTCCAATGGCGTTTTGCAAAATCTGCAATTCATTATTTAATATTTAATCCTTCAAAAAAACTATT
>JBDTSD010000176.1:0-8514 GCA_039931355.1 Ginsengibacter sp.
CCTCAAAGCGTTTTCAGGATGCGATACTTCTATTAAAAGAGATAGTGTAAAAGTATTTGCCAATGCTAAAGCAAGGTTTACATCTATCCCTACGGGTTGCTCGCCATTCAGGGATACGATCATTAATAATTCTTTCGGGCAGGATGCCTTTACTGTTTACTATTGGGACTTCGGCGATAACAAAAGAGACACCACCTTCGCCCCGGGAAAGTTGTTGCATACTTACAACACGGGCATTATTGACACTTTTACAATCAGGCTTATTGCACAAAACCGGTGCGGAAGAGATACACAATATATGGACGTAGTGGTATCCCCAAACATAATCCAGCCGCAGGTTTCTATAAACGGAAGTCAACTCTACGGATGTGCACCGCACATGGTCACTTTTCAAAACAGTTCTTTAGGCGCTTCACTCTTATATTGGGATTTTGGAGATAGCTCGCTTATAGAAGTAACCCCAAACAGCCAGTCTGAAATAAGCCACACTTATATGAAGCCTGGTGTTTATTCCATACACATAACCTTGCAAAATGATTGCACAGATACCACTATTGTAAAACAAATTACCGTGTATGACCCACCGTTAGCTTCCTTCAGTTTGGTAAATACTTTGCTATGTGATGGCGATGCTGTTTTCACCAACAATACTTCCACCAATGCAAATGCGTATGAATGGCTTTGGGGAGATAATACAAGTACTTCAGCATTTAACACTTCGCATATTTATTCAAATGCAGGCATATATAATGTACGCCTCGTTGCAAGAAAAACAAATTCGTTTGGCTCCTTGTGCATAGATACTTCATCCATCGTACCCGTTAATATTGTTGCAAGAATACCTGCTGTTATTGATATAAGCCAGGCAGCATCCTGCGTCCCCCATACAATCAATGTATCTGCCGCCGGCGCTGCAGCCGCTGCTAAAGTTGACTGGTATTTTTATGATACTAATGTGTCGCCGGGAATATTTCATGTAGCGGGCCCTACAGCCGCCTATACCTACAACAATGCCGGCGTTGACAGTGTAAAGCTTGTTATAGAAAACAAGGCAGGTTGCAGCGATAGTGTCACCCGTCAGTTTACGGTGTACAATACTCCTTTGGTTATTTTTTCACCGCTTAATGCAAAGACCTGCAATACAGATACTGTCATCACATTTAATGTGTCGCTAAATTATACTGGGACTGATCCTGTGAACTACGAATGGTTTATCAATGATCAGATTGCCGGAAATAGTAATCCTTTTATCTACCACTTCCAGGCACCTGCAGGCGTCACAGCTTCTAGTCCATTCAACATAAAAGTTCTTGCAAAAAACTCATTCGGTTGCGGCGATACGACGCTCGTGGGAAACTTTACCATTCAAACACTGGCGCAACAAAAGATTGTCGTGGCACCTTCCGTCGTGCAGGAACAACCAAACTATACTTTCACTTTTACCGATACTTCGCAAGGCTTGCAAAACTCCACTTACTTATGGTCAACGGGAGATAGAAGCGGGCAGCAACTGCCGGGCAAACAGATCACTTACACTTATGGCGATACCGGCACTTATCATGTAAAATTACTGGTGCAGGATTTTGAAACAGGTTGTTCGCAAACAGATTCAATAAATGTATTTGTGCTGGCGGTGCCCGGCTATTTATATGTTCCAAATGCCTTTTGCCCCGGCTGCCAGAAAGCTGAGTTAAGACAATTTTTACCTCTCGCAAAAGGGCTAAAGGATTATCATTTGGTGATCTTTAATATATGGGGACAAAAGGTTTTTGAAACGAGAGGTATTGATGCGAACGGGGTTCCAAACGAGCCATGGGACGGCAATTGGAAGAGTGGTAACAATATACAACAGGGCGCCTTTAGCTGGTACATAGAAGCGCATTATATAAATGGAAGTGAATGGAAGGGAATGATGAATCCGAAGACTGGCAAACTACAAAAGCAAGGATTTGTTTCAATAATCAGGTAGATTTTTTAATAGAAAACCAGGTGACAATGATCAAATATTTATTTATCGGTTTACTGTTAATCGCCAATGTAGCAGGCAAAACATTTGCCCAGGATCCTGCATTTTCGCAGCCTTACATGGCACCTGTCTATCTCAACCCTGCGGCAACAGGCTCGGGCGACCATGATCTTCGTGTAAGCGGCATAGTCAGGCGGCAATGGTTGAGCATACCTTCAGCATTTACCTACAGCGCTTTTTCTGTTGATAAGTTTATTTCTTCCTTGCAAAGCGGCATTGGCCTGTTGCTCACCACATCAAGCGAAGGATATATTAAAAAGAATGGTTTGTATGCCTCTTATGCTTACACCTTCTGTCCTGGTGTACCGGACGTAGCATCAAATAGCCAATTGCCAAAATGGTTCTTAACAGGCGCTCTCCAGTTAGGCGGCGCAGAGCGGCATGTGAATTACAACGATTTGCTTTTTGCCGACCAGATAGATGTAAATGGAATAACGGGAGGCCCTACAGGTGCAGATCTTCCGGTGAACAACAGCCGGATATATCTTGATGCAGGCGCAGGCCTTATTTTTAATTACAGGTTTACAGATTACAAGCGTTTACTCGTGGGGGTTAGCGCCCGGCATGTTAACCGACCGGATGAATCTTTAACTGCGACCAATAATATTGTGCGAAGTGTATTGCCGGTACTTTGGTCTGGTAATTTTTTATATACAAACAGCACGAATGAAAACTGGACATACAGCTTTGCCGGAAATGCAAGCTCACAGCAGAGTAATCATTTTGTACAACTTGGTATTGAGGTTACGCAAAATGATTATGACATCAGCCTCGGTGCCTGGTACAGGGGAAATATTGGTTTGAACGGTGGAATACCAAATTTCAAAGATCCTGATGCAATAACATTGTCACTTTCCTTTAATCTTTCCGGGAGAAAAAATCAAACAAGTAAAATAAGAGCTGGCATTGCATACGATTCACCGCTGAACAATCAAAAATATTCTTATAATGGCGGCAGCTCTGAGTTTGGGTTTGTATGGGATCAGCAAACATATGAGACAAACGCCGACGATCCTTGTAAGCCGGTGATAAGCCCGAGGACTGCATGCCCTGTCAATTTCAGGCAGTAGTGACGGCATCAACTGCTAATGGAAAAGTTTTCAATATATCTTTTGTTCTTTGTTATACATTACTATCAATAACATTTTTAAATTAAGGCACAAAAAAAGGGAACACACATAGCGCATGCTCCCTTTACCAGCATAATAAAAATCTTATTTAAACTCTTCGTCTTTTAATCCGCTGTTGACTTTCACATCTTTTATGTCAAGATGAATATCAACGCCCTGCGAAATCGTTTCCGACGAAGGGTACATGATACCATTGGCTTCTTTATAATCAGCATAATTGATGATTGACGGCGCAACGCCCGAGGTAGTTTCCTTCCGCACTCTCAACCCTGTTTCGGCATCGAAATATTCCCGTGACTTCATGCCGGAAGCAGAGGCAATATTTACAACATACACGTCTTTACCATCAATATTATCCAATGCAGGAGCAAGCGAGAGTTGGTAAGAAGTACTCAAATAATCCAGTTCAGGAAAAGGTAATCCCTGCGCTTTTGCCTGCATCGCAGTAGCCGCATCTACGGGTCGCGCCTGCCCCATTGAAGACATACTCACACTATCACCATTTACAACAGTTTTCTGCACAACAGTATTGGAGGCTGTAAGAACAACTGACATTATACTGCGATCCGGAGCTTTATATTTACTAATCAATAGTATATCCTGCCCCTGTACACTACCGGAAGCTGTGTAAGAAAAATCTTTGATGTTCTTTATTTTATCCGCGCCGCCAACAGCCTTCAAAAACTTATTAATTACATCAGCCGCTGTAGTGCCCTGTGGCACTGGCTTTACCGGCGGCCCGCTAAATGAATTATTGGAAGGGTTTACATCGGGGTAATCATGGGAAGGATCTATGGTAACCATTTTTATTTTTGATGTGGACGCATAATGAAAGGTCCATTTACCACCACGTTGCCATATTTCTGCGGGCAGCGTCATAGAATCTGTTTTTCCATTTTCCTCTTCAATGCGCAGAGGTACTGGCAACACCAGCTGTTCATTATTCACAACAGTAATCAATGCGCCCTTTGCCGGATCGTTGTCAACATATTTTATTGAAGTAATCCCCTGGTCTAATTTATCATTAGACATGAACCAGCCTCGCCAGAAGTAAGACAAATCTTCACCACTTACATTTTCCATTGTTCTGAAAAAATCCCATGGTGTTGGATGTTTAAAAGCCCAACGGTCAATATAAATCCTGAAGGCAGAATCGAAGCGCTCTTGTCCCAATATATGATAACGCAAAATATCAAGCCCTGTGCCCGGCTTACCATAAGCAGCGATGCCTAAAAAACCTTGTTGCGTCACGTCAGGTATCGTCATTATATCATCGGCACTTTTGCTGAACATGTAAGGCGCTATGCTGTACTGGTCTTCTTTTTCATCAAACTCACCACTATTAAAAACTTTCGTGTCCACGCCATTAATGAATGTGTTGAATCCTTCATCCATCCAGGGATATTTGCGCTCGTTAGATCCAACGATCATTGGGAACCAGTTGTGCCCAAACTCATGATTGGTTACGCCCCATAAACTGCCGCCACTGCTTTTCCAGGAACAAAATACGATCCCGGGGTATTCCATACCGCCCACTATACCGGCCACATTTGTCGCGGAAGGATAAGTATATTCAAACCATTCTTTTGAATACAGTTCAATAGCGCCTTTTACAAATTCCGTTGACCGTTTCCATGCCTTGTCTTTTGCACTCTCCACCGGGTAAACAGATTGCGCCAACGATTTTTTGCCACTGGGTAAATTGATGCGGGCTGCATCCCACACAAAGGCCTTCGAAGCTGCCCATGCTACGTCACGTGTATTGTTGCATACAAAATGCCACGTAAGCGTTGATTTTGCCGGATGATAGGACGTACCACTCAATTCATCCGCGCCAATGATCGTGACAGTTTTATCACTGTTCTTTGCCTGGTTAAGATGGCTCATCACAGCAGGGGTTAATACTTCAGAAGGGTTTTGCAATTGCCCCGAACCTACTACTACCAAATTAGCAGGAGCCGTGATGGTGTAATCAATATTTCCATATTCAAGATAAAACTCACCTGCACCGAGGTAGGGCAAAGTGTTCCAGCCTTCCACATCATCATACACACACATGCGGGGATACCATTGTGCTATTTCATATATCCATCCATTTTTCGTATTCAGCCTGCCCATGCGGTCTGTTCCATATTCGGGCACCGAAAAAGAATAACTGATCTTCAACTGCACCGTGCCTGACTTTGCTGCCAAAGGCCTGGGAAGCCATACCTGCATGCGGGTATCAGACACTTTGTATTTTGCTTTGGTGGTAGCACCATTCATTACTATGTCAACTGAATTCAATTCATCTCCTTTGGTAAATGACTGCGCAGCCCAGCGGCCGCCGGTGAGTAAAGTAGTAGCCTGTGCCCTGCTGTCTTCCCGGTAGATATTTTGATCAAGTTGCAGCCACAAAAAACTTAAAGCATCAGGGCTGTTATTTTTATACGTTATCACAACAGATCCCTTCACAATGTGTTGTGCTGTATCTAAAGAGCTAACGATTTTATAGTCGGCCCTGTTTTGCCAATAGGCTGGGCCTGGTTGCCCACCGGCGCTTCGATATTCATTGCCGGCTGACGGATAAAAAAGCGGATCAAAAGCTTTATGCTGATCATAGTGCGAAGTGCTATCGCTTTGAGACCAGGCCGTATTGCCTGCGAAAGCGAAAAGAAATAGTAATAGCGTGAAATTTTTCATATTTAAAATTAAGGCGGCGAAGGTAGAGAAATAAATATTACTCCATGAACAGGATAGTAGCTTTAACCTTTAAATTGTCTGCCGCCTTGCCTGACATTTATTGCAATTAAGAAATCGGGTGACTATGTTCCATTTTAAGTTAACTTTGCTTTTATTACTCCGTACATGGAAAAAGTAAGACAACTATTATTTTATAAAAATTATTTTCATGACTTTTTCAATCAACAAACTGCAAAAGTTAAAGAGAAAATAGATTATGTGCTTTTCGTTTTAACACATGCGGAGCGAGTGCCAGAAAAATTTTTAAAACACATAGAAGGCCAAAAAGGACTTTATGAATTTAGAGTTGAAGTTGGCAATAATATCTTTCGCATTTTTTGCTGTTTTGACAAAGGAAAGATTGTTGTGCTTTTTAACGGCTTTCAAAAAAAGACACAAAAAACGCCAAAGCAGGAAATTCAACTGGCAAATAAGTTAATGAAGGAATACTTTGACAATAAATAAATAATTATGGCAAATAAGAAAAAAAACACAACAACTTTTGATGAACACCTAACCCAACAATATGGTAAACGTGGAACAAAAAAAAGAACAGAATTTGAGATAAAGGCTAAGGCTTTTCTTATCGGCGAAGTGATTAAAGACGAAAGACGCATCGCTAAGTTGACACAAGAGCAATTGGCAGAAAAGATTGGTGCAAAGAAAAGTTTTATTTCAAGGATTGAAAATGGACACAGCGATATTCAACTTTCAACCTTGTACAGACTCCTGGAATTTGGATTAGGAAGAAAAGTTGAATTGATAGTTCGCTAGGTAATACGAATAAACTTTGGTTCCATCGTAACAGCCATCCAGACCCTGCTTCGGAGAACGCCATTCAGCAGCGTCAGTATCAGCAATGTTATTTTCTTTCAATGATAAAAACAGAAGGCACCGCCCTTTGTCCCTCTTTATCTGATGGGGAATTAGTTTGTTTTCCATTCACGAGCATACAGGTACTTCCGCCACCATCCAGGTTCAGCGCCTCTTTGCAACCAAGGCCTTTAAGTATTTGCGCTACCTGCGTTAAAGTAAGCCCCGAAGCTGTTTCACTTCTTCCTTCAGCAACGAGTATAATTAATTTATGATCATTTGTATAACCGATAGCAGTCCTGGGATGCCGGTCGTTAATTGCTTTCCCATAAAATTTTCTTTCCTCGTTATTAGAAATTTTTACCCCGCCTTCTTGTACTAAGACAGGACCACCGCCAACAGCAGTTTTCACTTTCCATTTTTTAAAAGAAGGTGATAAATGATTGTCATCACCGTGATAAGATCCGGAAACAATGGAAGTACTTTTGTCCAGGTAATCAAAAGAAGGAGATGCAATGGAATCATGAAGAAAAGGAACAACAGATTCGCTTGCATAAGCAAATCGCCTTGAGGAATCACTTAGTATCCACGCAATATCAGCATCCCTCTTTTTTGAAATACCTAAGGCGCCATCAAATGAATGATACCATGTTAAGGTATCTTTTCCTTTGGCTGCAACAGAATGCGTATTATACCCGAGCATCTTTCCATCTCTTTCAACAATATTCAAATTCCTGTTGGTAGCAAAAGAAAAAAATGAAGCATTAACTATCACCAAAGGATGCTTATCTTTTTCAAAAAACTGTGAAGGGGTCAGCCTTCTTTTATAGGATGTGTCTGTAGTAAAATTGAGATTTTTGTCTTTAAGGTCAGAGATGATATAATACGCCACACCAGGTTTGCCATCTATTGAATCTGTTGACTTATAGATATGCATGGATGCAGGCAAAGGCGCGTACAAAGAATCAATATTCTTCCAGGATAATTGCGCATTTACCGTGATGCAAGCTGCAATAAAACAAAGGAGTAAAAAATATCTTTTCATGCCAGAATATACCAAATGCTATGACACTAAGAGCATAAAAATTCTTCCTGCGAAATAATTTAACGGGATGCCGATTCTCATTCGTGGTATGTAAACAGAATTCTTCCGCCGGATTTTTCTGCAGGTAGTGTTTAAAAAACTCATTAATCTGTTCCCTTGAGTTATATGATAAAAGTGAGAACTCATCAATTGTTTGCCTGCTGTAATTTTTCTTCCAGCCATTTATTTTTGCCGAAGCCGGGGATTACATGTTTATCAGAATGGTAGGAAGAACGAACCAGCGGCCCGCTTTCAACATAATCAAAGCCAAGCTGGTAGCCTATTTCGCGGAACTCTTTGAATTCATCAGGATGTACAAACCTATGTACAGGTAAATGTTTTTTTGAAGGCTGCAGGTATTGGCCTATGGTAATTACGTCAACATGGCTTTCTCTAAGGTCCCTCATAGTTTGTATCACTTCCTCCCTTACCTCGCCAAGCCCAAGCATAATACCGCTCTTGGTGCGCATTTCTCCCCTCTTTAAAATCCGCAACGTTTCCATGCTTCTCCAGTATTTTGCCTGTATCCTAACGCTACGGGTTAAACGCTCAACCGTTTCAATGTTATGACTTACCACATCCGGCGCGGCATCTATAATGCGCTGTATGTTTTCCGCCTCAGCCTTAAAGTCCGGGATCAATGTTTCCATTGTTGTGCCCGGGTTTAGCGCCTGCACCGCTTTGATCGTATTATACCAGATTATTGATCCGCCATCTTTAATTTCATCACGGTCAACAGA
>JBDTSD010000177.1:0-8482 GCA_039931355.1 Ginsengibacter sp.
AACAGCGACTTTCAATTCTTCCCCCTCACAACATTATTCCCCAAATAAATCTTGCTTTCTGTTGTTTTTCTTCTTCGTTCTCAGTTGCATCATCGCTGTACCAGTCTTTGGTACGTTCTTTAACAGTTGATTCTATCTCCTTCATGGTATAATTTTTTTTCGCGTAAGTCGGTTTTATGGCTTTTTCATCAACAGCGTTTACCATTACTTTCGTAGCAATCCATGAAGTAAAGAGCCGTGGAATGGTAACGCCCAATATCGTACCAGGCAGTCCGTTTATCGATACAGGCCCGCCGGGAATAAGTATTTCATCAGTATAAAAAGCAAATACATATACACTGTCAAAAATCTGCGAGACAGCTTTCCTGCAATTGAAGCCGGCTATCACACGGCTTTCATTGGTAAGCCTCCATTGCAGCTTTGGTATTGAATCTTCAATATTAAAATTTGACCCGTAGACATTTTTCTGAATATCATACTTACCCGTATTATAATCATAATACCAGGTATTTTCTTCATCACTCTTTGTCATGAATGAAGGAATTTTTTGTTCGGCCCAGTGGTCAAATTTGTAAATACTTTTATTGCCTGCAAAAGTAAATGTGTAATAACCTGTTTTAAACTTCGGCATATTTTCCTTTAGCATCTCAGCCCAATTACCATTGCCCATTGTCTTTTGAATATTGGATACAACCTCGTACTCTATCACCGCTTTGCTTATGAATTGTTGCGCATTTGCAGTGGTAAGGAGAAACATGCCTGTGATGAAATACAGCGTTTTTATTTTCATAAAAAATATTTTAATTATTTGCAGGAACGCCTGCGGCGGGCGTATTTGATTTGTTTTTAAAATTCCAGGTAAAACCAATTAAGAAATATCTTTTCAGGCGATCATTAATTACCTCTGAATAGGTGCTGCCATAAAAGTTTCTATCGATACCTATATTTTGATTTAAAAGGTCCTTCACCGAAATATATGCTGTGAATTCGTCTTTCTTGAAAGTTCTTTGCAGCCTTGCGTCTAAGATGTGATAGGTTAGATTTTTATCCTGTGGTGTAATTTTCTGGCGTGCATTGAATTGATAGTTTGTATTAATAGACCAAACTTTTTTAATGTAAAGTGTTCCATTAAATTCAATAGAATTATTAATATAATGTATCCTCGTATCGTTTTGAGAAGTGGTATTACTATTATAAGAAAAATCGTTTTGAAGAGAAAGATCATATTTCTTCTCTTTAGATTTCGATAGCCACATATTGAAACCCGGAGCAACAGTAGTTGAAAAGCTCTTTTTACTGTTTATTACGTCAGCATATTTGTTATAACTAAACGACGGGCCAATATTAAACCTCGTGTCTATCTTTTTTATTTTGAACCCAAAGCCACTCCATAAGTTCATTGAAAGATTACCATTTGTATTTATGGGCTGTGTCTTAGTTGTTCCTGAATCAACGTTTATGATGCGGTTGTTAGTAATAGAGTTTTCTGTGAGCCTCACATTAAACGATTGGTACATCCAGATATCTTTCAAAAAGTTATAACTATTGTGAGACACATTAAATGAATTGGTAAAAGATGGCTTCAGGTTAGGGTTACCAATATATTGGTTAAAGTAGTCATTGTTGTTTCGCAATGGTTGTAGCTGGTTTACCGTTGGCTGCGTGGTATTACCATTATAATTAAATCTTATGCTCTTGTTGGCCTTATAGGTGTAAGTAACGTTTGCCCCCGGGAAAAAGTTTACATAATTCCTTTTGTAGTCTTTATCAAAAGTTATATCCTTTAAATTAAAGTCAGTAAAGCCAAAACCCGAGCCGATATTTACTTTAATTTTTTTGTTAGCGAAGTTGATTTTAAAGGAAGGAATATTCTGAATAATATTTTGCTTAAACTGGTTTGATAAAGAATCAACCACGTAATCATATTGCTTGGAAAGCGGCGAGTAATCGTAGGTTAGCTGGTTGTTGGTGCCGTAGTTATAGGCAAGCTGGTAGCCAAGTTCCAGTGAATAGTTTTTGCTCAGGGGTTCAGTATAAACCAATTTTGCAGAAAGATTTTGGGTTGACATGTCATAATCCTTCATCTGGTTAATATCCTGTACGCTGGTAGGAATACCATCAAAGTAAACCTGGTTAAATGAGCGTAGAAAATTTTTGCCCGTGGTGTTTAGTGTGTTCCAGTCTGCTGTAAAGGATAAGGTACGCCGGCTTTTTTTAAACTTATGTTTAAATATCACATTGCCTGAAAAAGCGCTTTTATCATTATCAGTCTGTAAACTTCTGCTGCTTCTGTTTCTTAAAATACCGCTGTTAATTGTGCTTACTGATTGCCTGTCGCTGGCACTTTCAGTGTGATAAAAATTACTGTTGGCTGTTATTTTCAGCGTATTCATAGAGTCAATTTTTATATCAAAAATTCCTCTTATTTTAAAGTTATGCCGATTTACATTATTCTCTTCGCTGGAATTATCATTTAACACGGTATCGCCAACCTGCGTTTGTGTGAACGTGGTTTTGTGATTCGTGTATTGCTGGCTGTTATACTTCGGAGATAAATTAAAAGTTTGTTTATCATTCCATTTGTTGCTGTATTGCAGTCCTGCATTTACATTAGTTATATAACCGTTTCGTGAGTCAACATAAGGTTCATCGTCAGAAGTATTACCCCTCGATATAAACATAACGCCGCCATCGTCATCCATGCTCATGGAAAAGTTGTCATCATCGCCACCATACTTTTGTTCATCCTGCCAGTTCAGGCCGTCCTGCCCCGTATTTCCATTTAGCAAAAAAGCTGAAAATTTTCTTTTCCCCTTAAATGATCCAAACAGCAAATTATCATTATACCGGTTTTCTATATGGGCCTGTGGCCCTGCAGCCACATCTATTTTTCCAAAGTATCCTGTCTTTTTATCATCTTTTAATTTCAGGTTTATTGTTTTCTGCGTTTTACCATCGTCAATGCCAGTAAATTCTGATTGTTCACTTTTCTTATCAAACACCTGTACCTCCTTTACTGCATCGGCCCGCAAATTTTTTATTGCCATTCCAGGGTCATCTCCAAAAAATTCTTCACCATCCACCAACACTTTCTCCACGGTTTCGCCCATGGCTTTTATCTTACCATCTTTATCAACCTGGATGCCCGGTAATTTCTTTAATAGTTCTTCTACATTTGCATTGGCGCTCACTTTAAAGCTGTCTGCTGTGTAAACGGTAGTGTCGCCTTTTATCTTTATAGGGCTGCCGGTTTTTACGATTACTTCCTGTAATAACTTTGCTTTTGATATCAATGCATAAGGCGGAAATTCTGTATCACCTTTTATTTCTACATCTTCAAGCACATCTGCGTAGTAAGGATGGGTAGTCATGAGGATATAATTCCCGGGCTTTACATCATTTAGCAAGTATTTGCCCTCATCGTTGCTGCGTGCAAATCTATAGAGTATAGAATCTTTAGGAAGCAATAGCGCGATCACCGCGTTCTTTATCGGTTTTTTCTCGCTGGCATCATTTACTGAGCCTGAGATTTTGGCATTCTGTGCGAATGAAGAAAGCGAAAAAAAAGTAAGGACTATGAAAAGAGTAAACAGATTTTTCATAAACAAATTTTAGTTTTGGGGCAGGCGGCTAATAAGAATCAAAAGTGATTAAAATAATTATCTTAACTTATATGCTAATCTTAATTTTACGTTAAAGCAAATATCGCCGTGCGGGTTTTAATCTAATATCAATTTATATAAATGGCAATAAAAAAAAGACAACCGGAGAATACAGCTCAGCCAAAATACGAGGAAGTAAATTTTGTGGATAGTACAAAGCCCGTTTGGAATTATTCATTATTTTCTGACGAAGACCTTGAAA
Source organism: Ginsengibacter sp. (assembly GCA_039931355.1). Taxonomy (GTDB): domain Bacteria; phylum Bacteroidota; class Bacteroidia; order Chitinophagales; family Chitinophagaceae; genus Ginsengibacter. The sequence continues at coordinate 3,865 of JBDTSD010000177.1, forward strand.
ACTTTAAAAGCGGGACGCATTACAGCCTGTATAAAAAATTCGGATCTCATCCCATGAATGTGCTTGGCAGCGATGGTTATTATTTTGCTGTATGGGCACCAAATGCAACACTGGTAACCGTTGTAGGTGATTTTAATAATTGGGATAACGCTGCACATCCATTATTCGTACGATTAGAAAAATCTGGTATTTGGGAAGGCTTTATTCCTGCTGTGCCGGAGTATGCAAGCTATAAATATTACATAGATGGTTATGAAGGAGCAAAGCTTTATAAAGGTGATCCTTATGCTAACCATTGGGAACTTCGGCCAGGAACTTCATCTAAAACAATTGACCTGCATCACGAATGGAATGATGAAAGTTGGATGAAAAGACGAGGTAAAAAGAATGCACTGGATGCACCATGGAGCATATATGAAGTGCATCTTGCAAGTTGGATGCGTCCTTATCCTTACACAGAAGATTCGTTAAACTCTTACGCAGAAACAACAAAACTTCTTGTGCCTTACTTAAAGAAGATGGGCTTTACGCATGTGGAGTTCATGCCTGTTATGGAGTTTCCTTTTGATGGAAGTTGGGGTTACCAGGGAACGGGCTATTTTGCTGCTACCTCACGGTTTGGCGTACCCGAAGATTTTATGGAAATGATAGAGGCTTTGCACGACGAAGGGATTGGTGTTATTCTCGACTGGGTACCTTCCCATTTTCCGTATGATGCACATGGCCTGTATATGTTTGATGGTACACACACGTATGAATATGCGGACATGCGCAAAGGCTTTCATCCCGACTGGAATTCATACATTTTTAATTATAAGCGGGGAGAAGTACGATCATTTCTTATTAGCAGCGCTAGATTTTGGTTCGATAAATTTCACATTGATGGCATTCGTGTTGATGCTGTAAGTTCTTTGCTGCGACTGGACTATTCAAGAGAAGAAGGGGAGTGGGAGCCAAATGAATTCGGCGGCAATGGGAACCTGGAAGCGATTTCGTTCATAAAAAATCTTAACGAAATGGTGTACCGTGATTTCCCCGATGTACAAATGATAGCTGAAGAATCAACGGATTGGCCACAAATTACTGATCTTACCGTAAACGGGGGCCTCGGCTTTGGTATGAAATGGATGATGGGATGGATGCATGACACTATCGATTATTTCAAATTTGATCCCCTGCATAGAAAAGATGCCCAGGATAAGTTCACATTTAGCATGGCATACTTTTATGATGAAAATTTTATGCTGCCGTTAAGCCATGATGAGGTGGTGCATGGTAAGTCGCCGATGATCTATAAAATGCCTGGAGATAACTGGCAAAAGTTTGCGAACCTTCGATTATTGTACACGTATATGTACACACATCCCGGCGGTAAATTACTTTTTATGGGAAATGAATTTGCGCAAACTTCCGAATGGAATCATCACACAGAACTTGATTGGCATCTTTTACAACACGAGCCCCATCAAAAAATGCAGGATTGCGTGGCGGCACTTAATCATTTATATATATCCGAGCCTGCGTTGTACGAGCTGCAGTTTGATAAGGGCGGCTTTGAATGGATTGATCTTAATCACCGGAATGAGTCGGTAATTGTTTATATGCGAAAGGGATTGAAGGCGAAAGATAATATTTTGGTTGTTTTCAATATGACACCTGTATCAAGAGAAAACTGGAAGATAACAGTGCATGGAAAAAGTAAATGGAATATTATTTTTTGCAGCGATGACACAAAGTTCTGGGGTAGCGGACAAAGCGAGCACCATTCAGTCGAAACCACTTTGGTGGACAAAAAAAGCAAGCAATATGAAATAAACTTGTACTTACCGTCGTTAGGAGCATTAGTATTAAAGTAATCTGGTATAGTAATGTTTTCTAAGATCTGTACCAGGAAAAAATCCTGACATGAAAACTATCCTCTTTGTATTAACCCTCCATGCATTTGCATTAGCAGCATTTTCGCAAAACGCCGACAGCGCTTCCTGGTATTTTAATAAAGGAATCGAAGAAAAAAATGCGGGCCGCTTAGCTGTCGCAGAAAAGAATTTTAATAAATCTGCTGAATTAAAACCCGGCTATGTGCAGGCTTACATAGAAAGCGGAAAAGCTGAGCTCGAAATGCGCAAAATATATGATGCGCAAAAAAACTTTACAAAAGCCTACGAGCTGGCGCCTTCAAATCCGGAGGTTATTAAACAAATGGCAGAGTTATATTTTAATAATCGCCAGTTTCAAAAAGCGATTGAATTTGCCGGGAAGTGTAACTCCTGTCCGGATGCTGATCGTATTACCGGCATGTCTTATTATCAAACGGAGGACTATGGTAATGCTGAGGCCTACCTGAAAAAAGCAATCGCTAAAAATAATAAAGATGCTGAAGCAGCCTATACATTAGGACGCACTTATCTTGAGTTGGAAAATGAAAAAAGCGCCATACCACAATTTGAAAACGCAATATCAATTGATCCCACAAGAAATGTATGGATGTACGAACTCGGCCTCATTTACTACAGCCAGGAAAATTATAAGAGCGCATTGAAATACTTCAACATGGCTACAGATGCGGGTTACAATAAAACAAATGACTTCAACGAAAACTTTGGCTTTGCGCAGATATACACAGGCGATGCAGAGAATGGCGTAAAGACATTAACTGATGTTCTTAAAAGGAAACCCAACAATACAGAATTGCTCAACAACATTGCCAACGCTATGTACGAAACAAAACGCTATGACGATGCGCTGGCTTATTTTTCGAAATTGCTTGAGTTAAATCCTAAAGATGCTTCTTCATTATTTATGGCCGGAATGACATTTCAGAAAAAAGGCGAGAAAGAAAAAGGACAAAAGATATGCGATAAGGCGATTGAAATGGATCCATCCCTTGCAAGAAACCGCCAGAAGAAAGATATGCCTATGGGTTTGTAAAAAAGCTTTTGTTAATGGTTACATGTTAGCGGCTCATTGTTCAACTTTCACGTCATCATCTTACTTCTCGTTTTCAAAAGAATAGGTAAAATGTGTGGCTTTTAATTCACTACTTATTGGTGTTGTCCTGTAAAAATTAACCGCCTCAATGTCGCCTGTTTCTGCTTGAACAAATACCTCACTAAAGCCATTCTTTTCACAATAGTCACTTAAGCCCGCTATCAATAATTTACCAATTCCTTTTCGTTGAAAGTCCGTTAATACAGCGATGTCATAAATGTATGCGGAAGGTTTCTCGGTATCATACCTGTCCAAAATGTGTGCGGTTAAGCCTCCGATCAATTTATTGTGTGCTTTTGCTACAAATGCTATAAACCGGGGATTGTCAATTACCTTTTGCAAATGAGTTTTGGAAGGAAATAAAATGTTTTGCCACTCAAAAATCTTTTCAAAAATCTTGATCAGGTTTGAAAAGTCATCTATGTCATTATGTTGGAGTTTGAGTATTTCAATTTTCATAAATTATTTTGCCGTCATTTTATGATGATCGCTAAACTCACTGTGTTCGTGCGTTCCTGATAAAAATATTCTCAACAGTTTTTTTATTTGATATGATATCGTAAAACTGATCCAAATAAGACATCATATCTTTCCGGCATCTTGAGTTGCATAATTCGAAGTGATCTACATAATAAAAAATGCTCTCTTTTTTTTCTTTGAAAACATCTATCACACCCTGTAGTTCATCGTAACCACGTGGATATCCGCGATAGGCCCTTTGCCTTACAGATTCAATACCCAGTTCTTCAGCTGGTACTGCATAACCTACATTCACAAAACCGCTGTAGTCAAAATCATAAGGTATAGCATACGGCCTCGAAAGCGTATCATTTTTAGATACCATCAGCTTTATATTATGGCATTTATATACTGACCAATCTGTATTACCGATCATAAATTGAAATAAGGACACAAAAGTCATTTGTTGTCTGTCTGTTTGCTCTGTATATAAATCTTTGCGCTTTGTTTCTTTGCAATTATTTCTTTCAACAAGATCATGCTCATCTTCAATCAAAAATGCGTATTGCGTAAATGCTTTCACTTTTTCTTCGCTGTCTTTATACGTAACGTGCAGCAACCTCACACGAAAACTCATAGGTGAAAGGAAGTTTAAAATTTTATAAGTCAAATATTCTTTCAGCAAGGCTTCTTCATAATTGGCTCCGCTTTTACAATCGCCAACGAGCTTCAGTTTTTTTAAAGGAGAGAGCAGCGGGGACGATACATTTTTAAAATTTAACATCAGCGACGCCATATCGCAATTGTTTTTTCTGTACTCCCCGCGTGGTTGCATTCTTATGTCTTCACTGACGGTTAAAGTGTCAGAAAATTGCATCGAAATATGCGCCGGCTGCCAGGCAAGATTCTTTTTATCTCTTTTTATTTTTCTGATATCAGTTGTAATGGTTACCTCGATTGGCGTATCATCAAGAAAAAATAATTTGCTATTAACCTTCGCCGGTTGGCACCAGGAAATAGTATGTTGAAAAATCAGCAAAAAAGCGATGCAGTATAATTTTTTCACGCAAGAAGTTTTTTTTTAAAGAGTAGCAGATTTTTTTAATATTGTTATCCAACAAAAAAGCTTTCATTTGGCTGTGATATAGGTCTGTTCTAACTTTCATGGCCC
>JBDTSD010000178.1:0-8458 GCA_039931355.1 Ginsengibacter sp.
TAAAAATACAGCATTGGAAGAAGCAAAAAAATGGATTGCTGAAGCATAAGTTGTATTTTACTATCAGGAATGCTTAAACGCAAATATGGGCGAAGAAATACTACATCTTATTCCACCGGGAATTATTAAGTTCATTCTTGTCAGGGATGTATTATCTTTTGCAAAAGTATGAAGGATAGCTTTATTTTATTACTGAAGCTGTCCTGCCTTTTAAAATTTTTGATTCATCCTATCCAAAAGAAGGCAACAACTTCATTTCATTTCTATACAGAATAATTTTCTTCTCGTTTTCTAATTGCTTTAGCAGCCGGGACACTACCACCCTGGAAGTGGCCAGTTCATCAGCAATAAGGCCGTGCGACGCTTTGATGACGCTGGAGCCGGAAAGTCGTTGCTTTTCTTTTAAGTAAGCAATCAGTCTTTCATCTAATTTGTGAAAAGCAATGCTTTCAATGGATTTTAATAATTCTATAAAGCGCTCGTTGAAACTGCGCATGATGTAGTTTTTCCAACTCTTGTAAGTGCAGAGCCATTCATCAAGCTTAATATGTGGTATGGCAACGATTTCAACATTATCTTCCGCTATTGCCTTTACCTCACTTTTCTTAACGTCTATACAGCAACTATACGCCATTGAACAGCTTTCATTACTTGATAAATAATACAATAAAATTTCGTTTCCATCTTCATCAAGTTTGAACACTTTTACGGTCCCCTTTAAAACAATAGGCATCATACGGATATACTTTCCGTAATCCATAATTAAATCGCCATCTTTGAAGCTTTGCCAGGTACCAAATTGCTTTATTTCCTGCAACAATTTAGGTTCAAATATATTTTTTAAATTATCGAGATCCATTTTTCAAATTTAAAGTAATAGTTCAGTACACGTCTGTATTAAACTATACCTGCTATATCAAAGCGAATATTACTAATAGCTGAAAACGCACCTGCGATATCTTTTCATTACCCTGTTGGTTTTGCATCATTGATCGTTTAAAAAAGAAACTAGTGCGGCAATTCTTCTTTGAAATAGCAGTATAAAAAGTGGCCACTTTTTTATTTTACAATTTGGTTTACCTCTTCCCATGTTCCTCCATTAATAACATTGGTAAATCCATACTGCTCTAAAATATTCTTAGCCCGCCCGCTCCTGGCACCGCTTCTGCAGAAGACGATAATATTTTTTTTGTTCATAAACTTAGCCAGTTCAAACGGCACCCGGTCTAAAGGGATATTTACCGACCCATTTACTTTTCCCTGGGCGAACTCGCCTTCGGTTCTTACATCTACTAAAAATGCTCCATCAGTAATAACGTCTTTCAAATTGGCAGAAGGAGCGCTGCTACTAAAAAGATTTGCAAAAAGTTTCATGGTTTATTAATTTATATATTGTTTAATAAATCCCGCTTAAAGAAGGAAAGGTGGCCAGGCGCCACCTTCCCATATTTCCAATCCCCCATTCCCGCTGTTTCATAAGCTATCCCGCTTTCATCGCCTTACTCTGGCATACATAGTCTGTTTTTGGAAGCATTGTTTCAGCAATTGCTTTAAAGCCACCATCTACATCAGTAAAGTTTCTGTAACCACGTGCCTGTAAAATGCTGGAGGCAATCATACTACGGTAGCCGCCTGCACAATGAATGTAAAAATGCTCTTCGGGATTGATATCTTTTATCCAATCATTAATATATGCCAGCGGCCTGTTGTAGGCATCTTCTAAATGTTCTGCAGCATATTCTGATTCTTTACGCACGTCAATAATTTTATCTTTACCGATCTCAACTGTCCTGGCAAATTGTGAAGCGCTAATGCGTTCTACTACGTCCACCTCTTTGCCGGCATCCAGCCAGGTTTTAAAGCTACCTTTTAAATGACCGAGTATATTATCAAATCCTACGCGGCTCAGGCGGGTTACAGTTTCTTCTTCTTTTCCTTCGGGTGTTACTAACAAGAGAAGTTGTTTAACATCAACGATCAATGCTCCTACCCACGGCGCAAAATCACCATCAAGCCCGATATTTATTGATTGTGGAATGAAGCCTTTGTAAAATTGCGAATTGTCCCTGGTATCTAATATCAATGCTTCTGTATTTTCTGCCGCTGCTTCAAATTCGGCTGCTGACAAGGCTTTCATGCCATTGTTTAAAACTTCGTCAAAACTTTTAATGCCGGATTTATTCATGGCCACATTCAATCCAAAATATGCAGGCGGTGGCAACAAGCCTTCGGTCACGGCTTTTACAAATGCCTGCTTGTTGGGCTGATTCAATGCATAGTTCACCCGTTTTTGATTACCCAGTGTATCCACAGTTTCTTTCATCATATTTTTACCACAAGCGCTTCCTGCACCGTGCGCCGGGTAAACAATAACATCATCTGCTAAAGGCATTATTTTATTCATCAGGCTGTCATATAACAAGCCTGCTAATTCTTCCTGTGTCATGTGCGCTGCTTTTTGAGCAAGGTCCGGCCGGCCCACATCTCCTAAGAACAATGTGTCACCACTAAAAATGCAATAATCTTTGCCTGATTCATCTTTTAAGAGGAAAGTACTACTCTCCATCGTGTGGCCAGGTGTGTGCAGTACTTTGATTGTTACGTCCCCAATTTTAAACTCCTGGTTATCCAGGGCTGCAATAAAATCAAAATCAGCTTTGGCGTTAGGACCGTAAACCACAGATGCACCAGTCTTTTTACCTAAATCAATATGCCCGCTTACAAAGTCAGCATGAAAATGTGTTTCGAAAATGTATTTCAGTGTAACACCGTCTTTTTGTAAACGATCTATGTAAGGTTGTGTTTCACGCAAAGGATCGATAATTGCAGCCTCCCCATTGCTCGTAATATAGTAGGCTCCTTGTGCAAGACAACCTGTATAAATTTGTTCAATGTTCATGATATAACTTTTTATTTGTTAATGTAAAATTGAATTAATAATGTTTTGCAAGGCGCAACTTTTGTTACACTTCACTTATTTGATACAGATTACTTTAATAGTGTTTCTTTCACAATGATGTAGATACCCATTACGAGTACAAACCATCCAAAGGCTATTTTGAGCTTATTGCCATCTATCTTTTTTGCTAACAGTCCTCCGACGAAAATGCCTGCAACCGCAATAGCGGTGAGCAAGAGTAAAAATTTCCAGTCAATTGCAAAATGCCCCAGGTCACCCGTGAACCCAATTAAAGAGTTAAGCCCGATGATAAGTAATGAAGTGCCGATAGCGTGTTTCATAGGCATTTTAATTAATAATACTAACACAGGTATAATCAAAAAGCCACCGCCTGCTCCTAACAGTCCCGTTACCACGCCAATTAAAACCCCATACAGCAAAAGCTTTAATGTATTGACTTGTCCATGATCAGTTACTTCCTTAATTTTTATCTTTTCAGTTTTATTTTTTATCATAGCCGAAGAAGCCAGCAGCATTAGGATTGCGAATAACACCATGGTAGCCATTGACTGTGTAATTTGAATATGTTTGCCCGTCAGCAATATTGCAGGGATTTTTGGCATCAGTATTTTCCTGGTAAGGAACACTGTTGTTATAGAAGATGATCCAAATATCAACGCTGTTTTTATACTTACAAGTCCTTTGCGATAATTATTTACGGCGCCTACCATGGATGTAGAACCCACAATAAATAACGAATAAGAAGTTGCCAGCACGGGGCTTACGCCCATGGCATATACTAAAATAGGCACCGTTAGTATAGAACCGCCACCACCGATTAGTCCTAATGATACACCGATTACCGCAGCTAAAAGATATCCGGCAATTTCCATTTAAAATATTTTACTAATGCAAAGATGTTGCACTGGTATATGATTCCTGGTAACAAAGGTTACACTTAACCTTGACGTACGTCATTTGCCGGTATGCTCACCATCATAACCCGTAAAGGGAGTGGTTTATAATTTTGGCTATTCCTTTTTTAAGAAATCGATACGTTATATGCTTGGAAATTTAAATGATCTGCAAATAGATCACCTTTTGGTTAGCCAGTTTGTTGGAAGAATCGGATGCACCGACGGAAAGAAGCCGTACATCGTTCCCGTGACATACGTTTATGATGGCGAATATATAATCGGGCAAACGAAAGAAGGATTAAAGCTCGATATTATGCGCAAACATCCCACCGTTTGCTTTGAAGTTGATTCTATGACCAACATGGCTAACTGGCAAAGCGCCATTATTTCCGGAACATTCGAAGAACTTAAAGGAAAAGAAGCCGACACCGTAAGGGATTATATGTTTAACCACATGTGGCCATTACTTACCAGTTCCACCATTCATACACACCAGCATGAAGTCTCGCTAAGCTCCGTTGATGATGCTAACAGAGTGAAACCAATTATGTACCGTATAAGGGTACACGAAAAAACTGGAAAATTTGAAAAACATTGATCAAATATTTTATTATTAATGACAGATCATACAAATCTGTCGAGGCCTTATTCTCGTGAATGCAGATTTTCCGAGATCAAAGAAAAACCAACTTTCAAAGGAACAACAAAAAAAAACGATCTGATTAAGCGGACAAAAAAATTATCCGAAAAACTGCCAAACAATTAATTCGCCTTATCAATTACAAAAATGTACTATTAGATAAAACCGATACAACGGTATTCCTTAAAGAAAAGGGAATAAGAATCGGTTTTGGTGGAATAGGAAAAGGATATGCCGCAGAAAAAAGCAAGTATCTACTGAATGCTTATAAAAAGATAAAGCTGATTAAGATGGAGGTGTGTAAAAGTAAGTTCCTTTATTTTTTTTTATCAAAGCTTTTTCCAGTTCTGCATTCCCGCTGTTTTAATTTTTTGCTCCTGCTCTTCATCGTTTTGCAAGCGCCTCAATTGAAGTGCAGAAGGAAAATGCTACTTGCTTGTGTGCTTAGTAATGCGTGCTGTTTTTCAACACCTCTTTGACCAAAATCACTCCTACACCTAATGACCGTCATCAATTATTGCAAGCACTGCTAATAGTTTTGATGAAATTATTTAAAATGAAAATATTATTAGGAATTGATGCGGTTAATCCTGATAAAAATGCATTGGATTTCGCATGCTATCTCGCAAGGTTGACAAAGTCAAAAGTTACCGGGGTGTTTCTTGAAAATCTTGAAGGGGAAGAAAAGCCTTTGCTTAAACAAATGCAAGGGGTTACCTATTTAGATTGGGATATAGACGAAAATTCTGAAGAGCACCTTTCAAAAATGAAGGTGGTAGAAAAAAATATTAGCAACTTCAAAGAAGGCTGTTTGTGTAGGGAAGTAAATTACAATGTACACCGGGATCGCGGTGTTCCTGCCAGTGAAATAATTGAAGAAAGCCGATTTGCAGATGTTATCGTTATTGCTCCTGAAACTTCATTTAATAAGGAGTATGAAGGCATGCCCACTGATTTTGTAAAAGACACTCTTAAAAAGGCTGAATGCCCTATAATAATTGCACCCGAAAGTTTTGAAGCCATTGATGAAATTATTTTTAGTTATGATGGCTCGGCTTCTGCCGTATTTGCAATTAAACAATTTACTTACCTGTTTCCGGAATTGCGAAACAGAAAGCCTACTATTTTACAAGTAAATTCAAAGGGAGAATGGCATGACAGGGATAAATACCATTTGAAGGAATGGCTGAAAGAACACTATGCCAATTTTCAATTTGAAGTTCACAAAGGAGATACTGATTCGAAATTGTTCGACTATGTTTTTTCAAGAAAAAATATTTTTTTGGTAATGGGTGCTTATGGCAGAAATGCTATATCAGCTTTCTTTAAGCACAGCAGGGCAGACCGATTAATAAGAACAATATCCCAACCAATATTTATTGCGCATTTATGAGTTTACAGGACTATTCGGATAAAGCAATCTTAACGTTATAATAAAAATAATTTTATGAAAACAGTATTAATAGCAACAGACTTTTCCCGTGCATCACGTAATGCTTCATTGTATGGGATGGCCTTTGCAAAGAGTATTGATGCGAAAATCTATTTATTTAATTCTTACAGGGTTCCCAACCCTGCACCTGGGCTAGGTACCGCTATCTCAAGGTATGATATCATGATGCAAACAGATAAGCGCCTGCTTGAAGAGGCTAATGCAATTGATGCGGAAGGCAAACAAATAGAGATTATTTGCGATGAAGGAGAAACCGGGGAAGCCATTGTTAAACTGGCAATGGAAAAGTCTGTGGATTTCATTATTGTAGGAATGAAAGGCAACGGAAAAAATGTAAAAAAGATATTCGGCAGTACGGCTACCGCTTTAGCTGTAGACTGCCGCGTTCCTGTAATTATTGTACCCGAAGAAGCAAAATATCGTGCTCCAAAAATAATTGTTTACGCCAGTGATTCTGTTGTCGCAGACACCATCATTCCTGTTACGGTAGATAAGATCAGTAGCTTCTTCAATTCGAAGGTATTTGTAGTAAAAGTGGTAAAAGATAAACCGGGCGGGTTTCATGAAGAAAATAAGAATAGTGATGAAAGTGCATCAAATGCATCTTTTAAATATATACCCGATAACGATGTAAGCCATGGCCTTAACAGTTTTGTGATTGAGTGCGGCGCCGATATGCTGGTGATGATTCCGCACAAACATGAATTGATTGAAAAGCTTTTTAAAAAAAGCGAAACAAAAGACATGATTTTCCAAACTAAAATTCCATTGGTAATCTTACCTGAAAGCCAGGCAAATATTCATCTTTCTTTACAAAAAGAAAATATGGAAGGGTCCTGCTGAGAATTATTAAATACATCAGGATGAGCAAAGATAACATCCAATGAGCGCTACCTCTGGTGACATGGGTTTATACCACTGTAATGAAAAAAATAATAATTCCGTTTGATGGCAATCACTTTTCTGAACGGGCATTTTCTTTCGCATGCGAATTGAATAAAATTAATCCTGTATTTGTTGCAGGCATTTTCCTGCCTGGCGTCGAGTATGCGAATATCTACTGACACAGTAACTTTAAGCTTGAAATATTCAATCATGAAAAAAAAAATAATTATACCCTTTTCAGGCGATCAATTTCCTGGAAGCGCTTTCTCTTTTGCCAGTGAACTTAATTCCCTAACTCCAATTCTGCTTGCGGGCGTATTCCTGCCTGAAGTAGAATATGCCAGCTTTTTCTTTTTCCCTACCTCATTTGCGGCTCCCGCATTTGTCCCGATACCTGAAGGGGTTAATGAGGAAGACCTTGAAAATAATGTGAAACAATTTTCTGAAAGCTGTGAAAAAAATTCTATAGAATATAAGGTACATAGAAACCCTTACGATAGTGCCAGCAATGAATTAACCAAAGAAACACGCTTTGCTGATGCTATGATCATGGGTGGCGGCAATTTTTTTATGGAAGGGGAAGAATATGTAACTGACAGGCATTTAAAAGATGCGCTGCATAATACAGAATGCCCGGTAATAATTGTTCCCGAGCATTATACTTTTCCTGGTACAATTATTTTGGCCTATGATGGGTCAGAATCTTCGGTATATTCTATTAAACAATTTGCCATCCTGTTTCCTGAATTATGTAATAGCAAAACCGTGCTTCTGCACATCCAGGGAAAGCAAAAGGAAATACCCGACCAACCTCTTATAGAAGAATTAATGGGTAGGCATTACAGTGATATTACGATTATCAAACTTGCATTAGGAGATGAAGAAAGTATTAGCAACTGGATAAAAAAGAATAAAAATCCAATGATCGTCAGTGGCTCCTTTGGGCGCTCAGGCTTTTCAGAATTTTTCAGGGAAAGTTTTGTAATGAGCGTAATTAAAGAAGGCATTGCACCTGTATTTATTGCCCACCGTTAATGAACTTTAGGTTGTCGTAGTATGCAATCCCGGTGAATTGATTCCGTCAAGGTATACATTTTGACGAGCGGATAGAATTGTATAAAAGAAAACAAATGTATATGAGGATATTGAAAAAATTATTGTTTCTTCTTGTTTCTTTCGAGGGTAGGAGTGTTATCTTCAAAATAATTAGTTGCATAAAGAAAACGTCCGGGTTTTTTCCATTTATATTCATAAGGAATTGCCAGTATAGGCACGTTACTGTTACTCATTGCAGCCGGGGTATTACTTCCGAACTATACATTTTTTATTCCTGTTGCGCCTAATGTTCCCATAATTACCAGGTCAATGCTGTTTTCTTCTACCGCTTCTTATATACCTTTTTGAAATGATTTTTTCGAAACAAGAATATTTACATTTAGCTTGTGATTTGATAATGTCATCTTTTATTGCATTTAGTGTTTGTACAACATCATTGTATAATGACTGATTATATTCTTTGGTTACGCCCATGTAATCTGTATAAATATCCCCTTGTAAGTCAAATGCATGATAGAGTGTAATCTTTGCAGGAATATATTTTACTGACTGCACAGCAAAATTTATTTCCTTTTCAGCGCATAAGGAAAAATCTGTTGGAACTAATA
>JBDTSD010000179.1:0-8155 GCA_039931355.1 Ginsengibacter sp.
GATCGGGGTAACCATTAATCTTGATGGCCAGGGCCAATCTATTATTGAAACTGGTCTGGGCTTTTTTGATCACATGTTGGAGCAGGTTGCAAAACATTCGGGCATGAACCTTACTATCAGCTGCAAAGGGGACTTGAACATTGATGAACACCATACGATAGAAGATGTTGCGATTACTTTTGGTGAAGCTTTACTGAATGCTCTCGGCGATAAAAGAGGTATGGAAAGATATGGTTACATGTTGCCAATGGATGATTGCCTGGCCCAGGCTGCCATAGACTTTGGCGGCAGAAGCTGGCTGGTATGGGATGTAGAATTTAAACGCGAAAAAGTTGGTGAGATGCCTACAGAAATGTTCTATCACTTTTTTAAATCCTTTAGCGATGCCTCAAAATCTAATTTGAATATAAAGGCAGAAGGAACGAATGAACATCATAAGATCGAGGCTATTTTTAAAGCTTTTGCAAGAGCTATGAAAATGGCTATCAAGAGAGATCCAAAAAATAAAAGCCTTCCAACAACAAAAGGTATTTTATGAAAATAGCCATCATAAAATATAATGCAGGCAATGTGCAAAGTGTTCTATATGCTTTACAACGTTTAGGTATAACCGCCATTGTTACCGGTGACCATGAAGAAATTAAAACGGCGGACAAAATAATTTTTCCCGGCGTTGGTAATGCGGGTTCAGCTATGGAATATTTAAAAAAATACCGGCTGGATGAATTGATTGTTTCTTTGAAACAACCCGTACTGGGAATTTGCCTCGGCTTGCAGCTTATGTGCAGGCATAGCGAAGAAGAGGATACTGAATGTCTTGGCATTTTTGATGTGCCAGTAAAAAAATTTCCTGCTGATGTTAAGGACAAAAAATCTTCTTTATACAAAATTCCGCACATGGGCTGGAACAATATTTACAATCTTTCTTCTTTACTTTTTGAGGGAATTAAAGAGAATTCATTTGTTTATAATGTGCATAGTTATTACGCGGAACTTTCTGCTGAAACCATTGCTACCACTGATTATATTCTACCTTATAGTTCAGCTATTCATAAAGATAATTTCTACGGGGTTCAGTTTCATGCAGAAAAATCAGCAGATGCTGGAAATCATGTATTATCAAATTTCTTAAAAATCGTTTAATGGATTTAATACCTGCTATAGACTTGATTGAAGGGGAAGTAGTTCGTCTTTCAAAAGGCGATTATACTAAAAAAATAATTTATAGCGATAAGCCATTAGAAGTAGCAAAAAAATTTGAAGGTGCTGGAATTAAGCGTTTGCATATTGTTGATCTTGATGGAGCCGCCGGCGCTGAAGTTAGAAATTTTAAAACGCTTGAAAATATTGCAAGCGGCACGCAGTTAATTATTGATTTTGGAGGTGGCATAAAGACTACTGAAGATGTTGAAGCAGTTTTTAATGCAGGTGCCCGCATCGTAAACCTCGGAAGTATTGTAGTTAAAAACCCTTCACTCTTTGCAGAATGGATCAGGATATTTGGCGCTGAAAAATTTCTTCCCGGTGCAGATGTATTGGATATGAAAATAAAAATTCATGGTTGGAAAGAAGACACAGGTATTCGGCTTTTTGATTTTATACAAAGCCTTGTTGATCTTCAACTAAATAATATTTTCTGTACGGATATTTCGAAAGATGGAATGATGCAAGGGCCAGCCACAGGTCTTTATAGGTCAATTTTGCAAAAATTTTCTTCCCTACATCTTATAGCCAGCGGCGGCGTATCTAAGGTTGAAGATTTGACGGAGTTGAAGGAGGTTGGCTGTCACGGAACCATTATTGGCAAAGCTTTTTACGAAGGCAACATCACCTTGGGGCAAATGGAAACTTTTATAAAAAATAATTAATGCTCGCAAAAAGAATTATTCCTTGCCTTGATATTAATAATGGCAGGACCGTTAAAGGAATAAATTTTGAAAACATACGCGATGCCGGCGACCCTGTAGAATTGGCAATGTATTACTCTGAGCAAGGCGCAGATGAATTAGTGTTCCTGGATATAACGGCAACTATTGAAAAAAGAAAAACAATGGTGGCTTTGGTAAAGGATATCGCGGCTCATATCAATATACCTTTTACTGTTGGTGGCGGTATTTCTTCAGTAGAGAACGCTTACGAATTGTTGCGAAATGGTGCCGATAAAATCTCTGTAAATTCTGCTGCCTTTAAGTCACCTGCAATCATAAACGAAATGGCGAAGGAATTTGGAAACCAATGCGTGGTGCTGGCTATTGATACAAAAAAAGAAGCTGATGGAAAATGGTATGTGTATTTGAATGGTGGGCGGTTAAAAACAGATGCACTCACATTTGATTGGGCCCGGCAGGCGATAGATCTTGGAGCAGGTGAAATATTGCTTACTTCCATGAATAATGATGGCACCAAAAATGGATTTGCTAATGACATTACCTCTTTGCTATCATCTAATTTTCCTGTGCCGATAATTGCCTCCGGCGGGGCGGGAACAATGGATCATTTCGCGGATGTTTTTTTAACAGCAGATGCTGACGCTGCTTTAGCTGCGAGTGTTTTTCACTACAAGGAAATTGAAATTCCAGCGTTGAAGAAATTTTTATCTGAGAATAATATTAATATAAGAATATGAGTAAAGAAAAAATAAGCCGGGAACTATTGAACGCTGTTGATTTTACCAAAACCCCCGGCAACCTTGTTCCTGTTATTGTCCAGGATCATCTTACTTCGAAAGTATTGATGTTGGGCTATATGAATGCAGCTGCTTTACAGCAAACAATTGATACAAGGCTCGTGACTTTTTTTAGCCGCAGTAAACAAAGGCTTTGGGTAAAAGGAGAAACAAGCAATAACTTTTTGCATCTAATTAAAATCACCGCTGATTGCGATAATGACACGCTCCTAATAATGGCAAAACCTGATGGCCCTGTCTGTCATACGGGAACGGATACATGCTTTAATGAAGCCAACACAGGTGATAATTTTTTGACAACACTTGAGAATATTATTTCAGACAGGAAAGAAAATAGAAACGAAAAATCTTATACTTCCTCGCTCTTTTCGAAAGGAATAAATGCCATTGCACAAAAGGTAGGGGAGGAAGCAATTGAGTTGGTGATAGAGTCAAAAGATAATAATGAAACGCTTTTTTTAAATGAAGCCGCAGACTTGTTGTTTCATTATTTGATTCTTTTGAAAGCGAAAGATAAGACGCTTGAAAATGTTGTCGAAGTTTTAAGGCAAAGACATAAATGATGCATATATATTCGATGGCTTCATAAAAAAAATTCCCGCAGTGTTTGCAGGAATTTCTTTGGAATTGGTTTATAAAGAGAATAGGATTTCTAATTCGAATTAACTAAACAATCCTCCTTTTTTGAAAGCCCGAATACCTTCGCCAATCTTAAATCCGTTATTGTAGATTTCTATTTTATAGTTGCCTGTTTGGAAGTCACTATTTTGAGACCACTCAACAGATACAGGTTCTTTTTGTCCCTGGACATAATTTATTTGCACCTTTTTAGTAAATGGTTTTTCAACGCCATCTCTTGTTACAAATGTGCCCGAACCTAAAGCATCAACTACGACAGGCCTTCCGTCGGGGGAGGTGATAGATACATACAAATCTTTAGGACCGGTTGCTGTGATTCTGTTTTCATCAATGTTAAATGAAATTCTCAACTTATCCACTCGTTTAGCCGTAGTAGTTACTTTCTCTTTTCCATTATTTCTTTCTTTAATACCAATGATATTAAAACCAGACGCATGCAACGTAGACCCCACATCAATCACATCCTCCTTTTGCTTTATAACCTGGCTTGCAGAATCATAATTTTTTTTCTGTGCATCACGATCAAGCGATACTACTCTTTTTTCCATCGCTAACTGCGTGTTTTGATTTTTCAAAGATTCAATCTCTGCGGTATAAGTTTCAATGTTTCCTTTGAGTTGAGAAATAAGCCTCCGTGCCTCGGCAAGTTCTGCCTGTGTAGCATTTTTATTATTCAAAATAGTTTGCACTCTTGATTTTAAGCTCTCAATGTCTTTATCCTTTGTCTGCATCAGGCTATCTGCCCGGGAGTTAGAAGTTTTGAGCATGTCAAGTCGCAATGCTGCGTCGTTTAATTCGCGCTGCAATTCATTCTTTGATGAATCACTCTCAACGATTTGAGAGGTAAGCTCTTGTTTATCCTGCCTGTTTTTATTTTTATCCCAAATTATGTAACCCCATGTGCCTAATAAAATAATAACAAGAATAGCTGTCAGAATATTCCGGTTATTATTATTGGTAACCACCACAGGTTTCTGTTCTGGAACATCACTGTTGGGGAAGTTTTCGTAACTCATGTTGTAAGATTTTTTTTGATTAGAATTGTATATCCCATAGAAATTTCCAAAACCATGCCAAACCACTTTTCCAAGAAATGTGGATATGTTTTTTACCAAATCTATAGCATCCATTTATATTTTATCTTTGAGGGCAAATGAGCGCATTATCAATTCTTTCTGATTGGAAAAAAAATATTTACAAGCCTGTTTACTGGCTGGAAGGGGAAGAAGAATTTTATATAGACGAAGTAATGGAGTATGCGGAGAGAAAAATTTTGTCTCCCTCAGAAGCTGAATTTAACTTATCTGTGTTTTATGGAAAAGATGCCAGTTGGGTAGATATTATAAATTCCTGCCGGAGATATCCCATGTTTGCGGAAAAGCAGGTTGTACTGCTGAAGGAAGGACAGCAAATGAAAGACATAGAGAAGCTTGAGGGTTACATTGAAAATCCACTCTCGTCCACCACGCTTGTGATTGCTTACAAAGGGAAGACATTGGATGGAAGAAAAAGCTTTTCAAAAGCGATTAAGAAACATGGGGAAATATTTTTATCAAAAAAAATATACGATAACCAGCTTCCTGCCTGGACTAACGGTTACCTGCAATCGAAAGGATTTCAAATTACGCCAAGAGCATTGATGCTGCTTGTAGATCACGTTGGCAATGATCTCAGCAGAATAGGCAACGAAGTTGAAAAATTGTCTGTAAACCTTGGCGCTGCTATGAATATAACCGAAGATGATATTGAAAAATATATCGGCGTAAGTAAAGAGTTCAATGTTTTTGAATTGCAACATGCCTTAGGTAAAAAGGATCTTGCAAAAGCGATCCGCATTATACAATACTTCGAGGCTAATCCCAAAGCGGCTCCATTTCCATTGTTGTTGCCCTCTCTTTATAACTATTTCGCTAAAATAATTACGGTTTACCAAATGAGTGATAAAAGCGAAAAAGCGCTAAGGCCTTTATTTTTTAATAATCCAATTCTCACCCAGCAGGCGTTGGATACCGTTTTAAATTATTCTTATGTTGAAACTGAAAAAGTAATTCTCTTGCTTCACGATTATAATTTGAAAAGCTTAGGCGTTAACAGTTATGGTACAACTCACAGTGCTTTACTTAAAGAACTGGCGTATAAAATAATTATGGGAGCGTCTTATAATTGACGTTTTTAAGCAGTTCAAGCGCCTTTATCATATCCTCAGCTAACTGATTTTTTAATTCGGCTAAGCTGTTAAATTTTTTTTCTGACCGCAGGTGATTTTTTACATAAACCCTGATAAGATTATTATAAATATCCTTATCAAAATTGAAGAGGTTTACTTCTATCACTTTTTTTGTTCCACCTACAGTCGGCCGGAATCCGATATTCATCATGCCCAGGTGATGCACGATTTTTGATGTACGATGTGCGATGTTGTTCAGCGTATTTTCGTCTTTATGCATTGATACTTCAACTGCATAAACGCCATCGCCGGGAATTAATTTGCTTTTATCTGTTACATCAATATTAGCGGTGGGGTAGCCTAATTGTCGCCCGAGTTTGTCCCCCTCAATTATTTTGCCTTCAAAAAAATAAGGATAGCCCAAAGCTTCATTTGCGGTTTCAACATCTCCATCTGCAAGCGAATGCCGGATTTTAGTGGAGCTTATTTTTACATGGTGTAAAACATGCTCTGGTATCTCTTTTACTTTAAAATTATATTTTGCCTGGTAAGCTTCTAAGAGTTTGTAATCTCCACCGCGGTCTTTTCCAAAACGATGATCGTAGCCTATAATAATGGTGTGTGGTTGAAATTTAGCAACCAGGAAACCCCTGATATATTCTTCTGCAGGTTGTTCAGAAAAATCAAAAGTGAAAGGCACTACTACAAGATGATCAATATTGTTATTTTCTAAAAGTTCAATTTTTTCCTGTAGGGTATTAAGTAATTTAATCTCTTCGTATTGATCCTGTGAAATGCTTTTTGTATTTACGACCATCCTTGGATGTGGATGAAAAGTAATAATAACAGACTCTCCATTAATTTCCCTGGCTTCTTTTTTTAGCTGGTTAATTATTTGCAGGTGCCCGGTATGAACGCCATCAAAAGTACCAATGGTAATTACGGAATTATGAAAGGAGGGTAAATTATTTATATCACGGTGTACCAGCATGCAGGGTGCAAATTATATTATTTATCTGTTCAATTTTTGAATTGAAGATAGGAGAGTGATATTCTATATTTTTACACCAATCAAACTAAAACAATGTCTCTCTATTCAAGGCGTGGTGTTTCTGCTCAAAAAGAAGAAGTACATGCAGCCGTACAAAACCTCAGCCAGGGAATTTTTCCAAAAGCCTTTTGCAAAATTTATCCTGATTATCTGGGTGGCGATGAAGATTATATAAACGTAATGCATGCTGATGGTGCAGGCACTAAAAGTATTCTAGCTTATTTATATTGGAAGGAAACCGGTGACGCTTCTGTGTGGAAAGGGATCGCACAGGATGCAGTGGTAATGAACCTTGACGATCTTTTATGTGTCGGAATTTATGATAATATTATTTTCAATTCTACCATTGACCGGAACAAAAATCTTATAACAGCGGAAGTGTTGGAGCAGGTAATAAATGGTACACAGGAATTTTTTGACCTGGTGAAAACCTTCGGTATCAATATTCAATATCTCGGTGGCGAAACAGCAGATGTTGGGGATGTAGTACGGACAATTGCTGTGAATGGCACGATGGCTGTGAGATGGCCAAAGTCAAAAATTATTTCGAATGAAAAAATAAAACCCGGTAATGTAATAGTTGGGCTTGCTTCTTTTGGAAAAGCTTCTTATGAAAACGAATATAATAGTGGCATAGGAAGCAATGGATTAACCTCTGCACGTCACGATATTCTTGATAAATATTATGCTGAAAATTTTAAAGAGAGCTATGATAATTCTCTTGATAAAGATGTTGTATATATTGGCAAAAACAGGATAAGTGAAATTAAAAGTATTCTGTCTCCCACGCGTACTTATGCTCCTTTAATGAAAGTGCTTCTTGAAAATCACTTTGATAAAATCTATGGATTGATACATTGCAGCGGCGGTGGGCAAACTAAGTGCTTAAAATATATTCCTGAAAGTATAAGAGTGATAAAAGATAATTTATTTGAGCCCCCGGAAATATTTATGGAAATACAAAAAGCAAGCGGCGCTGACGATCGTGAGATGTACCAGGTATTTAATATGGGTTGCAGAATGGAAATTTATACAGACGAAGATTTTGCTGATGCGATAATTAAAGAGTCAGCATCATTCAATATAGATGCACGAATAATAGGAAGAGTTGAAGAAAGCGATAAGAAAGAATTGGTAATAAAAACCAGGCACATGGATTTGAGTTTTTAACGCAGCTTTTGGAAAGTTTTAAACTTTCCAAAAGCTATTTGATTAGGTGTCTGGCCACTGCAGTGGCCAGACACCTATGTAGATTTCTATTTTTTTCCGGGATCTGTGAGCGTAACAGGTTGAAGCCTGTATGAGGCAACAGTGTTATTATTTTGCATCGCCGGTATCCATTTAGGACCTGTTTTTATTGCATTAACAGCAACCATGGCGAGCCGGGTATCTTTCATCGTGGTGGCCTCCACGTTAGTTATGCTGCCATCTTTATTTACAATAAATTTTACCAGGCAAGTCCCGAAATCCTTTTCTGTAAGCGAATCCTGAACTGCCGTTATTTTGGTTACGATATATTTAATCCAGGCAGGTCTTCCACCAGGAAATTCAGCTTCGTTTTCTACTTTGGTAAAAAGTTTATCCGGTATCGTATCAGTTTTAGTATCGGTAT
>JBDTSD010000180.1:0-8132 GCA_039931355.1 Ginsengibacter sp.
ATGAATTTATAGCCGCGGAAAATATACAATACTGCCATGCCGAAGGTGCTTATACCAATATATACCTTACCAATGGTAAAAAATTTCTTGTCTCTAAAACACTGGGTGATATAGAAGAAATGCTGCCACAGGAAATTTTCGTAAGAATACATCACTCCACTATTGTAAACATAAATTCAGTTACGCATTATATAAAAACCGATGGCGGCTATGTAGTAATGAACACGAATGAGAAGCTGATGGTTTCAAAAGCGAGAAAGGAAGTATTGCTGGAGCGATTAGGTCTGAAATAATGTAAAGCTTCAAAATTTCTTATTGCGTCCGCAAATCCCTTCCGGTTTATTCTTTATTTTGTGCTATTCAATCAATAAAATTTTTATGAACAGACAAATTACTTCATGGTACAGCCCGTCCCTTGATAAAGACATGCCAATCGTTTCTTATGGGGATTATGGATTTGCGCTTTTGCTGGTTCCTACGGCGGCAGCGGATTACCTGGAGTACGAACGGTTTCAATTGATAGATTCCATAGCATCTTTTATTGATGCAGGAAAAGTGAAAGTGTTTTCTATAAACAGCATCAATACGGAAAGCTGGCTGAATAATGATATGCAAGGTGAGCACAAAGCAATCCGGCACAATCAGTTTAACAAATATGTATTTGATGAAGTAATACCATTTATAAAAAACAGCACTTCGCAGGAAACGCCCATCATAATCAGTGGCGCCAGCTTCGGTGCCTTGCATAGCATGAATTTATTTTTGAAAAGGCCTGACCTTATTGACGGTGTTATTGCCATGAGCGGTGTGTATAACCTTCATGAGTACACGAAAGGGTTTAATGATGACCAGGTGTATTTTAATTCACCCGAGGATTATCTTCCGGGGCTGACAGATGAATGGTATTTGAACAATATAAAAAGGAGCCATCATATTCACATTCTTTCGGGAAGTGGCGAGTATGAGGATCCCGGTGCTGCGGGAAGATTTGCAAAGGTGTTGTATGACAAAGGCATAAACTATGAGTTAGATATCTGGGGAACTGATATGACCCACGACTGGCCTACATGGCGTGCAATGCTGCCGAATTATCTTGAAACGAGGTTTTAGTAAGGTGCCAGGTCAAAATTGGTACAGCATGACCCTTATTTATACTGTCCCAACGACAGTAACTTATGCATGCGGGATGATCAAAAATTTTTCGTGATTGGCGTAATCGGTTTTATTAATGATGTGGATGGAGAGAAGTTTTCAAATAGATTTTGTTTAACCCTTACTAAAATAATAAATAAAGAAAATTGCCGTTTATTGTTTTTCTTTACCCTACCAAGCTAACCTACAATTTTTGCAAATAGATATTTCTTCGTCTCTCAACGTAAATGCGTTTCACAAAAGATTTTTCTTTGTTATTGCCTGCATTATTATATGCATGGCGCAAAAAGCGGTAATGGCTCAAAACCAAACTTTTTCGCCTTCTATTGAAAATATAGAATTCCTTAAAGCACAATTAACGAAATCTGAAAAGACTTATGAGGATGAAATAGTAAGCCTTCCACCGCAAAACAAAAAAGATCTTGCTGAGTTATATAAATCAAGATGGGAAAACGTAAAAGAAACATTTGATACGAAAGAAATTTATACTTCTTCATCAGCGCAGCAATATATTGATGCATTACTTAAAGAAATTGTCAAAGCAAATCCTTTACTTACTGTCAATAATATTCAATGCTATTTTTCCCGGTCAGGTATTCCCAATGCGAGCTATATTGGAGAAGGCATCATCCTTTTTAACATGGGGCTTTTTAGCAGGCTTAATAACGAAAGTCAGGCTGCCTTTATTCTTTGTCATGAAATAGCACACTTTTATTTGAAACATAGCGAAAATAGTATTGCCGCTTATGTAACAAAGCTTAACTCAGATGATATACAAAGCAAGTTGCGCAGCATAAAAAGGAATGAATATGGAAAGCGCCAGGAGCTTGAAAAATTATTGAAGGGACTTACATTTGATACACGCCGGCATGGCCGCGACCATGAAGGCCAGGCTGATTCTCTTGCAGTAGAATTTATGCACAATTCGCATTTTGATGTTGGCGAATCCCTGACAACTCTTTCCTTGCTCGATTCCGTTGATACAGATGATTTGGATGTGTCAGCAACGATGCAAAAAATGTTTAACGCAAAAGAATATCCTTTTCAAAAAAGATGGATTGTAAAAGAAGAAGGATTATTGGGCGGACATGCTGTCCTGGATAAAGAGGAAGCTTTATCCGATTCACTAAAAACACACCCGGATTGTAAACTTAGAATAAAAAACCTGGAGCCTTTAGTGAATAAATATTCACAGGTATCTTCCCCGAAAAGTGTTGTTGACTTAAAAAAATTTATTGAGCTAAAAAATATTTTCCCTTATGAAGTTGTAGAGTATGCCTTTACTTCCAAAAACTATACTAAAAGTCTTTATTACACAACCAGGCTATTGCAGGATCACGCTTCGGACCCATATTTAATCGCTAATATCGGAAGGGTTTTCAATGGAATGTATGATGCTCAAAAAAGCCATACCCTGGGCAAAGTAATTGATCTTCCTTCGCCCTTCAATCAACCTAATTACAATTTAATTTTACAATTTATACAAAACCTTTACCTGGGAGATTTCGCTGCTATTAATTACTATTATCTCAAGCAGTATGAAACACAACTTAGTGATTACGTTTTTTTTAAAGACACTTATAAAAAAAGCGCACAATTAATAAAACAATAAAAACATTATCTAAAAAAAGTAAGTAAAATGATTAAAAGAATTTTTTTGGCAACAGCCTTTTTCCTGTTTCTCTCCGCTACTGGCTTATTTGCCCAGGCTAAATTAAGTATTGATAAAGTATATACTGCCTACCTGCGAAATAGCGGAACCATTATGGCAAACAGCCAGATAAAGGGATATTTTTTTCTTTATCAAAGTGATAAAATTGACAAACATACCAACGAGTACACGCTACAAATATTAGATGAAAACCTGAATAAGGTAAGGGAAATAAAATTTGAAGATTCAAAAAAACTAAGCTTACTTGAATCGGCTTATAATGGCAACAGCCTGTCCTTTCTTTTTAAGAACGAAGAAAACAAAACCCTTGATATGAAAATATATGACCTGGAGGGCAAGTTAAAATATACCTACAGCCGCGAGTTTGATAAAAGAACGGACGATCTTATGAAGAGATATGAGACGATGCATACTGATGAAGGAACCAATCAAAATGTATTTGATCTCGGAGGACAAGGTTATGCTTCAGTACTTCCGCTAAGAGACGGAAAGCAACGTACCTATGAAGTAGATTATTACGCATCAGAACAAAAAAAACAGTGGGTCTATCAGCCCCAGGATGATGAGGAACGCTATGCAAACGCAGAATTTATGGGGAGCACCGATAGTTTAATTATACTGGAAGTGATAAAAAGAGACAGGGCGCTGAGCGGAAAGTTTACTTCGCATTTGGTAGGAATCAATTTTGTTACAAAGAAAAAAGTCTTCGATATTGATGATTCAAAAGATACATACACTTTTGTGCCTTCCAGCGTGATACCTAAAAAAGATAACAGCGGCATACTTTTAATGGGTAGCTATTTTGATAAAGGCGATAATATAATGAAAGATTTTAGTAAGGGCCTTGCATTGTACACAATAAATAGCAATGGAGATATTCTTACCAAAACGTATAATTCCTGGCAGGATGATTTTGGTAAATACCTGTCACTGAATTCAAAAGGTAAAATAGACAACATCGGGTTTCTCTACATTCATAAATTAATACAAACACCGGAAGGGAAAATCTTTGTAGTGGGAGAAGGGTACAAAAGACAAGCAAATGCAAGTGGCATTGCCTTAACAGCTTTAGGAGCGATGGCAGGTGTACGTCAAAATGCAGTAGGTGTTACAAAAATTGTAGTAACTGATATGGTGATGATGGAATTTAACAGCAAGTATAAAGTCATTAACGCTACTATTTATGATAAAACAAATAATACAGTTGAAGCATCTACCGAGAGTGATTATAGTAGCCAGCATGCTATTGCCTTACAGGTAAAAATGAGAGGCGGATTTGATTATGAATTTACAACCACCCAAAATGATAATTCCAACTTTGCAGTATGCTACGGTGATTGGGTGAGAAATTCAGATTATAAAGGAGAAACTTTTAATACTATTCTTTACAATGGCAATAAATTTTCTACTGATAAAATTGAATTGAAATCTAAGGCGACAAGGATGAAAGTATTTCCTGCCAAATCAGGCTCCGTTATGATTATGGAATATTTCAGGAAGGAAAAGCGACTTGATTTCAGGCTAGAAAAATTAGGATAGTTTTTTCTTACTTAAATTATTTACCGCCATGGATTTTTTAACCATGGCGGTTTTTTATCAGCGCATCCCCGAAAATTTTTAGTTCAAATATGCACCTGGATAACTGTAACATCTTTGTTATGTTTTTTTTATAAATTTTCCCCACGTTTATTCAGCTTTTGATTGTACGTATTGATTGTTTTACTTTTACCCGATGGAAAAAAAGTTATTTCTGCTTGATGCAATGGCCCTCATTTATCGCGCTTATTACGCCTTGATACGCAGCCCGATAATTACTACCAAGGGGAAAAATACGAACGCACAATTTGGATTTACCAACACATTGTTTGATTTACTTTCGAGAGAAAAGCCTACGCATCTTGCCGTAGCTTTTGATACATGGGCGCCTACCGAAAGGCATACAGATTTTGAAGCCTATAAAGCCAACCGGCAGGAAGTACCGGAAGATTTATTGGCATCTATTCCCGATATAAAAAAGATTATTGAAGGCTTTAATTTGCCTGTTGTTGAATGTGACGGATATGAAGCTGATGACCTTATTGGCGGGCTTGCACAGCAGGCGGAGAAGGAAGGTTATGAAGTTTTTATGGTGACACCGGACAAAGATTTTGGGCAATTAGTTACCGAGAAAATAAAAATTTATAAGCCAGGCTATCAAGGTGGAAAGTTTGAGATAATGGGGCCAAAAGAAATATGTGACAAATGGGGAATAAAAAATGTCGGCCAGGTGATTGATATACTTGGATTAATGGGTGATGCCGTTGATAACATTCCGGGTATTGCAGGTATAGGTGAAAAAACTGCTGCAAAATTATTAGCTCAATACGATTCGGTTGAAAATATTTTAGCAGATGCAGATAATATAAAAGGCTCATTGGGCGAGAAGATCAGGGCTGGTAAAGAAGCCGCAATTATGAGCAAAAAGCTGGCGACTATTATTACAGATGTCCCTTGTAAGTTTCATGAAGAAGATTTTAGAGTCAAGGCATATAATGTAGAAGTTTTAAAAGACCTCTTTGCAGAGTTTGAATTTAAGACTTTGGGTAAAAGAATTTTAGGAGATGAGTATAATGTTTTTATTGTTGAAAAACAGGTGATACAAACCGATCTTTTCGGGAATGCTATGGAGATTCCCATTCCGAAACCCGAAGAAGAAAAAGTTGCGAAAGAAGAAAAGGCAGGGCTTGCTGCTGATAAAAATATAAATAATACTGAGCACAATTATATGCTCGTAGATGGTGATGAAGCGATTGCTGAACTGGTAAAAAAATTATCAGGTGAAAAGGAAATTTCTTTTGATACCGAAACAACACATGTTGATGCGAACGAAGCGGAGCTGGTTGGCTTAAGCTTTTCATTTAAAGATTGTGAAGGATATTACGTTCCTTGTCCTGAAGATGAAGAAGCAGCAATTCATATTTTAAATCATTTCAAAAAGTTGTTTGATGATGAATCAATAATATGGATTGGTCAGAATGTAAAGTACGATATGCTCGTGCTAAAATGGTATGGCTTTGAGTTGAAAGGAAAAGTGTTTGATACCATGCTGGCGCATTATGTAATTGAAAGCGAAGGCAGGCGCAATATGGATTTGCTGAGCGCTCAATACCTTGGTTATCTTCCCGTTTCAATCACCGAGGTGCTTGGAAAAAAAGGGAAAACGCAGGGCACTATGCGTGATGTAGAAGTAGAAAATGTAAAAGAATATGCAGTAGAAGACGCAGATATTACGCGGCAACTGAAAAATGTCTTCGCACCTTACCTGAAAGAAAAGCAGGTTGAAAAAGTTTTCAACGAAGTGGAAATTCCTTTGGTAAAAGTGCTGGCTGCTATGGAGTTTGAGGGCGTAAAAGTAGATATGAACTTCTTAAATGTGTATTCAGAAGAGTTAGAAAAAGAAGCGGCGCGTTGCGAACAAAGTGTGTTTGAGCAAGCCGGCATAAAATTTAACCTTGCCTCGCCAAAACAATTGGCGGAAGTATTATTTGAAAAATTGCAATTAGATAAAGGAAAGAAAACCAAAGGAGGACAACACTCCACCGGAGAAGATGTGTTGCTGAAGCTTGCAAAAGAAAATCCAATTGTTGAAGACATTTTAAATTTCAGGGAGCTCACCAAGTTGAAATCAACTTATGTAGATGCCTTGCCGCAGCTTATCAACAAAAGGACGCAGCGTGTGCATACCTGCTACGGACAAGCGATTGCCGTAACAGGAAGGTTAAGCAGCAACAATCCAAACCTGCAGAATATTCCGATAAGAACCGAAAGAGGGCGCGAAATACGCAAAGCATTTATTCCACGCGATAGTGATCATCTGATAATCTCTGCCGACTATTCGCAGATAGAATTGCGCATCGTTGCAGGCATTAGCGGTGACCCCGCTATGTGCGAAGCATTTAAGTCAGGCAAAGATATTCACACCGCCACGGCGGCAAAAGTGTTTGGGGTGGAAGAAGATGATGTTACAAAAGAAATGCGGTACAAAGCTAAAAGTGTAAACTTTGGGATTATCTACGGCCAGGGCGCTTTCGGGCTTGCTGAAAATTTAAATATATCCAGGACTGAAGCAAAGGAGATCATAGAAAATTATAAAAAGCAGTTTGCCAACATTCAAAAATATATGGATGAAGCTATGAATTTTTGCCGTACTAACGGATATGTAGAAACGCTTATGGGCCGCAAACGCTGGCTAAAAGACATTAATTCCAGCAACTGGACGGTGCGAGGTTATGCGGAGCGTAATGCTATCAACTCACCGATACAAGGTACTGCTGCCGATATGATTAAGCTGGCCATGATAAAGATTCATGACGAGTTTAAAAAATACAATTTCAAATCAAAGATGATCATGCAGGTGCATGATGAACTTGTGTTTGATGCGCATAAAAGTGAGGTTGAAACCATCAAGCCGATTATTATTGAGTGCATGCAGAATGCTTTATTGTTGCCGAATGGTGTACCTGCTGATGCAGAAATTGGCGTAGGGGAAAATTGGCTGGAAGCACATTGATGTGAAAATGAGCAGTAATTCTTAATTTTCTCTTTATTGTAAAAGTTGGTAATTAACCAACTTTTTATATTTTTGCAATACTCAGTTTAAAATTAATTTTTCCTTAATGATTATCATTTACCTGAATAAGCTAATTGATTTTTCGAAGAAACATGCTGATGCAAGGAAAAGTCTGAATGTTTGGAAATTGGTAATTGAAAAAGTAATATGGAAAAAGAAGCAAGATGTGTTGTCTGATTTTCCAAAAGCAAAAATGATAAAAAATAACAAGGCGAGATTCGAAATTGTTCATAATAATTATCGCCTTATCGCATACATTGATTATGTTGATGAGATAGTTGAGGTAAGGTTTATTGGAACACATAATGAATATGATAAAATAGATCCTGAAACAATTTAAAAAGAAGTTATGCAAACCCAACCGTGGTTTTTAATAGAAAATGATGCATATTATAAAAAAGCCTTATTTCGTTACGAAGAAATAAGAAGTGAGAAAAAAGGTTCATTAAATCATAAAGAAAAAATTCTTTTATCTTACCTTATTAATAAGTATGAAAATGCTCAATGGCCTTTTCCTGATATTGATCCTGTAGAAATTATAAAAATCAGAATGGATGAATTTGGTTACAAATCTGCCGACTTGGGAAGAGAATATGGTGACAAAGGAACTATTAGCAAAGTTCTTAATTATAAACAACCACTATCTCTTAAAATGATCAGGTTATTCAATAAGATGTTGAGAATTCCGACAGAATTATT
>JBDTSD010000181.1:0-8112 GCA_039931355.1 Ginsengibacter sp.
GAAAATTTCGGAGACCATGTAACAGCAAAATCTACGTTGTGGACATTATCTCTCATTGGTATTTTTATTATCATTATGGCATGCATCAACTTTATAAATCTTTCAACAGCGCAGGCTGTAGGCAGAAGCAAAGAGATAGGCATTAGGAAAGTTTTGGGAAGTTATCGCTGGCAGTTATTTTCCCAGGTGATAGGCGAAACAGGCATTATAGTCTTTACTTCCCTGATATTTGCAATGGGCATAGCCCTCCTTTGTCTCCCTTTCATAAAACACATAGCATCCATACAGGAATCACTTTCATTTTTTAATTGGCAAACCATAGCATTTGTTCTTGCACTTTTTATCGTGGTCACTATTCTTTCTGGCCTGTATCCTGCATTGGTGCTCTCCGGCTTTAACCCTGCACTTGCGTTGAAAAATAAAATTACTTCGGCAACTGTTGGCGGTATTTCCTTGCGAAGAGGCCTGGTAATAACTCAATTTGCCATTTCGCAAATTCTTATCGTAGGAACTATCGTTGCCATTTCGCAAATGAATTTTGTAAGAAATGCTGATCTTGGTTTTAGTAAAGAAGCCCTTCTTATAATTAATGCAAACACTGATAGCGTGGCACAGTCAAGGCAGCCTTTCTATAAGAAAAAGTTGTTGGAAATTCCCGGTGTAAAATCTGTAAGCTTTAGCAGCGATGTTCCCTCTTCGGATAATAATTCAGCAACTAATTTTGGATTCGATCATAAACCTGATCCTGATTTTGCCTTATATACCAAATTTGCCGATGAAGATTATTTTAAAACATTTGGACTGCAAATCCTGGCCGGCAGACCTTTCAGCAAAGCAGATACAATTAATGAAGTGGTGGTAAATGAAACGCTTATGAAAAAGCTAAATGTAAAATCTGCTAACGAGATGGTCGGTAAACAAATAAAGTTTGGCGGAGATGGTGAATGGAAAACAATTACAGGTGTTGTAAAAGATTTTAAAACCAATTCATTAAAAGAGAATATCAAGCCATTGGCAATTGCCGAAAGACGTGCTTATTACCAGGTAACTTCTGTTAAATTAATTTCGACAAATATCCCAAAGACCAAAGCCGCTGTCGAAGCTGCATGGAACAATTCTTACCCTGAATATGCTTTTACCAGTTCTTACATGGATGATAATATTGCTGATTTTTACAAACAGGATGAGCAGCTTTCCTTGCTTTATAAAATTTTTGCCGGTATTGCAATTTTCATTTCCTGCCTTGGTTTGTATGGCCTTGTTTCCTTCATGGCTGTGCAACGAACCAAAGAGATTGGCATCAGGAAAGTATTAGGCGCGTCTATTCAAAATATCATTTATCTTTTCTCCAAAGAATTTACGATTCTTATTTTTGCCGGCTCATTAGTTGCTATTCCCGTTGCGTGGTATATGATGCATAACTGGCTGCAGAATTTTGTTTTTGGAATCAAATTGAACTGGACAGTATTTGCTATTGCCATAATTTTTTCAATCGTGGTCGCATGGCTCGCCGTAGGCTATAAATCAATAAAGGCTGCTATGGCAAACCCCGTCAAGAGCTTGAGAAGTGAATGACCCCTAACCCCTAAAGGGGAACAAGGCCAGAGCTATAATAATTATAATTAAATAAAATAATAAACACGTAAAATAATAAACAAGTAAACCAAATATGATCCAGCTAAAGAAGATATACAAATGGGTAAACACAGGAAGCAACCGAACATTTCTTTTGAAAGATATTAACCTGCATATAAAAAAGGGGGAATTTTTATCGATAATGGGGCCCTCAGGCTCCGGCAAATCTACATTGCTTAACGTGTTAGGCATGTTGGATGAAGCCAATGAAGGCGAATATATTTTTATGGACCAGGATGTGTTTAAGTTAAAAGAAAAACAGCGCTCAGAGATTTATAAAAGCCATATTGGCTTTGTGTTCCAGGCGTATCATTTAATTGATGAGCTCACTGTGTACGAGAATATAGAGACGCCATTGATCTACCAGAATATAAAGTCAGCTGAACGCAAAGCGATGGTTGCGGATATGCTTGACCGTTTCCAGATCGTGGGTAAAAAAGATCTTTTCCCCACTAATCTTTCGGGAGGCCAGCAGCAGCTCGTTGGTATTGCAAGAGCTTTAATCGTAAAGCCCAAATTAATCCTGGCAGATGAACCAACCGGTAATTTGAATTCCAAACAAGGAGAGGAGATCATGGATATTTTCAAGGAGCTGAATAACGAAGGCGTAACAATAGTGCAGGTAACACATTCCGAAAAAAATGCCGCATATGGCACAAGAATTATTCACCTGCTGGATGGCAGGATTGAAAAAGAAAGTTGACGGTCCGGTAGCAAGTATCAGTAATCAGTTATCAGTGCTCAGGCAGCTGGATCAAACGCCAGGTACCAGGTATCAGGAATCAAGTGTACAGTATTAAAATAAAAATTAGCACGGAACATTCAATACATCAATTAATGAATTACGAAAATAAGAACGCTAAGAAATATTGGTCTTCTCCTTTGGAGAGGAGTTATCCAAAGGACTCCTTTTGGAGGGGTGGGGCCATGAAAACTATCTTTCTTTATATGGCGTTTATACTGGCTGGTTATGTTGCCAGTTCACAAACTAAATTTACCCTTAAGCAAGCTATAGAAACTGGTATTAAAAATAACCTGGATGTAAACCAGTCAGATATTTTAATGCAAAAATCAAGCATTGCTTACAAACAATCCAGGTTGGCAATGTTGCCAAACCTCAATGCCAGTGCGGATCACGGTACTAACCAGGGAAGAAGTATTGATCCGTTTACCAATGCATTCATCAATCAAAATGTGAGCTATGCAAGTTATGGGGCAAGCAGCAGCCTCTTATTATTTAATGGCTCTTCGTTGCAGAATAGAATTAAAGGAAACAAGCTTGGTTATGAAGCTTCACAAATGGAATTGCAACAGGCGAAAGATAACATCACCATCAATATTATACTTGCCTACCTCGGCGTGCTTAGCGCTGAAGATGTGTTGGCGAGTTCACGCAGTCTTTCTGCGGTGACGGTGAAGCAGGTAGAGCGGCTGAATATTTTAAATGAATCGGGCGCTATCTCGCCATCTCTGTATTATGATTTGAAAGGCCAGCTTGCTAATGACCAAATTACGATAGTGGATAATGAAGCGGCTTTAGAAACCGCCAAACTTACGCTGGCACAGCTCCTGAACGTTCCGTACGATAAAAATATGGAGGTGGAAAGATTGCCTCTTGAATCATTCAACGTTTCTTATGCGTCCGACCCGGGTAAAATTTACCAGTCGGCATTGCAACATTTTGCCCAAATAAAAGCAGTACGCTTTCGCACCGAAAGCGCGGAAAAAAATATCCGGTCTATACAGGGAGAATTGTATCCAACTCTTTCGCTCAGTGGAAACATCAATACAAATTATTCCAGCGCAGCCACTCAAACTGTCCTGGTAAACACGGTAGATATTGCTTCATCAAACTACGTGATTGTAAATGGCTCGCAAATACCCGTAATGGAACAGCAAAATAATTTTGATACTAAAAAAATCAATTATGGAAGCCAGCTTAAAAATAATAAATTCACCACAGTAAATCTTGGCTTGAACATTCCGATATTCAATGCAAGCCAGACCAGGAGTCGCGTGAAGATTGCGAAGCTTGACCTGGAGAACAATGAGCTTATTGAGCAAAATACAAAAACGCAATTGCAGCAATCTATCGAGAAGGCTTATGTAAATTTTAGTTCAACGGCTGATAAATATAAAATTCTTCTCGACCAGGTAAATTCTTTTGAAGAATCTTTCAGGGCTGCTGAAATCCTTTTCAATTCCGGCGCTTCCACCTCAGTAGATTATCTTATCGCTAAAAACAATCTTGACAGAACAAAGACCAATCTCATAATTTCCAAATATGATTATGTGCTTCGGTCTAAGGTGTTGGATTATTATGAAGGAAAGGCTTTGTGGTAAAAAGATATTGAATTAAAACTTTTTTTTGTTTACATAAACTTTCATTCTTTACTTTGCGTTTCAAATGAATAAAATACTTTACATACATCATCATCATTTTTTTACCAACGGGTAAGCTATGATGTTGAATATGTAACGATCATATTTTCAGAAAAAGGCTTACTGTTCAGTAAGCCTTTTTTAATTTAAAAAATTATCATGTTAAAAATAGCGGTTCAGAAATCGGGAAGATTATACGAGCATTCGTTGCAACTCTTAAAAGAGTGCGGCATCGAGCTTAACAATGGAAACCGGCAGTTAAAGGCTACCTCAATGGATTTTCCTGTGGAGGTATATTTTTTAAGGGACGATGATATACCTCAGTATGTTTTTGATGGCGTGGCAGACATTGGGATTGCGGGAGAAAATGTTGTTTTTGAAAAAAACAAAAAGGTGGAAATAATGAACAGGCTTGGCTTTGGGAAATGCAGGCTGAGCATTGCTGTCCCTAAAAGTATGGATTATAAAAGCGCTGCTGATTTGCAGGGATTAAAAATTGCAACATCTTATACAGGGTTGCTACAAAAATTTCTTGATGAAAAAAATGTAAGTGCTGAAATTCATGAGATCAGTGGCTCTGTTGAGATAGCGCCGGGTATTGGGCTTGCGGAAGCGATATGTGATCTCGTAAGCAGCGGCAGTACACTTTTTACAAATGGCTTAAAGGAAGTGGAAGTCGTTCTAAAATCAGAGGCAGTGTTGATATCCAGGAATGACTTAGCACCTGAAAAAAAAGAAATATTAGACAACCTGTTGCTCAGGATAGATGCCGTTAAAACAGCCAAACATAACAAATATATAATGTTGAATGCTCCCAATGCTCAATTAGAAAATATTGCTGCCATACTGCCCGGTATGAAAAGCCCGACAATAGTGCCATTGGCGGAAAGCGGCTGGAGCAGCGTACAAAGCGTAGTAAACGAAAATGATTTTTGGAGCATTATTGAAAAATTAAAATCATTTGAAGCAGAAGGAATAATAGTGGTGCCGATAGAAAAAATGATATTATAATAAGGCGAACATGACTAATATATTTTTAAATCCGGGGAAAGAGTTTTGGCCATCAATAATAAAACGGCCATCTTTTAATAACGGCGATTTGGAAAAAATTGTTGCTGAAATATTAGCTGATGTAAAAGACAATGGTGATAAAGCACTCTTAAAATATTCATTGAAGTTTGATGGAGTCAAACCGAAATCATGGCAGGTTTCTGCCGAAGAAATTGATACCTCAGAAAATGAAATCACCCAGTCATTAAAAGCCGCTCTTCTAATTGCAAAAGAAAACATTGAGAAGTTTCATTCCGCGCAGGTTCCCAAAAAAATAAAAAAAATAGAGACGGCTCCCGGCGTTGTGTGTTGGCGAAAAAATGTGGCGATAGAAAATGTTGGGCTTTACATTCCCGGCGGCACTGCGCCTTTGTTCTCAACTTTGCTGATGCTTGGCATTCCGGCTAAGCTCGCGGGTTGTAAAAATATTATTGTCTGCACACCGGCAGGTAAGGATGATAAAATAAACGCTGCAATACTTTTTGTTGCCAAAATGCTTGGGCTGAAAAATATATATAAAGTTGGTGGCGCACAGGCGATCGCAGCAATGGCTTACGGTACCGCGAGCGTTCCAAAAGTTGATAAAATATTTGGCCCCGGGAATAATTTTGTAACCTGTGCAAAGAAGCTGGTGAGCATGGAAAACACTTCCATAGATATGCTGGCCGGTCCAAGTGAGTTAGCTGTCTATGCTGATGAAACTTGCATCCCTTCATTCGTAGCGGCTGATCTTCTTAGCCAGTCGGAGCATGGTATTGATTCGCAGGTGATGTTAGTCGCCACTAACATGGAAATAATTGAAAATGTGGTCACGGAAATTAATCAGCAGTTACCTTTTTTGGCGAGAAAAAAAATCGTTAATCGGAGCCTTATAAATAGCAGGTTTATTTTAATGGAAAATAAAAAGACAGCGTTTGATTTATTAAATGCGTATGCCCCGGAGCATTTAATAATCGCATCTGAAAAGGCAAAAAAGCTATCATCTTCCGTGATAAATGCAGGGAGTGTGTTTCTCGGAAATTATTCGGCTGAAAGCTCCGGTGATTATGCTTCCGGCACCAATCACTCGCTTCCAACGAGCGGTATGGCAAATACTTATAGCGGCGTATCAGTGGACAGCTTTGTAAAGAAAATTACATTTCAAAAAATTAATAAAAAAGGGTTGAATAATATTGGCTTCGCAGTAGAAACAATGGCAGAAGCGGAAGGGTTGGATGCACACAAAAACGCGATAACAATTCGCTTAAAACAACAGGATGATGAGACAGTTTGATCTTGCTAAACTGGTGAGGAATAACATAAAAAATCTTGAGCCATATTCTTCGGCAAGAAGCGAGTACAGCGGCAACGCATCTGTTTTTTTAGATGCGAATGAAAACAGCTATGGCTCACCGTTAGATAAAAATTATAATCGCTATCCCGATCCTTTGCAATGGCCTTTAAAGCAGGAGCTTTCAAAAATAAAGGGCATTCCTCCACAAAATATTTTTATTGGTAACGGAAGCGATGAAGTGATTGACCTTGCCTACCGTATCTTTTGCGAACCCGGTAAAGACAATGTAATTGTGTGCCCGCCCACGTATGGCATGTATAGCGTAAGTGCTCATATCAATGATGTGCAGATAAAGGAAGTAATGCTCACCGATGATTTTGATCTTGATGTAGATGCTATCCTGGAAAACACGGACGATAATACAAAGCTGCTTTTCATCTGTTCGCCCAATAATCCTACGGGTAATAATATGAATCGTGAGGGAATCGAATTTTTGTTAAATAATTTTTCTGGGCTTATCATTATTGATGAAGCGTATATAAATTATTCGAGGCAAAAATCTTTTATACAGGAGCTTACTGAATATGAAAATCTTATCGTAATGCAAACTCTTTCAAAAGGGTGGGGGCTTGCCGCACTCAGGCTGGGCTTATGTTTTGCGTCTGAAAATATTATTGACCTGTTTAATAAAGTTAAGCCGCCATACAATATTAACAAGGCTTCGCAGGAGTTAGGTCTCGAAGCTTTGAAGAATATTGATAAGGTAAACGACACAATTAAAAAGACAGTAATAGAAAGAAATGAATTGATAAAGAGTCTGTCTGAATTTTCTTTTATCGAAAGATGCTATCCAAGTGATGCTAATTTTATTTTGGTAAAAACAACGAATGCAGATGGCCTGTATAAGTTTTTATCTGAACAAAAAATTATAGTTCGCAACAGGAGCAGGGAACCGAAATGTGAGAATTGCCTGCGGATAACGGTGGGCACACACGAAGAAAACCGCATATTACTAAATGCATTGAAGAATTATCAATCAGCTTCAAATGATTGACTTTTTAATAAAAAAAATTTAATAAAAAATGAACGGAAATAGTGATGATGTAAAGGTGAATTGCGCCAAAGTATTATTTATAGACCGGGATGGAACCTTGATTAAAGAAGCACCACCTACTTACCAGCTCGATGCTTTTTCTAAACTGGAGTTTTATCCGCACCTCTTTGAATACCTTACCAAAATAGTAACGGAATTTGATTATGAACTGGTAATGGTTACCAACCAGGATGGGCTGGGTACGGCAGCGTTTCCTGAAGATTGTTTTTGGCCGATACAACATTTTATTCTACAGGCTTTGCAAAATGAAGGGATTGTTTTTTCGGAAATACTTATTGACCGCACTTTTGCAAAGGAAAACAAACCGACAAGAAAGCCAGGTACAGGAATGATGACAGCATATTTAGATGCAGATAAGTACGATTTAAAAAATTCTTTCGTAATAGGCGACCGCCTTACAGATGTTCAACTGGCTAAAAACCTTGGCTGTAAGGCCTTCTGGCTTAATAACCACGATAATCTTGGCAACCATGAATTGGAGGCTACCGCTGAGACGCTTAAAGACACTATCGCCCTGGAAACGCAAAACTGGAAAGATATTTATGGTTATTTATGCGCACCTCCCCGGACAGTCGCACACGTAAGAAATACTAATGAAACAAAGATCGGGGTAACCATTAATCTTGATGGCCAGGGCCAATCTATTATTGAAACTGGT
>JBDTSD010000182.1:0-8107 GCA_039931355.1 Ginsengibacter sp.
AAATTTAAAATGGAATATAAAAAGAAGTTGCAGTCCAAAGATATGCTGGCCCTCTGTGATGCCATGGACATACTTAATGGCAAATGGAAAATTTCGATCTTATGCTCATTGAATGAAAACAAAAAACGCTTTAAAGAGCTTCAGCGGGATGTTGGGAAAATTACCGGGAAGATGCTTTCAAAAGAATTAAAGGACCTTGAGATAAATGAATTAGTAGAAAGGACCGTCTTGAACACCCAGCCTATTACTGTTGAATATGAACTTACTTCTTATGGAGAGACTTTGGAGAAAGTGATTGAAGAACTGGTTAGCTGGGGATTGAAACATCGCAAACGAATTTTAAGAAGGAAATAATTGCACTTATCTAATAAAATCTTACGCGACTGTAGTATTATTTGTTGGTATATTTCTTTCTGTGTTAATTAAAAATAACTTTGCAGTTCAAATCCAAAACGATATGCTTTGCAATGTTTGTAAATTCCTTATCTTTTTCAATTGCTTTATATTTTTCTCCAATAAAATATCTGCTCAAAATAAGCCTGATAAGTCTACCAGGGAAAAGCCATTAATCCATTATACAGAAACAGGCCTTTTTAACAATGACAGCATCCTGCATATAAAGCTTACAGGCAGGCTGAACGAATTATTTACCGATAGGAAAGATAACATGGTTTATCATCCTTTGCTGCTTCAATACCAGGAGAAAGACAGCAGCTATATTTCTATTTCCGTTAAGGCAAAGGCAAGAGGTAATTTTCGCCGCCTAAAAGAAAATTGTAAATGGCCACCCATCATGTTGAATTTCTCTCAAAAAGAAAAATCCAAAAATTCGGTGTTTGCAAATCAACATAAGCTCAAGCTCGTAGTTCCCTGCCAGGGCGATGAGTATGTAATAAAAGAGTGGCTGGTGTACAAGCTATATAATCTTATCACAGAAAAAAGTTTCAGGGGAAGGCTTGTCCAGGTTGAGTTTGAAGACTCTTTGCAGCAGCGCAAAACGGAGACTTATTATTGTATCTTATTAGAAGATGAAAAACAAATGGCCGAAAGAAACAAGGCTGAATTGATAGACAAAAAAATGATACGCATGGAGCAAACCAATATACCTGCATTTACTAAAATGGCTGTCTTTCAATATATGATCGGGAACACAGATTGGTCTGTACCTTATTTGCAAAATATTAAATTGCTTTCATTGAAGCCCAATGAATTTCCTTACGCAGTTCCATACGATTTTGATCATGCGGGAATCGTGAATGCACCGTATGCAGGCGCTGCCCCAGAGTTGGAAATATCTTCTATACTTGAACGGGTTTACCGCGGCTATTGTAATAATGACCAACTAAGCTTTCCCGAAGCGTTTGACTTTTTCAATAAACATAAAGATGAGTTTTATAACGTCTATAAAAATTGCCCGTTATTGACTGTTAAGTATGTAAAGTTTGTAACAAAATTCCTGGACGAGTTTTATAAGACAATTAATAGCACGAAGGCTGCTGCAGCCGAATTTAAAAAGCCCTGCACCACCAATATCAGGATTGAATTAAAGGGATTGAAAGATTAAAAACCGCTTTTACATTGCACCCAACTGGTGAAGAAATTTTTCAGAATTTGCTTTCACGTTTGCCGGAGGATTCATGCTTAATGATTTTTTAAAATTTATTATGGCGTTCTTTTTATCACCTTTTGTGGCATATGCCTCGCCAAGGCTATCCCATGTATTTGCACTCTTAGGATGGCGTTGCGTATTTAAAATAAGTATCTCTATTGCCTTATCCACATTGCCTGCATTGAGAAACTGGTAACCATATAGATTTAATTCGTTTTCTGTTGAAGCAGCTACCGCATCTGACATAGTTTTATCAGCTTCTTCTGTTTTACCCACGGCTTTTAAAATATTCGATTTAGTGGATAAATTATTAAAGCTATTATTTTGAGCTATAGCCTGGTTGATCCACGTAAGCCCCTGGTCAAGATTTACTTTATTCTGCAATGCGTAGTTTGCTGCTGTTGCAAATCCGATGTAGTTAAATCCAGTTGCTCCTTTTAATTCCTCAGCGGCATTTTCCATCACGATCTTATCAACGTCAAATTCTATTTTTATGGGGAATTGTTTTTTCTCCCAATTAAGTACCAATTCAGAAGAATTCTTTGTGTCGTTAATAAAGTCATAAGTAAGCATCTCCGTTTCCGGTATGGTGCGCAATTCGATCTTAGCCCTCATTTGATCTTGCTTGGGATCATAGAAAAAACTTCCCCACGACCTGCTGTCTTTTGATAAAATAACTTCACCGGTATTGTCTTTATTGATTACAAAAGATAAACCGTAGTCGCCGGCGGGCACAGCCTGGCCTTGCACTTTAGCATCGTGGGAAAATTGGATAACTGTATTTTCGTTTGCTCCGGCGCGCCATGGCGCCGGGTTTCCGGCTCCAAATTGCTGAACATTCCAACCGTATGGAACGAGTGCTCCCCATATTTCGCGGCCCTTAACAGACGGCCTTGAATATTTTACCATCACAGTGGAGATTCCTATAGTTTGTTGAACCATTGCTGCGGGGCTGGGTGTACGTGGCGTAGTAATTTGTGTGTGTGCGGTCGTAATTATCATAGCGGCCAACACTATCATTACAGTTTTTACAAATAGTATCCGTTTCATAAAATATAGTTTTGGTAAATAATGTGTACCTATTAAAATACAATTACTTGCCGCAAAGCGGTAATGAAATATGTGCCAGCGGTATTATTACTTTGGGAAAGGCATCCGAAAACCCGAAAACCAAAGAGGCTTCTATTAAAACAATCCAAACAACAGGGCGTCTACCTGGTTGATGATTGTGCCGAGATCTTCTTCGTTTTCGGAAAATTTGTTAGTATCGGCATTTATGATCAACAGGGGGCCTTCATGATAACTACCGATCCATTTATTATAAAACTCATTGAGCTTTTTCAGGTAATCAAGCCGTATGTTCTCCTCGTATTCCCGCCCACGCTTTTGTATTTGTGCAACTAAAGTAGGCACAGATGCATTGAGGTATATCAACAGATCGGGAGGTTTGACCATTGTTTTAAGTGTCTCAAAAAAAGTATAGTAATTGGTAAAATCTCTTTTTGTCATCAACCCCATATCATGCAGGTTGGGTGCAAAAATATTGGCATCTTCGTAAATTGTCCTGTCTTGTATAACGGTCTCGGTACCACGCTGAATTTCCAGGAGTTGGTTAAGGCGGCTGTTTAAAAAATATATCTGAAGATTAAAGCTCCACCGGGGCATATCTTCATAAAAATCATTCAGGTAAGGATTATGGTCTACATCTTCAAATTGCGGGATCCATTTGTAATGCTTACTCAACAGTTCAGTTAGTGTAGTTTTGCCTGCGCCGATATTACCTGCAACTGCTATATGCTTTGGTTTCTTTGCTTTTGCCATTTACCTGTTTCGGGGTGTTATTAAATTTAATTTTAGTCTGAGATTTAAGAGCCTTCGCAATAATTACCCTTATAAAAAGCCGTTAGCTTAAAAGTAAATCTAAAAGTTGAAACCGTGCTTTTGAAATTTAAAAATAAGTAAGCCCCATTGTATCTCTTACTAACGCCATTGTACGTTCTGCACTTTCAATCGCCTTATCTGCGCCGCGTTTCATTACTTCTGCTAAATAGGTTTCGTCAGCTAATATGTTTTGAGCTTTTGTTCTGATGGGCGAAATAAAATTCACCATATCTGTTGCAAGTTGCTTTTTCATATCGCCATAGCGAATAATGCAGGTGTTGTACCTATTTTCATAATCATTACAAACCTCTTCTTCGCTAACGAGTTTCATCAGAAGAAATAGGT
The DNA here is from genome assembly GCA_039931355.1 of Ginsengibacter sp. Classification (GTDB taxonomy): domain Bacteria; phylum Bacteroidota; class Bacteroidia; order Chitinophagales; family Chitinophagaceae; genus Ginsengibacter. The sequence goes on from JBDTSD010000182.1 coordinate 3,836, forward strand.
TTTCAATGTAGCCGGGTTTTAGGGAATTATTCTCTGTCGGCCCACTGTCTGTTTTAGCCTTCATCACTTTTTTTCTGATAGTATCATCATCATCCGCAAGATATAATGTTGCCAATTGGTTTTCACTCTTGCTCATTTTTCCACCTCCATCGAGCGATGGCACTTTTACCAGTTCGCTATTAAAATTAAATGCTTCAGGCTCGGGAAATACTTCTGCATAACGATGGTTGAAGCGCTTTGCAAAATTTCTGGCCATCTCCAGGTGTTGTTCCTGGTCTTTTCCAACGGGAACATATTGCGCCCTGTGCAGCAAAATATCCGCAGCCTGCAACACCGGGTAAGTAAGCAATCCGGCATTTACATTCTCCGGAGATAACCTTACTTTTTCTTTGAACGTGACCGTCTTTTCGAGTTCACCTTTATAAGCAAGCATATTTAAATAAAGATATAATTCACCGGTTTGCCGCACGTGGCTCTGGCAATACAATGCTACTTTTTCCGGGTCCAGGCCGCAAGCTATGTTTTCTGCCAAAACCCTTTGTACGTTAGCTTTCAGATCTTTTGTATCGGGATGGGTTGTGAGCGAATGCAGGTCGGCCACCATGAAATAGCATTCATAATCATCCTGCATTTTTACATAATTGCGGATAGCTCCAAAGTAACTTCCAAGATGTAAAAAACCAGTCGGCCTGATGCCGCTCATTACAATTTGTTTCTTATCAGCCATAGGTGGCGAAGATAAATAATTCAAAATAGTAAAGAAAGACTTGCTTTTCCAAAGATGGCAGGCAATCCCACTCATCACGATCCTTTCCGCTCGTACATCTTAAATATTAGGGGAAATTTTAAGGTTGCAACTGCGTCGTAATAGCAATCCTGTTCCAGGCATTGATGGCAACAATTGCCATAATAATATTTGCTAAGTATTTTTCATCAAAGCATTTTGCAGCATTTGCATAAACCTCATCTGGCACATGATGTTTAATGAGGGTTACTGCCTCCGTTAAGGCCAGCAAAGCCTTTTCTTCTTCTGTAAATAAATCAACTTCTTTCCATGCATTTAAAAGATAAATACGTTGCTCTGTTTCGCCCGCTGCTCTTGCTTCTTTTGTATGCATGTTGATACAATAAGCGCAGCCATTAATTTGTGATGCTCTTACCTTAATTAAATTCTTGTGCGAAATTTTTAAACCGGAGGCTGATATATATTTTTCAAGCGGAAATAATGCATGGTAAGCTCCGGGTTCCGTTTGCTGAATTACTATTCTTTTTTGCATAGAAATTATATTAAAAAACAAATTTATGAGGTGATTTAAAAGTCCATCAATATTTAAAAAATTATTTATTATTGAACTTTTATGGTTTATTTAAATGTGAACAGCTACGGTAAGTTTTTCTTTCTTAAACTCCGTGAAGTTGCTGCCGGTAATTGATTTGAAGAACTTGCTAAAGTGTGCACAATCTAAAAAGCCAAGTTCATACGCTATTTCTTTCATGCTGTTATCAGAATATAAAGCCATGCGTTTTGCCTCCAGCACAATCCGCTGGCGAATATGATAACCTGCAGAATAACCTGTAATTTTTTTCACTATTTCGTTTAGATAATTTGGTGTGACACACAATGTGCCTGCATAATCTGATACCATTTTTTTTAGTTTGAAATTTGTATCAAGCTGGTTCATAAATTTTTGAACCAATTCATTATTCCTTGTTTGTGCAACCGCGGTAAAGCTTTCATTGAATTGCCGGGTGATATAGATAAGTAATATTTTGAGGTAGCGTTTTAGAATTTCTGTTTTAAACAAATAAATATTATCAAACTCCCTGATCATTCGTGTAACTATTTCTTTCATGTCATCAATCATGTCTTCCTTAATTGTTATACCACATGATTTGGAAAACAATTGAAAAAGATTAACCTGGCAGGTAAGGTCAAACTCAAGCTCGCCAACATTTAAAAAATTATCGGTGAAGGAAATAATGTAGCCACTGGTATCCTCAGTAAAAATTAATTTATAGGGCTGGCGTGGCTTCATGCAAAGCACCTGGTCACTTTGAAAAACGTTGTTGTGCATATCAATAAAATATTCTCCGGAGCCATTTGTTATCCATATTATTTTGAAACGGCTATCATTGCTGTGAAGCATATCGCCATTCTCTTCTTTCCATTGTTGAATGGTTTGCATTTCTAAAGGCAATACAACATCTGAATTTGCCGGGATTCTTGTTTTAAAAAGCTCGAATGTTTTCATGCACTATTTTTATTTTGTAAAAAATGACAACTGTTAAGCATATACTTAATGCTTATAATATGCCATTAAAGATTAGCCTGAAAAATCCTGAGGAGATAAGTGCGTGAGCAACTGAAAAGCAATTGCTTATAATATATTTGAAGAAGGTGGAGATAAACTTTGCAGGAATATTAACTCCGTTAATGCCGGAGTTTAGTAACAGAAACTCCGAAATATTCGGAGTTAAAAGTCTGATATGGTTATTGAAAGTCTTCTTTCTTAATGCCCAACTTGGCAATTCTTGATTCCAGTGTAGTTGGTTTTTGATTAAGCAATTCTGCAGCGCCATCTTTACCACGAATACGTCCATGTGTTTTATTCAACACAGAAATAATATAATCTATTTCGCTTTTTCTTTGCTCACGTTTTATATCATCAAGGGTTTTTGCAGCATTATTTTGTAAAGATGCCTGGAAGGAATTATTGCTATTTGAATCTGTGTTTGATGATAAAGTTTGTCTTAATGTCAACTCAATTTTGCCATCATTTAAAATAACAGCTTGTTCAATAATGTTTTCAAGCTCACGAATATTACCGGGGAAATCATAAGCATTTAATTGTTGCAGCATTTGATAACTGATGCCGTTATAAGGTTTATTAAATTTTTTGCAAAAGCGCTGCGAAAAGAATACACACAACTCTTTTATATCCTCTTTTCTTTCGCGTAAAGGTGGCATCGTGATGGGAAAAACATTTAAGCGATAATATAGATCCAGGCGAAATTTACCCTGCGCCATTTCGTGTTGAAGATTGCAATTGGTTGCAGCAATCACACGCACATCAACCTTGATGGGATGTTTGCCGCCAATTCTTTCTATCTCTCTTTCCTGTAAAACTCTTAATAACTTCACCTGCAATTCAACGGGCATATCGCCAATCTCATCCAGGAAAATCGTTCCGGTATCTGCCAGCTCAAACTTACCAATATGTTTTTCCATGGCATTTGTAAAAGCTCCTTTTTCGTGCCCGAACAATTCGCTTTCGATTAAAGCGGGTGGCAAAGCAGAACAATTTATTTTAATAAATGGTTTATTTTTTCTTGGCGATAACTCATGAATGCAACTGGCAATTTTTTCCTTGCCGGTTCCACTTTCACCTAATAGCAAAACCGATGTATCAACAATGGCCACCTGCGCTGACAGATCAAGCACATTTAATAAGGAAGAACTGCTGCCAATGATGCCAGCAAATTGTGGCTGTATTGAATTTCGTGCAAGGCTTGTATTGACAATCCCCTTAGATGACGGCGACATAACTTGTTCAGGTAAGCCTTCAAATACTGACGCTAAAGGCAATTGCATTTTTGATAAAAAACTAAGCTGCTCCGATGCAAAGCCATCACTCGATTTTCTAAAAAAAGCCATGGAGTTAATTCGTCCATCAGAAGTTATTACGGGAAAAAGAAGCTCCGACGAAACATCCATTGAATCTGCATATATTTTCATCATCGCATTTTGCGTATAGGAATTTGTAAAGTCCTTATCGTTTTTATAAAAAGGCAAATAATCAACAGGAGTGTGTTCAAATGATTGCACTAATCTGTCTTCTTTTATCCCGGAAATAACGGCCAATTCATTGATGCCAATTTTTTGATATTCTTCAAACCCGATACGCAGAAAGCTAAGGCTTGTATATTCGTTTGATACATGCGTTTTAAATTTGAAAGAAATAAAATCAAAAAGGATATAATGTTGCAATGCTTTGGCCAACTGTAATAATTTAGTTTGAATGTCATCATTGGATTTTTGAATATCGTGCAATTCCTTTTGCAGTAAAAGTTCTTTACGCCATCTTGATTCAAGGCTGTTTTCATGACGATAAAAAGCAATGTCAAGCATCACTAATAAATCTTTTTCGCGAAATGGTTTTACCAAAAAACCATACGGCTCTGTTGCTTTTGCTTCTTCTAAAATTTTTTGATTGGAATTGGCAGAAAGATAAACGAAAGCAATGTTTTGTTCTTTCAATTCCTTCGCCAGTT
>JBDTSD010000183.1:0-8084 GCA_039931355.1 Ginsengibacter sp.
GAGACCAGGCGGGGCCTTTACAGGTTTCGTAATTTAAAAAATGCAAAAGAGGAACACCCTACACTGGCGGAAATACATTCCCAGGTGTAAGTAATTGTTCCATTAAATCTTTTGGTTCTTTGTAGCACATTATTTTGTAACAAGATTTTGTTTATTATTTTTAGCGGACTTTACACACATCAACAAAGTATTCTTGTCACATTTTCCTCAACGAACGGAACGAAATTGCCTCAATTGCAGAACGGAACTGCAGGGAAGGTATTGTCACAATTGTGGGCAGGAAAACGTATCTCCCAAAGAATCTGTCTGGCACCTGGTATCGCACTTTTTTAGCGATGTTACTCATTTCGATGGAAAGTTTTTTACTTCGATGAAAGACCTTGTGTTGAAGCCGGGTTTTTTGTCCAGGGAATATATGGCTGGCAGGCGGGCGGCTTATCTGAATCCTATCAGGATGTACCTTTTTACTTCTTTTATTTTTTTCCTGATATTTTTCTCATTTTATAAAGTTGACGAACATTCAGTGCAGGATGGTGCGGATAATACAGTTGCTACAGCAATGGATTCCTCACAATTACATGGGGATAGTGCTGTTAGCCGGCCTGGCAGCAAGCCCTTCATTGTTATCTCTCCTGCAAAATATTCTTCAGTGAAAGAATATGATTCGCTGATAGCAGCAGGGAACGTTAAAGACAATTGGTTTATTAGAATGCTTGAGAGGAAGGATATTGAAATACACCAGAAATATCCTAACAACACTGATGACGCCATCAATAGATTTACTGAAAAATTTCTTCATTCAATTCCGCAATTGCTGTTTCTGTTGCTTCCTTTATTTGCTTTGATGCTAAAACTTTTATATGCAAGACATAAAGAATTATACTATACTGACCACGCTATTTTTACCCTTCACTTTTACATTTTTGCTTTCCTTGGATTCCTGTTCATTTTCGGATTGCAGTTTTTGAGTACCGTTACAAGGGCCGCCTGGTTGCAATATGTCAACGGTATTCTTATCCTGCTTTTGCTGTTCTATTTGTATAAGGCGATGCGCAATTTCTACCGGCAAAGAAGGTTTAAAACGATCATGAAGTTTTTTCTTTTAATATTTTCTTTCGCCGTGTTTGGGATACTTTTTTTTACAATATATCTTTTATTCTTCTTTTTAAAATTCGAGTTTTAGCTGTTGTAACTATGCTGCCTACCTCAGCTATTGGAGGAATCCTGCACACAGATTTTAAAATTTCAGGTTCGTTCATGAAATTCTCAGGGCATAGTATATTGAACTGCTCAATAAGAAGATGTTTATGCCCCAAGGGAGCCCTTTGGACAAAAGTTAGCATACATACATTACAATCCTGTGCGGGCAGGGTTATGGGAAGTACCGGAAAACTGTCATTATTCATCTGCGAGATTTTATCTTGATGGCACAATCAGTTTTGGAATATTGAAACACTTTTCAGGATAATAGATGTGGGTGCATACTCCCGCAGGTCTCACCACGCGGGTGCGTTACAGGTTTTGTGGTTTAAAAAATTCAAAAGAGGAACTCCTGCAATGGCGGAAATTTTCCTGAACGCTTTGCTGGCTTGAATTCTATATCATAATTCCTGCATTTAGCGTACAATATTTAGCGATATTCAGAGTTATATTTAAGGACATAAACAAGCCAAAGTTTGTCAATCTCCAAATAACCATTTCGATGAAAAAAATTATCAATACAAATCCAAGCTGTAGTACAGGGCGGATTGTGTAAAATATATCCTTCATCATAACGGGAGCAGGGAGTGATACAAAAAATAAATTATACCCATGACAATACTTGTAGCAGAAGATGAGATCATCATACTAAAAACCATCGAACTCCGGTTAAAGAAAGACGGCCATTCCGTGATACTAACACAGGATGGCAGAGAAGCCCTTAAACAAATTGAAGATTCCGAAGTGGACCTCATTATTACAGATATCATGATGCCCTTTGCATCGGGTTTGGAAATAATTGAAGCAGTAAAAAGAAAGCCTGGAAAAAAAATACCAGTGATTGTTTTATCGGCGATGGGCCAGGAAAACGTTGTTCTGGAAGCATTTCAATTAGGTGCTGACGATTACATTACAAAGCCCTTTAGTCCTAATGAATTATCCCTGAGGGTAAAAAGATTTGCCCCGGTAAGCGCAAATGCCTTCACCTGATAAGGAAACCGTAATTACAATAAATGCAAGCCCTCAACCTTACTTTTTTACAAATTGACACAATTGTATTTATCCGGGCGATTTATATTTTCCTTGTCATACTATCAGCACTCTTTGGAATTATTTTAGGTTTTACCATTTATAAAAGAAGGATTGAAAAAAATAAAAAGGCCTGGCATCAAAGCCTGGCAGGTATTATAAGCCAGGCCATAGTATTAACTGAAGAAGAGACCATAAACATCACCGATGAAATCAAAAAACTTCTAAAGAAATCTATATTCAGGCGGTACGTTATAGATGAGCTAATCCATGCCCTTAAAAATCTTTCGGGTGCCTCCACTTTAAATCTTGTGCACCTTTACGAAATTTTAGAATTGAATATAGATTCTTTCAAAAAACTTCATAGCAAAAGATGGCATATAAAAGCAAAGGGAATACAGGAACTGGGCATAATGAATCAAAAAAAATATTCGAGGGAAATTTTTAGGCTCACCAATCATCCAAACGAGCTGGTACGAAACGAGGCTCAATGTTCAATTATAAGTTTATATGGATTCTCCGGGCTTCGCTTTCTTAATGTGGCAGCCTACCCGATAAGCAAGTTGCAGCAGATAGAACTTTTAAATAAGCTGAAAGGGCTCAAGCCAAAAAATTCTGAAGGATTTAAAAAATGGCTTCAATCATCGAATGAATCTGTAGTCATATTTTCTTTAAAATTGGCCACGTCAGTTAATCTCCATAATCTTTATGATAATGTTGTAAACTGCTTGCAAAGCAATTGCCTTGAGATAAAACTGAATGCACTGGAATACATAAAGAAAATCCCCGGAGAAAATAGTGCAGGAATAATAGTTAGCCACTATTTTTTTAACAATAAAATATTCAGGCTTGCTATTATTGATGCTTTAAGAGATATAGGAAGTGAAAACGAAATATCATTTCTGCTGAGTCTTTTACATGATGAAGACGACGAAATAAAAGCTGCCGGGGCGAAATCTTTATCATGGTTGCATCCATTAGGTGCTGACTTTTTACAAGCACATTCTTTTGCGGATCAGGATCCGTGGAAAAATATTTTTCTTGAAATTAAAAATGAGCGGGCAGCGTGACCTGGCAACAATTCATATTTGATCTTTTTACGTATGGCATTCTTGCCTATTCCCTGCTCCTGTTAACGTTCTATATTTCTATAGCTGTTTATTCTATCGCTGAAATAAGAAAACACCTTCGTATAAATTACTTCACTGATTTCAGGGTGCTCGCAGCATCTGACCAACTCCCGGGCATAAGTATCGTAGCGCCTGCTTATAATGAAGCTGCCAACATTGTTGAAAATGTAAGGTCAATGTTATCTATTCATTACAACAAGCTTGAATTGATAATCATAAATGATGGCAGCAAGGATGATTCACTTCAAAGGCTGATCAAAGCTTATGATCTTTATAAAATAAATATTTTTATAAATGAAAAAATTCCTACAAAAAAAGTAAGAGGTGTTTATAAAAGTAATAACCCGGTTTTTCACAGGCTTGTAATTGTTGATAAAGAAAATGGCGGAAAATCTGATGCATTGAACGTAGGAATAAATATCGCCAGGTATGGCTACTTTGTATGCGTAGATGTGGACTGTGTACTTGAGCAGGATGCATTATTAAAAATGATAAAACCTTTTTTGGAAGAAACTAAAACAAGGGTAATTGCTTCCGGCGGGGTAATACGAATTGCCAACGATTGCATTATAGAAAATGGCAAACTGATAAAAATAAACCTGCCGAAAAAGTATTTGCCCAGAATACAAACGATAGAATACATCCGTGCATTTTTATTGGGGCGAATGGCATGGAGCCGGCTAAATGGTTTGTTGCTAATCTCAGGAGCTTTCGGGGCTTTCGATAAAGAAATAGTTATAAAATGCGGAGGATATAGTACAGATACCGTCGGGGAAGATATGGAATTGATAGTTCGCATGCGGCGTTACATGGAAGAAAATAAACTTCCCTATAAGGTAAATTTTATTCCCGATCCTCTATGTTGGACGGAAGCCCCATCCGACTACAAAATATTAGGAAGGCAAAGAAACCGCTGGACGAGAGGTACCATTGAAACATTGTGGGCACATAAGAAAATGTTTTTTAATCCGCGGTATGGACTGCTGGGAATGGTGAGTTATCCTTATTGGTTTTTCTTTGAACTCCTGGCGCCTATCATTGAATTTGCCGGGATGGCAATATTCATTTTTTTTACATTTTTAGGATTTATACATTGGCCTACTTTCCTCGCTTTACTGGTATGCCTCCTGCTATTCGGATTTTTATATTCGGTCTTTGCGATACTAATGGAAGTACTTACCTATAATCAATACAAAGGACGAAAAGATATTTTCAAACTAATCGGTACTGCTTTTCTTGAGCCTTTCTTGTTTCATCCTTTTGTGGTCTGGTCTGCAATAAGAGGCAACATAGACTATTTAAGAAAGAAAAATACCTGGGGTGAAATGACAAGATTGGGATTAAGCCCTAATCATTCGCAACCGCCTGTTGCAGCAATAATAAAACCTTTATCCGGGCACGGTTGGTTATTACAAAAGATCATACATGCTGTAAAGGAAGCGGCAGTATATGTTGTTATCCTTTTGTCCTCAATGCTATTGGTCAAAATCTATGAGCTAATAAGAGATGTCGGGCATTTTGGTGTACCTAAAAACTTTTCAGATGTTATAAAATTTGGTATTATCAATGACCTTTCCTTTGCTTTAAATATTGCTATAATCCCGGTGACAATTTTCATACTGATATTTCTTCTCAATAAAAAAATTGCCCGCTTTTTCTTTGTGACATTTTCTTTATTATTAATTGTGATACATGCGGCGCTGGCAGAATATTTTTTAGAAACCCTCGTGCCATTGGGCGCGGATCTGCTTGGATATTCTTTGGCTGATATCAAACAAACCGTAGGTGCCGCGGGCATTTCAATGACTTTTATTCTCAGCGCAGCTACAATGGTTGCCCTAATAATTTCTTTGTTTATCATCATTCCAAAAAAATTGAAATTCAATGTTAGGTTTTCAGTAGTAATGATCTCGGTATCTGTATTGGCATCAATTTTCTCTATTGCGTCAATTACTAATAAGTGGAAACCAGGTCAGGAATTCAGCAATAATATTTCCTTAAACAAATCATACTATTTTTATAATAGTTGTTTCCGTTCCTTATATGGACGTAAAGAAAAATATCTTTTTGTTCCTGCAACAGAAACGGCATTTGAATATGTAGATGAAGCGCATTATCCTTTCCTGCACAAAGTAGATTCCACAGATGTGCTTTCACCGTTTTTTAATAAAAAAGAAGCGAAGCCAAACATCGTGTTTATTGTTGTGGAAGGTTTGGGAAGGGCATTCTCCAACAAGGACGCCTACCTGGGAAGCTTTACTCCTTACCTTGATTCTTTATCCGGCAAAAGTCTTTACTGGAGCAACTTCTTAAGTTCCGGGGGAAGAACATTTGCAATGCTCCCATCAATTTTTGGTTCGTTGCCTTTTAGTAAAAATGGTTTTCTTGAATTGGGCGACCAGATGCCTAAGCATTTATCGCTGCTCAATATTTTAAAAGAGAATGGATACAGCACCAACTTCTTTTATGGCGGGGATGCCGGCTTTGACAATATGGATAAATTCCTTACGGCAAACGGAACTAAAATCTATGATGAAAAGACGTTTTCAGCAAACTATAAAAAAATGCCAGCGACCAGTAACGGCTTCACATGGGGCTATGCCGATGCTGAAGTGCTTAACAGGTTGAATGAAGCGACCGCTGAAATGAAAACACCCACTTGTAATGTTGTGATGACACTCTCTACGCATAACCCTTTTTTGATTAATGATCAGGATAAATACCGGGGATTTTTTGAGCAACGCATGAAAACATTAAATTTCAACGAGGCCGAAAAGACAGAACACCGGCGCTACACAGATCAATATGCAAGTATTTTATATGCGGATGAGGCAATCAGGAATTTCATGAATAGTTATGCAAGCCGTGACGATTTTAATAACACTATTTTTATAGTTACAGGAGATCACCGAATGCCTGAAATTCCAATGTCAACAAAAATTGACCGCTACCATGTTCCCTTGATTATTTATTCGCCATTACTGAAACGAAGTGAAAGTTTTGGCGCATTGTCAACACACATGGATATTACGCCAAGCCTGCTGGCATTGCTGAAGCATCAGTATAATTATAAAGTACCCACAATGGCAACCTGGCTGGGTAAGGGCCTTGATACAGCACGGTCCTTTAGAAATATTCACTCCTATCCATTCATGCAAACTAAAAGTGACATAGAAGATTACGTGATGGATGAGTACATGCTTCATGGCGATGAACTGTTCAAAATAAGCGACAATATGAATCTTGATCCTGTTACTGATGATAAGAAAAAAGCCATGCTTAAGTCTGCCTTTGCGGGATTTATGCAGAAGAATAGTACGCTGGCAAAAACTACTTCGATGTTTCCGGATAGTTTATTAATAAAATAGATGGCTATAAGGTTCTTGCCGATTCAGCGAACGCTACGCTGTAAGAATTTATGCCCCGTCAATAATCCATTTAGCTGAAGAATACTGTAAGAGAATTACAATTAAAACCTGTGACTTAAGCCCACAGACAGATTTAACTGGTTGCCTTTTACGGATGGCTGATATTCCTGGTTGATCAACCCTGCACCCAATGATAAAACATTCCATTTCAAAAAAGTATGGCTGAAACTTGCAGAGATCTTTTTTGAAGAAAGCTTGTTCTGTTTATTACTAAACTGGATGTTCTGAGTATTGTCATCAGGTGAAATACCTGTGCCCATACTAAGGCTAATAAAATCATCAGCGCCCTTAAAGTAATAATGTCCCGACAGACTATAAGATTGTGAAACAGCACCATCAGAAGGCGTAAGGTAGGTCCGTACGTTGAACAAAAAGCTCTTATAATATTTGCCAATAGAAAAAGTGTACACATTGGTAGGACTTGTAAAATAGAGGTATCTCAAACCTGCTTCAGCTTCAAAACTTTTAGGCAAATTCGCGTATAAAGAAAAGCCCGCCCTGTATTTTGGAAACACGCCCACATTACCTGAATAGCCAAAACTGACATAACTATAAAAAGTTTTGCTCATGCGCGGATAAGCATCCACTTCACCCTGTATTCCATCAGAACCAAAACGATTTGCATAATTCATCCGGGCAATTACAGTTCCCAATTTTGTTTTACGTCCATAGGAGACGCTCACGAAATTCCAATCTTTGTCAAACTGTTTATCAAAATGAGAATGATCGTAGCCGATGCTTATTTTATTTACTGCACGGGCATCCTTTAGGGCTGATGCCAATGCCAAAGCGTCTTTATTACCTTTATCAATTTTTAAAATATCACCGGCAATCCGGTTGGCTTCATCATATTTTTTTAGTGCATTTAAATTCTTCGCCTTTCTTAATAAAAGTGGTTGTGAAGCCGGGTATGAATTTAACGCCGTGTTGCAAATATCAAGTGCGGTTTCATAATGCCCATCCCAATATTCAAGGTCTGCATAAGCGATACTTGCATCCTCGTTTACCGGATTCGCGCTAAGCACTTTTGAAAAGTGATAGCGGGCACTGTCGTACTGATTATTCCATGTATATACTCTCCCGAGAAATATTTCAATATCAGCATAGGCAGGAGATATTTTCAATGCCTGGAAAGCCAATTGCTTTGCCATATCATAATTTTTGTCTTCAAAAGCTGCTTCTCTCGCATCTTTAAAAAGCTCATCTGAAGAAGCTGTTTCCTGCGCTTTGAGTAACGTGAATGATAGAACAATAAAAATGATGGTTAGCGCTGGTTTCTTCATACTAAAATGTGATG
>JBDTSD010000184.1:0-7998 GCA_039931355.1 Ginsengibacter sp.
ATGAGGATGCAGTAGAGGTAAATGCTACCGAATCAATATTTGGCTTGAATAAAATAGTATCCACCGGGATTTTTAAGTTAAAAATATTTTTGCCTGCCTGACCGGGAGTAGTTCCATAAGGATTGTTGTTGTCGGGTATAATCACACCATTGATTCCACCTGCGTTAATTACATTAATATTTGTAGGAAGAGAAGAATTATTTGACCAAAATACACCAGCTCCACCGCCTCCGCCTGGGCCTATTCTCGAGCCTAAGTTAACATCATAAAATATCAGATCACCACCTTTACCTCCACTAACATTTACGTCTGTTGCGGAGGTAACACTATTAGATTCAAGTAAAACTGTTCCTCCTCCGCCGCCGCCTCCGTTTCCATCGTGGCAGATGATTGCAGGTGAAAGAGTGCAATTGGGAACATCGTCGCCTTTTGCATTTATTTTAAAACCGTTATTATTAAAAACAGGTGATTTGATAATTACTATTCCTCCCCCATTAGCGCCATTCATATCTGACCCTCCCATATTATCCGTCTGCCCAGAGCCACCACCACCACCAAGAAAAATCTTATTAGAGACGTTGCTATATAAAAGATTTTTTCCTCCAATTCCGCGATTGTCTATAGCTGCCCCTCCACAAGCATCCAGTTGATAACCTCCAAAACCTCCCTGTCCTCCATTTGATCCTCCTCCGCCACCTGAGTTATGTCCGTTACCGCCACCGCCACCATTTGCTGGAGAACCTTTCCCCCAGTAAAATGAGGAACTGATAGCGGAAATTGATTCACCTTTTTCGGCTGCGCCTGGCGTATTAATTGGGTAATAAAATTCATTGTAATTGCAATATAAAACCGAAGAATGCGGATTGGGGCTTTTACCACCAGTAAAACCTCTACCGGAAACATCGATGTCGGCAGAAAGGTTAATGGTGTTTTTTGCATTCAATACAAGGACTCCTCCTTTGCTTCCGTCCCAGGGCAAGCATGTCAGGGTTGACGTTATATCGGCTGTAGTATAATAAGGAACTCTTACTAACTGAACTTTACCATTTGGTATATCATATTGTTTTACCAGTCCGTTTAACAAAGTCAATATATTTCCGGCTTTTTGCTTTATCATATTAAATTCATAATTACCAGCGTTTTTATAATTCGTGACAGTACCAAAAGATGCCGTATTACTTGAATCAATTACAGCACCCTTCATTTGAATTAATAAAACAGTATCACCAGGATTGTATTTGGAAGCGTCAGCTACAGTTAATTCGTTTTTGCAAATATCAAAATCTAAAACTTCTGTATAGTCATTAATGATAGTTGGAACATTGACCGGAATTGTACATGAATCAGCAATAAAACTGCATGAGGTGTTTGTATTATTAATTGAAGCACTACCACCAAGTGTGCCATTCCACGCAGGATTTCCCTGTTTGTTTAAAAGATCATTAAATGTATAGTAAGCCAATAAGCCAGTTTGTGTTGTTGGATTTGGTAAAGAAGAATTCATATAAGTCCGCAATTCTGACTGCGTTCGGGCAACGTTCCAAATTCTAACCTCATTTATATAACCAATAAAATTTGTATTCACAAATTCGGGCTGATAATAACCAATTCTCGTTTCCCACAAATTTTGGTACAGGTTGCCGGTGGCTGCAACCTGGCTCATTAAAAAACCATTCCTGTAAAACTTAAGTGTGCTGCCATCATATACCATAGCAACATGGTACGTTTTATTAAGTTCTATTTCACATATATCCGGTGTTCTAAAATAGCCGTTATTCGTTGTAATTTCCGCCTCATTGGGGCGTAGTAAATAATTAACATCAGAAGGTTGATTATGTTTTGAAACAATATCACCTGCATATAAAGTACCTCCGCTGTATGGACTCGTTCTATTTATAGTTGCCTCAATAGTAATTTGATTTCCAGGTATGTTAAGTTGTCCTACCTGTACATAAGAAGGCGTTGACGGAGTTAAAAGCCAGTCATCACAGGTTGCTACTGCACAATCCTGAACCACAACTTGTTTACAAAATGATGTTTGTGTAGGCAGTCCATCATCTACGGTAAGATTAATATTATAAATGCCTGGCTTGTCGTAAGTTGGAGGCGGTGGATTCTTAGCAGTTGAATTTGGCACATTTGAATTAGTACAACCTTTGAAATTCAACAAGGTCAGTGTATTGTTATTTACATTCGTTATAAAGCTAAATACATCTGGCCCTACGCGGAATAATTTCGAAATGCAATGTGGAAAATTAAGATTACCCTGGTTTCCTAAACTGACTGCAGTCGGCGTATTTAATAGTGAACTGCCGAAATCTAACTTTACAATATCATAACTGCCATTTGCATTAATCACAAACGCTTCACTTTCCCCGCAGTATTTTAATATATAGATATCCCAACAAGTGACAAATGCATTATTAGGATTTCCAAGGTTTACACCGGTTGGTGTGTTGGTTAAAGCGGAGCCAAAGTCTAACCTTGTAAGAGTTGAGCTTGTTGCATTCGTAACGAACACACGCCAACTACCGTTGTCATTTATTGCCTGGATACCCGTTGGCCCGCTTAAGTTTCCTACGTTACCAAGGTTTTTGCCCGAAGGCTTATTTGAAAGATTAGTAGTGAGATCGAAAAGAGTGATAGTATTGTTGGAGTAGTTTACCGTCAATCCATACCAATGGCCGGTATCATTAAAAACATATAGATCATGGGGATAAGCTAGATTACCAATATTGCCCCAGTTAGTTGCGGTAGGAGTATTGTTTGTAATATTTGCACCAAGAGATACCGTTGTTAAAGACGGAATTGAGCCTGATGAGGTTAGACCACCAACAATCAAAACGTACCAGTTGCCATTGTCGTTGGCTATTTGCACGCCTTCGGTATTATTAGGAATTGCACCACCAACGTTTCCAAGGCTCGTAACAGTTGGAGTATTCAGCAAACTATTGCCAAAATCCAGTCGTAAAAGCCCACCGGGAGCATTATTGGTCACAAATCCATAATAGTTACCGTTGGTAAAAACATAGTCAATATATACAGGAGTGTTTAAGGCACCGCCAACATTGCCAAGATTAGTACCTATCGGTGGTTGATTGATATTAGCAGTACAAAAGTTCCAGAAATAATTAGTGGCTCCCTGTGAATTATTCTGAATATTAACCGGCGAATTAATACAAACCGTATCTGGTGCTGTAAAACTTGCCGTAACGTTTTGTGAAAACGATTGGGAACAGGCAATAGAAAATAAAAATACCAGTACGGTATTTTTCATAATGTTAGGTTTTGGTAGTTGGTGTAATGTGCTAATGTAATATAAACTTTCAGAAGCTTGCTATTCCGGTATAATTATAGGGTGTTATTTTTTTTAATTCTTTTTTTACTGATGAAGAAATGCTTAAGCCGTTTATAAATTCATGAATAGATTCCATCGTAATTTTTTCATTACTTCTTGTCAATTCCTTTAAAGCCTCGTAAGGTTTCGGATAATTTTCTCTTCTTAAAATAGTTTGAATTGCCTCCGCGACCACAGCCCAATTATCATCAAGGTCAGCTTTAATCTTTTGTTCATTTAATATCAATTTTTTCAACCCTTTTTCTAACGATTTTATTGCGAGAATAGTATGTGCAACAGGAACACCGATATTTCTTAAAACTGTTGAATCAGTCAGGTCTCTTTGTAATCTTGATATGGGCAATTTCGCCGAAAGATGCTCAAAGATTGCATTGGCCATTCCAAGGTTTCCCTCTGCGTTTTCAAAATCTATCGGGTTCACCTTATGCGGCATAGCGCTGCTGCCGACTTCTCCTTTTTTTATCTGTTGTTTAAAATAATCCATGCTTATATAAGACCACATATCTCTGCAAAGATCAATAAGTATAGTATTGATACGTTTTATATTATCGAAATGTGCGGCAAGAAGATCGTAATGTTCTATCTGCGTCGTGTGTTGCTGGCGCTGAACCCCCAGCTTTTCTTTCAGAAATTTATTTGCAAATGAAATCCAATCTGTTTTCGGGTACGCCGCATAGTGAGCATTGAAATTACCCGTGGCTCCACCAAATTTTCCGGTGAATGGAATGTAGCTGAATTGTTGAATTTGATTTTCTATCCGTTCCACAAATACCACTATTTCTTTACCCAGCATCGTAGGAGACGCTGGCTGGCCATGCGTTCTTGCAAGCATTGGAATAGCCTTCCAATCACTTGCCAATGCAACTAATTTATGTTGCAAGTTTAAAATGGAAGGTAGGTATTCATGCTCAATTGCGTCTTTCCACATAAGCGGGAAAGCGGTATTATTAATGTCCTGTGAAGTCAGCCCGAAATGAATCCATTCCTGCAGGTTTTCCAGACCAAGATTGTTCAGCTTTTCCTTCAGGAAATATTCCACAGCCTTTACATCGTGGTTAGTAATTTTTTCGGTTTCTTTTATTTTCTCAGCATCTTCTATAGAGAAGCTAATGATTATTTCCAATAACTGTTTTTTTTGCGTAGCAGCAAGTTTAAAAAATTTTCTTTCGGCTAAAAAAATAAAATAGGCAATTTCTACTTTCAGGCGGTATTGAATCAACGCAAATTCAGAAAAATAACTGCCCAGGTGTGCGAGTTGGCTATGATAGCGGCCATCAATGGGGGAAATTGTTTTTAAAGATTCATTTTGCATGCAGGTAGATTGAATAAATGCTGCAAATTGAGAGTCGAATCATTTTCATTGCATTAATTTTGCGCCAAAAATAAAGTAATCAGTTTGCAAAGAAAAATAAGGGTTGGAGCGGTAAGTTATTTAAACACAAAACCGTTGGTGTACGGTTTTGATCATGGAATGATGGCAGAAAGCATTGAACTAAAAATAGATTTTCCATCAAAGATTGCATCCATGTTGCTGAGCGATGAAATAGATGTTGGGCTGGTTCCTGTGGCGATAATCCCTGAAATGAAAGAGTATTATATTATCTCTGATTATTGTATTGGAAGCAGGGGAGAAGTTGCCAGCGTATGCCTTTTCAGCGAAGCTCCTTTAGATAAAATAGAACGGATATTGTTAGATTACCAGAGCAGGACTTCAGTAGAGCTTTTAAAGATTTTAATAAAAAATTATTGGCATATTGATCCTGTATTTGAAGATACTTCAGGTAACTATCAGTCACGGATTTCAGGAACAACGGCTGCTTTGGTAATTGGAGACAGGGCTTTGGAGCAAAGAAAGCAATCATCTTACATTTATGACCTCGGAGCGGAATGGGAAAAATACACAGGACTTCCCTTTGTGTTTGCTGCATGGGTAAGCAATAAGAAACTTGATGAAGATTTTATTGCTGCTTTTAATAAAGCAAACCTGGCAGGTCTTAGTAATATTGATGACGTGGTGGAAGAGAATTTATATCCTGTTTTTAATTTAAAGGATTATTATACAAAATATATCAGCTACAATTTAGACGAATCAAAAAAAGAAGGGCTTGCTTTATTTTTGAAAAAATTAAAGGCGGCATCTTTTGCAAATATTGTTGATGTAGTTTGACGATATTAGTCTTGTGTATAAAATTTTGAGCTAACATATTTCAAAGTGAATTTATGAAAGTAGTAATTTTTGCCGGAGGGCTGGGAACAAGAATTAGCGAGGAAACGGGTACGCGGCCGAAGCCGATGGTTGAAGTGGGGGGGAAGCCTATCCTCTGGCACATTATGAAAATTTATAGCCATTTTGGCTTCAATGAATTTATTATTTGTCTCGGTTATAAGGGCTATATGATCAAGGAATATTTTATGCATTATTTTTTGCACAATTCTGATATCACTATAGAGTTGGGAAGCAATAAAGTAGAAGTACATGATACAAATGCCGAGGAATTTAAAGTGACGCTTGTGGAAACTGGTCTTGATACAAAAACTGCCGGGAGGCTAAAGCAAGTGCAGAAGTACATTGGCGATGAAGACTTCATGTTAACATACGGCGATGGCGTGTGCGACGTGGATTTGCAGGCGCTACTTGCGTTTCATAAAACACATAATAAAATTGCTACCGTCACTTCTGTGCAACTCGATGCAAGGTTTGGCGGTATGGATCTCGGAAAGGACGGCGAAGTTTTATCATTTAGGGAAAAAGCAAAAGACGAAAGTAAATGGATCAATGGTGGCTTTTTTGTTTTGAAGCCGGAAGTTTTCAATTATTTGGAAGGTGATATGTTGGATGTAATGTGGGAAGAAGAGCCGCTTGAGAAGCTCACTAACGACAAGCAATTGATAGCATACCGGCATCATGGTTTTTGGAAATGCATGGATGCGTTAAGAGATAAAATAGAATTAGAAGATCTTTGGAAAAATAATGAAGCTAAATGGAAAGTCTGGTAAACCAACAGTCGCTTGAAAATTTTTATAAGGGTAAAAAAGTTTTTGTAACCGGGCATACCGGTTTTAAGGGCGCATGGTTTATTACCTGGCTCCATCAGCTTGGTGCAGAAATAAAAGGATATGCGCTTGAGCCGGAAAATAAGGAAGCAATCTATAATATCATCTCGCCATTCGTATCTCACGAAAGTATAATTGCAGATATCCGGAACCTTGAAAAACTTGCGAAAGAGATCTCTGATTTTAAGCCCGATTTTATATTCCACCTGGCTGCACAGGCTTTGGTTCGCCGGTCGTACAGTTCTCCTTCTGAAACTTTTGACGTTAACGTAACGGGTACCGCTAATGTGCTTGAAGCTGTTGTTAAAGCAGATCATACATGCACGATCATAATAGTCACTACTGATAAAGTGTATGAAAATAAAGAACACCATATTGCATACAAAGAAGGGGATCGCTTAGGCGGATATGATCCGTATAGTGCAAGTAAAGCTTGTGCCGAAATTGTTGTGCAATCATTTTCCAAATCATTTTTCAGCAAAGAAATAAATCAAGATCAACAAAAATATTTGGCAACCGTAAGGGCAGGAAATGTAATAGGCGGCGGCGACTTTAGTGCTGACCGGATAGTGCCCGATATTATAAAGCATTTGAAAACGGGTGAAAAAATTCCGGTAAGAAATCCAACTGCTATCAGGCCATGGCAGCATGTACTGGAGCCTTTGGGTGGGTATTTATTAGCCGGAGGTTTAATAAACAGTCATGCTCATAAATTATCTGCGGCATATAATTTTGGCCCGGAACTTAATGACCATCTAACTGTGGGGGAACTGGTGGAAGCTGCCATTGAAAACTGGGGAAGCGGAAGCTGGATAGATGTGTCTGAGAAAAACCAGCCGCATGAAGCAGGTATATTAAAGCTGAATATTGATCTTGCAAAAAAAGAATTACAATGGCATCCGAAGCTTGATAGCGCGACTGCGATTCAATGGACGATTGATTGGTATAAACAAGCTGCCGGTAGTTTATATGATTTTACTTTGGAACAAATAAAAATCTACCAGGACTTATGAATTTTGAACCAACAGGATTGAAAGGCAGTTACGTAGTGGATGTTATTCCGATAGCAGATTCACGTGGTTGGTTTGTAAGAACATTTTGTAAAGATGAATTTGAAAAAATCGGCCACGAAGATGAATGGGTACAAATGAATCATTCTTTTACAAACGATGCTGGAACTATCAGGGGCATGCATTTTCAAAAAATGCCTTATACAGAAATTAAATTAGTAAGGTGTATCGCCGGAAGTGTTTTTGATGTTATTGTAGATTTGCGTAAAACGTCGGATACTTTTTTAAAATGGTTTGGAATTGAATTATCCGCTGAGAATAAAAAAATGATCTACATACCGGAAGGTTTTGCGCATGGTTTTCAAACGATGACGGATAATTGCCAACTTATTTACAATCACACAGCGCTTTACACTCCCGGCTTTGAAGGAGGAATAAGATATGATGATAGCATGATCGGTATTGAATGGCCTGCGTCCGTAACAAATATTTCTGAGAGAGATAATAATCACCCCTTGTTGAATAGTTTTTTTGAAGGATTAAATATTAAATAATGAATTGCAGATTTTGCAAAAC
>JBDTSD010000185.1:0-7982 GCA_039931355.1 Ginsengibacter sp.
TCATCAATATACACCATTATTTCATCGGCTTCTTTCTCGCCAAGACGGCGAACAAGAAAATTTTTGATTTCTGAACGGGAGACATTTTCAGAGGCTTCCATATTAAAAAAATTTATCGGTGAAACTTAGTTTTTGTATTTCTTAATTATAACAGAAGCGTTATGACCACCAAAACCAAAAGTATTGCTAAGCGCCGCATTTACTTCTTTTTCCTGCGATTGGTTGAAAGTGAAATTAAGTTTTGGATCAAGCTCCGGATCGTCGGTAAAATGATTGATGGTAGGTGGTATAATATTTTTTGTAACGGCCAAGATACATGCAAGGGCTTCCACAACGCCCGCTGCACCAAGGCAATGGCCTGTCATGGATTTTGTTGAGCTGATATTCAAATCGTAAGCCTTGTCACCAAATACATTAAGAATTGCTTTTGTTTCCGCGATATCACCAAGTGGTGTGGAAGTACCGTGTACGTTAATGTAGTCAATGTCCTCAGGTTTCATACCCGCATCTTTAAGTGCCGCATGCATTACATTTTTAGCGCCGAGGCCATCCGGATGTGGAGCTGTAATATGATATGCATCTGCGGTAGCACCTCCGCCTGCAATTTCACAATAAATTTTTGCGCCCCTGGCAAGAGCATGCTCCAGGTCTTCAAGCACAAGCACGCCGGCTGCTTCACCCATTACAAAGCCATCCCGATCTTTATCAAATGGCCGCGATGCAGTTTGGGGATCATCATTTCTTTCGCTTAATGCCTTCATTGCATTAAAGCCACCAACGCCCGCTTCACAAATTACCGCTTCGCTGCCGCCGCATAGTATTATATCGGCCTTGCCTAAACGAATATTATCATACGCGTCAATAATTGCATTGGTACTGCTTGCGCAAGCACTTACAACAGCGAAGTTTGGACCACGGAAACCATATCTCATGGATATTTGCCCGGCACCAATATCTAAAATCATTTTGGGAATAAAGAAGGGATTAAAGCGCGGAGTACCATCGCCGCGGGCAAATTCCATAACATCATCCTGGAAGGTCGTGATGCCGCCAATGCCACTGGCGAAGATGACGCCGACACGGTCCTGGTCAACGTTGTCTTTGCTGATATTTGCATCCTTAACAGCTTCATCGCTTGCAATAAGAGCAAATTGTGTGAACCTGTCAAGCTTACGCGCTTCCTTTCTGTCAAAGTAAAGTAAGGGGTCGAAATCTTTAACTTCGCAGGCAAACCTGGTCTTAAACTTTGCACTATCGAACTGCTGAATAGTATCAGCGCCAGATACGCCTTTAACTAAACCATCCCAGTATTCCGGGACAGATTTACCTAAAGGCGTTATGGCTCCCAATCCTGTAACAACTACTCGTTTTAATTCCATAAGCTTGCCTGCGATGTTAAAATACGATGATTACTTAGCATGCTCTTCAAGGTATGCTACTGCCTGGCCAACCGTAGTAATGGTTTCGGCCTGCTCATCAGGAATAGAAATATTAAATTCTTTTTCAAATTCCATGATTAATTCAACGGTATCTAAACTGTCTGCACCTAAATCGTTAGTAAAAGAAGCCTCGGGTGTAACTTCAGCTTCGTCAACTCCTAATTTGTCAACAATGATTTTTTTAACTCTTGTTGCAATGTCTTGCATGATTGTAAAATTTAGTTAATACGGCTACAAAAATATACTTTTTGCAATAAAAAAAAATTAATAACTCGGCAGGCTATTTTGCCTTTAAAATTATTTGGAAATGCCACGTATTCTGTATTTTAAACATTAATATGTTTTGCAAAAGGTTGGGTAAATATTTTTTTAATAAATAAAATATTGCACAATTTGCCATAGACATTTTCGCTTTTGAATAATTTGATTTTACATTGCACAGATTCTTTGCGACCAAATAAAATTGTATATTTAAATTGCATTTTAACCCTCATCTAAAACCTTTTATGCCAATTAAGCAAATTGATCATGGTACAGAAGAATACAGGCAAATGATTAATTTGCGACACGAGCTTTTGCGCAAGCCTTTGAACCTTGAATTTGAAGCCGATGAACTTGATAAAGAAAAAAATGATATTCTTATTGGGGCCTTTGAGGAAGAAAAAATGCTGGGTTGCTGCCTTCTTACAAGGTTAGATAAAGACTGTGTCCGTCTTCGCCAAATGGCTGTTCAAAATAATTTGCAGGGAAAGGGAATAGGCGCCGCAATGCTGAACTTCGCGGAAAATGTTGCAAGAGATTCCGGCTATAAAAAGGTAATCATGCATGCAAGGCTTACCGCAATAGGTTTTTATAAAAAAGTTGGCTATAAAACAATCGGCTCTCAGTTTCTCGAGTTAGCTATTCCGCATTATATTATGGAGAAGAAATTGTTTTAGTAATGTGCTATGTACAGAATGACATCTCACTTTTGCCGATTGCTTGTTCTTATTTAATTTCTTATTTTATCTTTTAGCATTTGTCTTGCCGCATACAGGCTTTCATCCTCAAATGCATCTTTTGGAATAAGAAAAAAAGAACGGCTATTAAAATATAAATGAAAAAAATGCGGGCTCTCAAGCATAGCACTAAATGCTGACCAGGGCCAACTCCGGCTTCCCCGTTCATTTTCTATAAACATGTGCAGATCTTCAAATGCCACTTTGAACGAGTCTTTAAAAGTGGCCGCTTTGCGGTAGATAATTGCAGGTAAAATATACCAGAAAGAAATCATCAGGCTAAACCACAGCACTGAGCTTCCCAAGAATGCATAAGCAGAAACCTTTTTGGCGAAATAAAGTGCAGCGGCAAAAATGGCAAAAAGATTTACCAGTATGATCATCACTTTTATTTCTTTCCGCGTAATAAAATGATAACGTAGTGCCTGCAATACTTTGGGTTTACTATACGTAAAGTAAGAAGAAGTCATACTGAACAAATGTACGATGTGCACTAATGCAGGTATATATTAATTTCTTATTCACCGGAAAGCGCTAATAATAGCGACTTCACTTATTGATATCGTCTTTGTTAACTTTTGATTTCAGCTTGATGCTGTTCTCATATTTTTGCTGTAATTCTTTTGCCTTCGCCATATATTTTTCGTCAATGCTTTTGTGTTTCTGCTCAGCAGATTTTACTTCTTTTTGCAAAAAGGAAACATTGGCAAGTTGTGAATTAGATGGTGCTGCTTCCTGCAGGCATACTGCCGAATATACATTGGTAATTTTTTCTCTTAACCGCTCCTCGTCTGAAAAAATAGAAGTTTGTGTTGTAGAGAGAAGCGATGCTCTTAATGTTTCGAGCTCCGAATTATAACCATTTAAAATAGTTTTCGCCTTATTATCATTTAGCACTACTAATTGCTCCTTTATCATCTTTTGCCTTGCATTTATACTATCCACTAAAGTGGCAAGTTGCCCATGCAGGTTGTATAATTCCATAGCGGTTTTGAACTGTAGTTTTCTATCATCCAGCGTAAAATTTTTATCAGCACTATTATGAACAAGCGTAAGAGGCGAAGAATATTCTTTATCACCGATCTTAAGTTTCACAGTATATGTTCCCGGTAAAACCATTGGCGCTATAAAGCCGCCATAATCCATCTTAGTTCCGCCTGTAGCCGTTTTAGGTGGCGTCATGCGCAAGTTCCAGTAAGCTTTATTTATACCTTTCCTGTTAGTGGCCGGGAATGTTTGTACCAATTTGTTATCAGCATCGTATATAGCTACCTGAACATCAGAATTTATTTTATCTTTTAGATAGTACTGAACCGGGGGCACAGATGCCGGGTTTGAAGCGTCCCATCCGCCCTGAACTTCCAGGCCACCACCACCAAAGTCTCCATTAGTTAAAACGATCGGCTTATTTTCAAAAATGTCTACATCTTTACTAATAACATCTTTTGTAAGGCTCCTGATCGGTGTAATATTATCCACTATCATTATTCCCCTGCCATGTGTGGCTAATATCAGGTCATTTGTTTTTGGATTAATCTGTATATCTCTTACCATGGCATACTCAGGAATATGGTTCTTCATCCTAAACCAGCTTTCACCACCGTTCACCGTGGCAAATAAGCCCATCTCTATGCCCAGAAAAAGCAAATCTTTATTTACAATATCTTCCTTTATTTTATGGGCAAATCCTGTAAACTCAGTGCTGTTCAGCCTTTGCCATGTTTTACCCATATCTGTTGACTTCGCCAGGTAGGTTTTATGATCTCCATACATGTGATTATCAAACGTCACGTACAGCGTATTCTTATCGTATTTTGAAAGTTCAATACTGCTGACCCATGTTTGCGAAGGAATACCCGCGGCCACATAATTTTTAGAAACATTTGTCCAGTTTTTGCCACCATCAATTGTGTATTGCAGATTGCCGTCATCAGTACCTACCCAAATTGTTTTTTCATCATTTGGTGATTCGGAAATGGTGAATATCGTACAGTGATTTTCTGCTGAAGTATTATCCGCACTTAAGCCACCACTTTCTTCCTGCTTCTGTTTATTTTTATCGTTGGTAGTAAGATCCGGTGAAATTCTTTGCCAATCTTTTCCCTGGTTGGTTGATTTATATAAAAATTGGGAAGCGATGTACAAATTTTTCTTATTGGCAACGCCCAAAACTAATGGTGAGTTCCAGTTGAACCTCAATTTTTCTTCGCCTTCATTTTGCTTCGGCTGGATATCTATACTCTTCGTTGTTTTTTTATTGATCCGTGCAACAGTTGCACCCTGGGCTTCAGCATATACTATATCGGGATCAGTTGGGTCAGGCTGTACCCAAAATCCATCACCACCAAACAAATTCATCCAATTCGCATTGGTTATACCTCCCGGAGTAGCAGATGGTGCCAGCCAGCTCCCATTATCCTGCAGACCGCCCATTACATTATAGGGAGTTTCATTATCAAATGCAACATGGTAAAATTGGCCGACAGGCAAACCAGGAAGAAACATCCAGGTAACACCTTTGTCAAGGCTTAAATAAACACCTCCATCTGTGCCCACATACATTTGGTTGGTATTATTAGGATTTATCCAGAGCGCATGCATATCACTGTGCAGCGGTGCGCCATCTCCTGTCGCATCTGCAAATGAATAACCGCCATCTGAAGAATAAGAAAAGGTGTAAGCAGGCCGGTAAACGCGTTTGGGATCTTTGGGATCTATTTGTATTGCACTAAAATAAAATGGCCTTGCCTCAACATTTGAAGTGGCACTTTGTTTCTTCCACGACTCTCCGCCGTCACTCGAAATATACAGGCCAGTCGCGGCTGTTTCTACAATGGCCAATAAATTTTTGGGTGCAGTAGGCGCCACCGCAAAAGCTATTCTTCCAAAAGGCTTTGCGGGCAATCCGTTTTTTAATTCTTTCCAGGTTTTACCACCATTGGTACTTTTCCACATACCACTACCTGCGCCACCGGAATTAAAAGCATACGGATAGCGCCTGAATTCCCACGTGGACGCATAGACGATATCTGGATTCTCCGGGTCAACCGCTACATCTGCACATCCAGCTTTTTCATTTATATATAAAATGTTGTTCCATGTTTTTCCTCCATCTTCTGACTTATACAGCCCACGATTTTTACTGTCGCTCCATAAAGGCCCCGGCGCTGCTACATAAATATTATTAGAATTTTTAGGATCAACTACGATTTTAGCTATATGCTCTGTACTATCCAATCCTACTTTTTTCCAATTATCACCGGCATCAGTCGTCATGTATAAACCGTTGCCGATAGAAACAGTGTTGCGCATATTGCTCTCACCTGTGCCCGCAAAAACGGTTGCTGGATTTTTTTGATCTATTGCAATAGCGCCGATTGACTGGCAATATTTATCAAACACAGGTTTGAAAGAAGCGCCTGCGTTCGTTGTTTTCCAAACTCCTCCTCCGGCAGTGCCTACATAAATTGTTTTTCCATCTGCGTTGCTTCCGTCTATCGCAGTAATGCGCCCGCTTGTGGTACCAGGGCCAAGCCAGCGTGCTTCCATTGTTCCAAAAGTGGCAGAAGAAATTTGTGCCTGCAGAGCATTTATCGTAACAATACACAGTAGTGAAATGAGCAGCTTTTTCATTTGATAGTTTTGGTAATTAATAAACAAAAAACCCGGATTAGAATCCGGGCTTATAAAAAAAATTATGATTTGGATGGTTCGAATATTTTTTCATCTACATCTTTATTCACCTCAACTTTTGTGACAGTCATTTGGCCGAAAGGAAGCTTTACTGACATAGGCACTACTATTCCTTCGGGTAATTTTTGATAGTTGCTAAGGTCTGTTGTGATCTCCTGTTCAGCTCCGTTTGCCTTTTGCTTGGTAACAACCCTTATTATATAATAGGTTGAAGGATCAATGTAAATCGTTTCAACTTTTCCGCTTTTTAATGTTTCTTTCAACTTAAAAGCATCTACACCATCTACATCATCTGTCCCCAGCGATTCAATAGTGTGGCCTTTTTCTTTATAATTAATAAGATTTCCCTGCACATCCAATTGTTCCTGTGACTCCTTCAAATCATCGGCTGTTACAGGTTCCGGCTCCTTCTGACCATTGAAAGGCATAAAGTTCCAACCGGCAGTGGGCGTAATGATCTGGTATCCTGACATGCCGTTTACTGAAATATCCTGCCGCATTCCTTTTTTATCAAGGGTTGTCAAAACCAGCCCTATATCGGTGCCTTGTATCTTCATCGTGCCGGCCATAACAACAGAATTCACTTTACCCCATGCTTCTTTGCCACCGATGGCATCCACATATTTGTTTACTATTTCATCTGCCGTTTGATCCTGTGCAAAAACAAAAGATGCAACCGTTAAAGCAATAACTGATAGAAAGAATTTTTTCATTTGAATAATTTTTTAGTGAAAATAGATTTTATATTTTAAATAATTATAAACGCATTCCTGATATTTTATACTAAATACAGCAAAGCATTTTTATCCCATAATGATGGGTTACACTTTAAAACAGTTGCACTTAATTAACAAACATCTGAACATTCAGTTTATAAAATATCCATCCAAAAAAACATAAAAGCCACCTTAGTAAGTGGCTTTTATAATATACTTAAAAATAGATTTTAACTGCATCCCATACTATTCCCACAGTTCAAACACTTGTAGCAAGTGCCGCTGCGAATGGTAATGTGCCCGCAGGTATTACAGGCCGGCGCATCACTTTGCATATTCTTAGCAGCAGCGTTCACAGCATCAAAACCAGGACTTGCTTTTTTAGCATTTTCGTTTCGGGGAACTTTGTGCGGTTGCACCTTACTATTAGAGGAGCCAATTACCCTTACTTCACTGAGTTCCGGTTTTCTATCGCCTATTGTCGGAGTATTTTGATCCCACGGCTCATTTCCTAAATTCTCCACCTCAGGTTTATCAAGAACATGCACAAGATCGTTTCGTCCAAGGTATTCATATGCCAGTGAACGGAACATGAAATCAATAATAGACGTAGTTGTTTTAATATTGGGATGGTCAACCATTCCTGATGGCTCAAACCTTGTAAACACAAACTTTTCTACAAATTCTTCCAAAGGAACGCCATACTGTAAACCAATAGAAATAGATATGGCAAAACAGTTAAGCATACTACGCATAGTAGCGCCTTCCTTTGCCATGTCAATAAAGATTTCCCCTAAAGTGCCATCATTGTATTCGCCGGTTCGCAGAAACAACGCCTGCCCGTTTATTTTGGCTTTTTGTGTAAATCCCCTGCGTTTAGCCGGTAAGGCCCTGCGCTCTACAATCATTGCCAGTTGGCGTTTTAGCCCGGTGTCCGCGCTATTTTGAACCCGCTTATTCATTTCTTCCAGCAAGTCTTCAACTGTAAGCTGGCTCATATCAACCATGTTTGTTTCTTTTTCCTCAGCAGTAACGTCCTGTACCTCGCTATCGATTGATTTCTTTTTCTTATCGCTTTTATTACTCAATGGTTGTGATAACTTTGAACCATCACGGTAAAGCGCACACGCTTTTAA
>JBDTSD010000186.1:0-7928 GCA_039931355.1 Ginsengibacter sp.
ATAATAAGTAAAGGGCGCAAGGTCAGTAAAGGCCGGCCTGTTGATGCGGGTGTTAAATGAAAAATTAATTTTATTGTTTTCGTCTAAAGTATGTGACAGGAACAGGGTTGGAAAAAGATTGCCGTAATGCCGGTCGACTACATTTTTTGTAGTCTCGGTTCCCAGGTTTGAATTGGTGTATTCATATCGCAAACCCAACTTTGCTTCCGTCTTGTCATTCACAACCACATCAAAAGAAACATAAGCGGCCGAATAATTTTCGTTCAGTTTATATTTTGCTGAGAGTGCGTTATCCTTTATCCATGTAGGTTGATTTAGCGTTTCAAAACTTACATCATTTTTAAATCCTGACACAGTTTGTTTTACACCACTTTCTACGCTTATTTTCTTTCCCAATTTGCCATTGTAATCTAAAGCTCCGACCCAAAAATTAATAAAAGTAATTTTTCCGCTCCGGGTTGCCAGGTCATAAACAAAATTTCCAAGACCATCATAGTTAGATGCAAAATAATTTACGGGTTGATTATTCTTGTAATGAAAATAATCAAGGTTCATTACCAGGCTTGTATTCCCGTCAAAATTATGGTTGGCATTTAAGTTAATTCCAAAATTTGTCCAATCGTTCAACTCACGATTTGCATAAGTAGTTAATGTATCAGGTGCTTGATTTTTAAACAGTGAACTCTGATTATGCTCACCCTGTGTGTAATGCCTGGTATCGCCGGTAATTAATATGCCCGCTACGGTTCGTTTAGTAAGTTGATAGTCTAAGCCCAGCCTTGCATTTATTTGTATTGTTGTGTCAGTGCGGTCAGTATTGACATACTTTTCAAAAACATTTCCGTCATTCCGTATTTTGCTATATTCCTCAACCAGGAACGGCTTTATCTCACGTGAATAAGAGACATCGCCATAGATATTCACTTTATCTTCCCTATGATTGAAATTGATACCAGCAGCAGTCTTTAATCCTTTGCCATAACCCGCCGTTAAGTTATAGGATCCATTTGTGCCAATATTATTGTTCTCTTTCAATACAATATTGATGTAGCCTGCATTTCCGGCTGCATCAAAACTGGCAGGCGGCGTGGTGATAAGTTCTATTTTTTCAATGTTGCCTGAACTCATGCCCGATAACATTTCTACCACAGTGGCCACCGGCACATGGCTCAACTTACCGTTAATCATTAACTCCACACCGTCTTTGCCATTCATAGAAATAACGTTATTCTGATGATCTACTATCACCCCTGGCGATCGTTCTAATATTTCCAACGCTGTATTGCCTGAAGAAGTAATGCTGTTGGCAACATTGATTACCATGCGATCAATCTTCTGTTCAAGAAAAGGCTTTTTTGCAGTAACAGTAACATCCTTTAATACACTGGTTTGTTCAGTGAGTGTAATAGCATCAATCGTTGAATTACCATTTGTATGTATAGAAAATATATTGCTGTAAACTTGTTTGTAACCCGAAAAACTTGCAGCGATAATGTAATCACCATTTACCACATTATTAAAATGATAAGCACCGTCCTTATCACATACTATTGCTTTTATGAGTGAAGTATCTTTTGCGCGAAGCAGCAATGCGCTTGCATTTGCAGCAGGTGCGTTATCTGACAATGCAACACTACCATGAATGGTTGATTGTGCTTCTATTTTTATTTGCAAAAAAAATGTGCCTGCAAACAGCAGTAACACTGTTTTTGTTTTGCAGCGGAATATCTTTGAAAGCATGTAATTATTCTATCCTTATTGTTAATAGAAGGGTATATTTTTTCTTTTTATTTAAACTTGTTTCAATTTCATCTCTAATAGTTTTATCAAACTATTTATTTCATTTGTTTCTATTTTTTGCATTATAGGCAGAAAAATATCATCTGGAATTTTAGTCTCAGAGAAAATGTATTTTGAAATGTCTTTGGCTAATTCCTCGTCTTCCGTTGCAACAGTGTATATTTCGTTTTGAATGTGATATAGTTCTTTGGCAAGTCGTACGACATATCCTGGTTGGGGTGGGTCGGGGAGAGTTTTCAGAATGATTATACTTTTTTGAAGACCATGCATTTTCTGACTAATTGATTTTTCAAATTCTTTTTTACAATTTTCAAGATCGGTTTGGTAGGATCCACCAAAAGATATCACTCTCGTGGAAAAAATTATATTTTGAGTAACTGTAACAGGCGTCGAAGGAGTCAATAATTCGTCAGCTTCAACTGATATATCAATATCATAATCTCCTTCAAAATTCACACTTGTGATATCAAGAATACTAGTGTTAGAACCGCTGGTATAATCTGTGGAAACCTTATAATCAAACCTAAAATTTCTACTTTGTTTGACAGGTTGGTTTGGGCTTTGAGGATTGGGAATAGAAACTGTTGCCACTACCGAAACATCTTTTTCTTCTGCAAGGAACAAACTTAATCCGTTTATTTTCCATTGAAAGCTAGAAAACCCAATTCCTAAAGTTGACGCCGTAATCCTGTGCGTAACTGTAAATGCATATTCTTCATACGGGTACTCTTTGACAGGACAGTTAAAAAAGGCTCTTAAGCGTGCTATCCCAGCTTGTAAAAGGAATAATTGGAATAACGTTGTTTTTCCAAAATTCAAAATTATTTTTCGATCATTTCCTTCCAAAAGGGGAAATGGATTATTTGTTGGCAGATTTAAAGGCCCTTTGCCAAAATGCTTGTTAATTAGGTTCTCAACTTGTAATACAGGGTTATCATTTTGACCTGTTAAATGACGGTAGCGTTCAGATAAAAGTGTTCCGCCAGCTCCGCAAATCTTATCGTACCCATACCCTAATTGATATCTCAGGAAGTAAATAAAAAGAATACCACATCCATATGCTATGGGGTCAAGGTCTCCTCGAACAAATGTATTAGGTAAGGATAATTCATTTTTACTAATGAAGTCGGGCCGTGGTTCTCCAAACCCCAGCCATGCATTGACCCAATTTGATCCCGATTTCGGATAAAGCTCCTCTGCCATAACTCGGGATAACGCCTCCCCTTGACTTGAGCCTGCATCCCAGCCATACATAACCATAAGAATTTCTGCCATTTCCGCCACAAAAACAAAGTTGGCAAAGTCATCTGTTATTCTAACCCCGGGATTTGAAAATGGATTAACCCGAATCCTGCTTACACGGCCCGGACCAAATCCATTGTTATCAGCTGATGAAAAAGCTGGTCCGGCGGGATCATTTATTACCTGTACATCTATTTTATGCCTCGGTGGAATGAATGGATCTTGCCCAAATCCAGCTGCATAAGGCATGTAAGCAGCAAGTTTAAAAAGATCTTTTTCACACGAATTAAGGATTGCCATAGCAACGATTGCGGCATCAATAGGGTAGCGATCGTCATAAACAAGATTGAAATGAGTTGTTTCGCCAATTGTAAGTAATGTCATATAGTTTTATTCATAGATTAATAAAATAAATTTTATACTGCTATATTGAATAAGTTTTATAGTTAAATTTTATGTTTCATATTGTTTTTATTTAATTATTGTGTAATTACTTTTTGAGTAAGTATTTTTAAACATTAGGTATAAAACTTTACCCCGTCTATATTACCCACTTAATTTTATTTTCAATAATTGTATTAGTTCGTTCATATCATTTGCTTTTATTTTTTGCATCATATTTTTTACATGCGCCGTTAAAAGCTTTTTGCTTAATCCTGTTGTTTCAGCAATTTGATTCAATGAAATATTATGGATAAGTAAACCGGCGATCTCTATTTCACGATCTACCAGTTCCTCTTTTTTAAATTCCATTTTGTTATTGGCAATTAGAAGAAATGATTAAAATAGCGGCTTAAAATATTCTTATCAAAATTGAAGTATAGGCAACACAAATACAATACACTTAAAAGTGTAATTTTCATATACACCTTTTGGTGTAGATGGGGGTAATAAGTAAGGTATTAAAAACTACAACAGCTTATTTTCTGCAGCGTATTTTACAAGAGAGGCGGTATTCTTTAACTGCAGTTTGGCAAGCATATTTTTTCTATGCGTATTTACTGTTACGTTGCTCAGAAAAAGCCTGGCAGCTATTTCGTTATTGGTAAGCCCATCAGCTATAAGGCGGATTATCTCAAGTTCTCTTTTTGTGAGATGATTTTCATGATCTGCAATTTTTACATTGTTATCATTAAGGTGACGGAATAAATTATTTGAAATCTCCGGGCTGATGTATGTTTCGTTGTGCATCACTTTATCTATTGCTTTTAAAAGCTCTGCTTTGCCGGTATCTTTGTTGATAAATGCATCAGCGCCCGCCTTCAGCATTTTGCTTACTACAGATGGTTCACACAACATGCTAACCACGATTATTTTTATTTGCGGTTTTTCTTTTTTTATAAGTTTTGCAGCTTCGAGCCCATTCAGTTCAGGCATATTAATATCCATAATTATACAATCAATATTTTCAGCTAATGCTTTATCCACAGCTTCCCTACCGTTTTTTGCGGTATGTATTGTACCAACCAGTTTTTCACCCTGCAATATTTGATAAAGCCCGTCAGTAATGAGCTGGTGGTCATCAGCAATCAGCAAGTCTATCGTTATTTCATACGGCATTACAGTCAGTTAAAATTATCTGGTATTTCAATCAGCACACTGGTTCCTTGACCCGGTTGCGAATCAATTGTCAAAGTTCCCTGCAATAGTTTGGTACGGGCATCCAAGTTATGTAATCCATAACCATCCTTATGTGCAGTTATATCAAATCCCTTTCCATCATCTTCTAACATTAATATAATTTTGTTATCGCGTTTACCAATTTGCAATGACACATTTTTTGCTTCTGCATGTTTTAATACATTGTTGATAAGCTCTTGTGTAATGCGGTACAAAGCAAGTTCATATTCTTTTTTTAAGCGTTCTTTCATACCAAAAACTACAAGGCTGAAATGAATTTGTTTTGTTTCGTTTATTTTATTAATTAATCCTTCAACAGCGATTGTGTATCCAAACTCTTCCAGCACAGAAGGGCTTAGATTTAATAATAATTCGCGAACATCTTTAATGGTTTCTTTTACAAACAATTCTGAATTTGCAGCGAGTCTTTTTATTT
This sequence comes from Ginsengibacter sp., assembly GCA_039931355.1. Classification (GTDB taxonomy): domain Bacteria; phylum Bacteroidota; class Bacteroidia; order Chitinophagales; family Chitinophagaceae; genus Ginsengibacter. The sequence goes on from JBDTSD010000186.1 coordinate 5,099, forward strand.
CTTCGTTATTCGTTTCAACCGCTTTTTCGTGCAATGATGATAAAAAAAGTTTTAATGCCGAAAGCCTGGTACCAACATCATCATGCAGATCTCTTGAAATGCGTTTGCGTTCCTGTTCCTGTGTGGCAATCATCAGGCTAAGTTGCGCTGCCTGCTTTTTTCTTAGCTGCTGAACACGTTTATAATAGATAGCATAGATAATTCCGCCAGTCACTAGTACATATAAACTGTATGCCCACCATGTTTGCCAATAAGGAGGATCAACAAATATTTCTACAACGGTTTCGTTTTCACAAGCAATGCCAAACTGATTTTCGCATTTCACCCGAAAAAAATAATGTCCTTCAGGGAGCCTTATATAAGTGGCCATTTTATCAACGGTCGGATCAACCCAGGCACTGTCATAACCCTGCATTTTCAGATGGTATACTGTTTTGTCTGCATGGCTATATTGCAGAGAGGCAAATTGTATGTTGAACAGCTTGCCTTGCTTTATATGAAAAGATAATTTATTAGCAGGGGAAGAATCCATTGTAATTTTTTGTGGATTCACATAAAGTTGTTCATCAAATGATTCAATTGAGGTTATAGTGACATCAGCAGGATGTATTGATGCCGATACCGGGACAGGGTGAAAAAAAATAAAGTTTGTAAAGCCACCTACCCACAAATTTCCTTCATTGTCCCGGAGCATTGGATAGCTATTAGTTCTGTTTACAAAAAAGGAATCATAAAACCCATAACTATTATTGTCTTTAACTGCTATCGAAAATTTATTGCTGCTATTATTAAATTTTGATAATCCAATTCCTGGTAATGAAAGCCAGATATTATCGTATTTATCAGCTAAAATTTTCCCTGAAGAAATTTTTCCAACTTTTCTTTTATTATCCATTTCAAGATCATTTGGGAAAGAATAAATATTTATCTTTTTGGTGCCGATATTGTATTTATAAACCAGCGGCTTTAGTCCGTCACATGCCCAAAGATTATTTTGCTTGTCAGTTGTTATTGATTGTATAGAAGAGATATTAAGAATAGGAATTTTTTCAGGGTTATTGATACTGTCGTACTCTTTTTTTAAATTGGTATTATAAAATTTCAACCCTTCTTTTGATACACACCAAAAATTTCCATTTTCATCTTTAAAAGCTGAACCGAATTTTTTATAAAATCCTTCTTCAATATTGTTATTTATTTCAAAACTGTTAGTTGTCTCATTAAGAGTATAAAAACCTTTACCTGTTTTTATCCATAATTTTTTCTGGTTATCTTCTCCAATATTTGTAATAGTTTTCTTTTCTTTTGAAGAAGTGTATTTATACGGAAAAAACTTATCCGTTAAACGGTCTAATAAATAAATGCCATCATCATAGGTACCAACCCATAATCGCTTATGGCTATCTTCAAAAACTGAAGCGATATAATTGGAATGCAAGGCATCTTTCTTTTGAAGATTCGCGGTGAAATACCGGTAGTTCACGCCGTCAAATTTCCTTAAGCCGGCAGTAGTACCTATCCATATAAACCCTTTGCTATCCTGGCAAAAACAAGTTGCCTGTATACCTAAAACACTCTGCGATTTTGCATAATCAGCCGCATTAAAAATCAGCTCAGGATCATAAAAATTAATGTTTCCTGGTTCGAGTCGTTCAATTTCTTTTTTTGTTAATTCTTTTTTCCAAATTAAGATTTGGTCGAGGCCGCCACTCCATTTTCTTGTTGTATCAAAACCCGCTCCTATAATTATACTTGAAAAATAATCAGGCCAGAAAGTAGTTGTATAATTAAAAACCTCTTTTCCGTTTACATAACCTTTTGCATTGTTTGCCTTCATATTCCATGTGAACGCAAAATGATACCAGGTGTTAAGATTTATTTCAGAAGGCGTTAAATAATTATATTGATTGCCATGATTTAATTCATTAGAATTTTTATCACCAATGCAAACATTAAAACCACTACTGGTTCTTAGCGAGGGCGCAAATTCAAACCGTATGGCATTTAAGCCGCCGGAAAAACCTGTTAAAGAACCAGTTGTAAATGCATCCATAAACCGTTCTTTTGAGGTAAACATTGCATTAAAACTTATAGTACCCTCCTCTGGTGTTTTTCCCAAATTATCAGCCGTAGTAAAACCCACACTATTGTTAAGCATATATTGCCTGTCCTGCGCATTGATTGAAAAACAAAAAATGAATCTACTGGCAACAATCAGGAGTATAATTTTATGTTTTGAAAAAATATTTTTGAATATATGTGCATGAAAAATATTCATGAAAGTGGTTTAAGTAACACTAGTTACAGCAGCTTTAGAAAATAAAAGCAAGCGATACGAAAATACAAAAATAAGGAGGATTGAAACCTTTGAATTCTTGAAAAGAATGTTGTTACATCAGAAGCCAATCCTTCTTTTGTTGTTAAATGTTGAAATATGAAATTCTGCTGCTGGGCGCATATCAGTAAGGGGAAAAATAGTAGCGCCAAGTATAATATAGTAAACTGTCGCTGCAAGTTTTTTTAAATGTAAACCTACTCAAAAAAAAATCAAACCTGCATTTCGATACCTTGTATAGCAGGGCTTCCGCATTGGAGTATGGATTAATGGCTTTAATCAATTTAAAAAATGATTTCCTGATGAATTTCATAAGTTGCTTCATTGATCAGCTCCAGTCCAGAAAGCAACATGTACTCTTGAAGAAGAAGATTTTCCTTATTTTTTGAATGCGTAAACGCTTATAATAACTCGCCCGGTCACAGTTTATTTAAAAAGTAAAAAAGGGCAAAACGCGGTTACAAGCCATTTGAATTCTCATCAAAATGCCCGATT